>JBCCZQ010000003.1:0-93864 GCA_039187315.1 Planctomycetota bacterium | reverse complement strand
CCGATCGAGAAGCCCGCCGCGAGCGTCGACATCGTCAGCGTTACGCGGCTGCCCTCGATCTGGACGACCCGTTCGATCGTTTCCTTCCAGCTTCCGGGCGGCGCGTCCGGAGCAGGCACACCCGTCGATGGCGGTGCAGCCTTCGTCGATGACCCGGGCTTGGCCTCGACGCTCTTGGTCGGGGCGGGCACCGTGGTGGGTTTGAGCGCCGCAGGCTTCGACGGCGTGATCTTGGACGGCGTGCTTGTGGACACCGCAGCGGCCGACCCTGCGGGCCGCGTGGACAACGCGCCGCTGGCAGGAGCTGCGGCACGCTGCTCGGAGAACCTCGGCGTGCTGAGCGCCAGCTTGGAGCCGTTGCCGGTCGTCGTAACCTCGGCTTCGCCCGAGGCCGGCACGGATGCCGCCCTTGCAGGCCGGTGCTCCGAACCATCCGTGGTCTGGCCTGTGTTGGCGGTTGTTGTCGGCGTCGGCGTGGGTGCGGGCCTGGTGGTCGGCGGGGCCGAGATCCCGGGTGTGCCGCCGTCGGTGCCGGAGGCACGCAGCAACTCGAACAGGGCCGGGGCGTTGCGTCGTTTCGCCATGGCCGTATTGTCCCCGCCTTGCGACGGGTTCGCAAACCCGCACACGCCAATGTCCGGAAAAAGGCGACCCGCGGATCGATTTCTCACAGGCGAAACCCGAGGCTCAGGCGGGGGCCACCCTCGGACCGATTCCTATACTCGCTGACTATGCCCATCCGAGACGAAGACATCCTCGATCTTGACGTCCCGCCGCTGAATCGGCTGGAGTCGGTCTACCTCCCGGAGGTCTTCAAGGGCTTCGGGACGACCTTTCGGCACTTCTTCACTAGTTTCGGCCAGGGCAAGACGAGCCAGACCATCCAGTACCCCGAACAACGCCGGGAGAACGCTGATCCCGAGGACCGGGGGATGGAGGTCAGCAACTTCCGGGGTGTCCACAGGCTGAACCGGGACGAAGACGGCCGCGTCAAGTGCGTCGCCTGCATGATGTGCCCGACGCTCTGCCCGGCCAACTGCATCCACATCGTGGCCGCCGAGAGCCCCTGGGACGACCGCGAGAAGTACCCCAAGAAATTCGAGATCGACGAGCTGCGCTGCATCTTCTGCGGCATGTGCGAAGAGGCCTGTCCCGTCGATGCCATCGAGCTTACGCCCGTCTACGACGTCGTCGGCAAGAGCCGACAGGAGATGATCTTCGATAAGGAGAAGCTCCTGAACGTCTACGACGTCACGATCAATCAGAAGCCGATGTGAGCGATCAGCGGATCGTTTGTACGAGATCGTCGCGCATACGCGCGGCTGCATCGCGTGGCTCTTCGGCGTAGATCACCGACCGGCTCGCGTTGACGATCACCCCTCGGCCCGGCAGTCCCACCGAACCCAGCAGCGGTTCCAGGTCTTCGGGCGAACCACCCTGGGCACCGTAGCCCGGCACAAGGAAGACCTGTTCGGGCATGCGTTCACGCAGGTGTGCCGACTCGGCGGCCTTGGTCAGCCCGACCACTGCGCCAAGATCGCTGAGGCCCGCTGCCCCTCGGTGTTCGGCGCCAAGCGAACGCGCCATGGCGGCCATCGCGTCGCTGACGCTGCCTCCCGAAGCGAGCTGGAGCGACTGGATCGTGCCGCTGTCCCGGTTGCTGGTCCGAATGAGGATGAAGACACCGAGCCCGGCCTCGAGGTAGGGCTGCACAGTGCTCGGCCCCATGTAGGCGTTGATCGTGATCGCATCGACACCCATCGCAACGGCCGCAGCGGCGTAGTGATCGGCCGTCGACCCGATGTCGCCCCGCTTGGCGTCGTAGATCACCGGCACGCCGACCGCCCGTGCGTGTGACAGCGTTTCCTCGAGCGCACGGAATCCGTGAGAGCCCAACCGCTCGAAGCAGGCCGACTGCGGCTTGAACGCGGCGGCGTACTCGGCGGTGCTATCGATGATGTCCCGGCAGAACCTCGAGACGCGCTCGGCATCGGACGAGCCCGGGATATCAGCAGGAAGCCGATCGACGACCGGGTCCAGCCCGATGCAGACCGGCGCACCGACGGCCTCGATCCGGTCCAGCAGCCGATCAATGAATCTGGACCCTGCTGTGCGCGATCCTGCCATACGATCCGCAGTCTATGGCCGAGCAGGTTCCAACCGACATCGATCTGAAGAAGGACCGGGGACTGACGGTGCGGTGGCGGGACGGCACCGGCAGCTACTACCCGATCGCCTACCTCCGCGCGATGTCGCCGTCCGCAGACCAGCGGCAGCTGCGCGACGAGCTCGCCAAGAACCCCCTGACGGTCCTGCCAGGCTCTCCGAGCGATGAGCCGGTCACCGCGATCCATGCCGAGCTCGTCGGCAACTACGCGATCCGCATCCACTTCTCCGACGGTCACCGCACCGGGTTGTACAGCTGGGACTACCTCCGCGAGATCGACCCCACCAACCAGCCTTCGGCCCAGCCGGGCGACCCCCCCGAAGACGCTAGCGAAGGCGGCGATGACACTCGCGAGGCCGGCGACCCGTGAGCGAGCTCTCGCTGGTCTCCCCGCTGAGCGACGTGCCCGGCATCACCCCCAGGCTCGCGCAGGATCTGGCCACGCTGGGGCTGCGCGGCGTCGGCCAGCTCGTCGCTCACCTGCCAAGCCGCCACGAGCGTGAAGAGCCCGAAGCGCCCATCGCAGAGCTGATCCCAGACGCCGTTGTCTCCACCCGCGGCGAGATTACCGCCTGCCGGCCGGTCGGTTTTGGCGGCAAGACCCGTTTCGAGGCGGTGCTCTTCGACGGCGCTGACCGGCTGGACCTTGTCTGGTTCAACGCGCCATACCTGCGTGGCCGGATCCACCCTGGCATGTGGCTGCGTGTGCAGGGCAAGACGAAGCGCTACAAGAACGCGCTCCAGATCGCCAACCCACGCTTTGAGATCCTCCGGGATGCCGACGCCGACGCACCCGACGAGGGCGAAGCACGGCTTCGCCCGGTGTACCCAGCATCGGAACGCGTGTCGTCGCGTGCGATCGAGCTCGCCGCCGGCAAGACACTCCCGATCGCGCTACCGCTGATCGATGAGCACCTGCCCGACGATCTGCGCGACCACCGCAAGCTTGTCACGCTCGCCGAGGCGTACAAGCGGATCCACAAGCCGCTGGATGAGGCGGACATCGCCGAGGCCCGGCGACGGCTCGCCTACGACGAGCTGCTCTTGCTCCAGCTCGGGGTCGCCATGAAGCGGTACCAGCTCCGCGACTCCCAGCGAGCGCCCGCGCTGCGGTCGAGCCCAGCAGTGCACCGGGCGATCGCCGAACGGCTGCCCCATGAGATGACCCGGGCCCAGAATCGGGTCTTCGCCGAGCTCACGGCCGACCTGACGCGTGACGTGCCGACCAACCGGCTGATCCAGGGCGACGTCGGCTCCGGCAAGACCATGGTCGCGCTAGCGGCCATGCTGCTCGCCGTCGAGAGCGGGCACCAGGCTGCGCTGATGGCGCCGACCGAGATCCTTGCAGAACAGCACGAGCAGTCGATCCGTGGCGCGCTCGGGCAGCAGGCCCCGCGCATCGAACTCCTGACTGGCGCGATGACTCCAACCGACCGGGATGGCCTGCTTGCACGCCTGGTGCGCGGGGATATCGACATCCTGATCGGCACGCACGCGCTCCTGACCGAATCCGTCGCGTTCAACAACCTTGCTGTTGCGATCATCGACGAGCAGCACCGCTTCGGCGTCGAGCAGCGAGCGGCGCTGCGCGGCAAAGGCGGCGGGAATCCCGGCCACGACGGCCCAACGGTCACGCCCCACACCCTGGTCATGACCGCCACCCCGATCCCGCGGACGCTGTCGCTGACGCTCTTCGGCGATCTCGATGTCTCGATCATCGATGAGCTCCCGCCCGGACGCCAGCCCATCGATACGGACGTTGTGGACACCGCAGGCCGGGAGGGTGTCTATGCCCGTCTCGGAAAGCGGATCGCTGCAAAGGAGCAGGCATACGTCGTGGTGCCCGCGATCGACGGCGACGAGTCGGCCGGTCTCATCGGGCTTCGCGATGTCGTGCGGAAACTCGAAACCGAGCTGCTACCGGACACCCGGATCGCCGCGGTCCACGGCAGGCTCAAACGCGCCACCCGCGAACACATCATGGAACGCTTCCGTCGCGGCATCATCGACGTGCTCGTCGCGACAACCGTCATCGAGGTCGGCGTGGATGTACCCAACGCGACGAGCATGGTCATCGAGCAGGCCGACCGCTTCGGGCTCGCGCAGCTGCATCAGCTCCGGGGGCGGGTCGGCCGCGGGGATAAGCCATCCTGGTGCTGTCTGATCGCGGATCCTTCGACGCCGGAGGGTGCGCAGCGGCTTGAGGTTCTTTCTGAGACTGCCGACGGGTTCCGCATCGCCGAGCGTGACTTCGAGCTGCGCGGCCCCGGGGAGATCTTCGGGTCGCGGCAGTCCGGGATGCCGCCGTTCCGTGTCGCAGACCTCGTCCGTGACGCAACGTTGCTGGCCGATGCCCGCTCGGACGCACAAGCGTGGGTGCATCGATCCCCAAGGCTCGCTCGAGACGATGAACAACTCGTCAGGCGTCGCGTGCTGAAAGCCCACGGCGCGTGGCTCGGGCTCGGGGATGTCGGCTGACACACGCCGCCCGCTGCCGTATGGTGAGTTCTGCCGCGCTCTGCGGCGGGCGGATCGGACTAGCACCGCTCTGCCGCACCTCGAGAGGAGATCGGATGAGCGAGCAAGCGAACGAGGGTGAAAGCGAACTGCACGAGCGCCTTGAGCAGGCCGCAGCCGGCAAGACATATCGCTGGATCGCCAAGGCTACCAACGCCCACCCCGAGACCGTCCGCAGGTACATGCAGGGCGCAACACCGAACATCGAGTTCGTCACAGCCTTCTGCAACGTCTTTTCGATCAATCCCCAGTGGCTCCTCTCCGGGGAGGGCCCGATGCGCCGCGACGAGGTCCGCGGCTACCATCTCGCTGAAGCGGATCCGTCCGATCTGCTCGCGGCGATCGCGGCGATGCTCGACCGCCTGACCGACCGGCTCGACCGCCTCGAGCTCTACTGCCAGCAGCTTGAATCGCGGCTGATGCAGGACCCTCTCGATGCCGGAGCGACACAGACACGTGACGCAGCCATCGAACCCAAACCCGACGAGGGGCAGCCAACAAAACCCACCACTGCCGGACGCATCGGCAAGGCTGTCGCCAAGCGATCACCTCCGGATGCTCCTTGAGCTGCTCCGGCCCGCTGGACCAGAAGTAGCCCGCCGCTGGGTCGCGGCCCTGACGCTGGTACCCGAGGCCGACCGCGACGCCGTCGTCGCCGCCGTCGAAAAACAGATCCGTGAGGAGTACGGCAGCAAGAACCCATCGGTTGACACGGATGCCTGATCGAACCGGCCGCCCGTACGATCGCTCATGGGATTCAACGCCGACATCGCCGATGCGTTCGAGACACTCGCGGGCCTGCTCGAGCTGACCGGCGCCAACCGCTTCAAGGTCAACGCCTACGCGAAAGCAGCGCGGGTGATCGAGGGGCTCACCGAGAACCTCGCATCCATAGAGGCCGAAAAGCTGACCGCAATCGAAGGCATCGGCAAGGGCATCGCCGAGAAAATCGTGGAACAGCGCACCACGGGGTCAATCGAGGAACTCGACGGGCTGCTCGCGGAACTGCCGCCGGGCTTGCTCGGGCTCATGGACATCCCTGGGCTGGGTCCGAAGACCGTCCGGATGCTCTGGCAGCAGCTCAACGTTACCGATCGCGATGGCCTCACGCGCGCGATCGAGGACGGATCGATCCTGGCCCTGCCGCGTATGGGTGAAAAGGCAGTCGAGAAGATCCGCAAGTCGATGGCCTTCGCGTCGAAATCCGCCGAGCGTCTCCCCATCGGCTTGGCGTGGCCGATCGCTGCGCGGATACTTGAGGAACTGCGGCGGGTGCCGGGGGTGCAGCGCGCCGAGGCCGCGGGATCGCTGCGGCGAGGTGCCGAGACGATCGGCGACCTCGATATCCTCGCCGTTGCTGAGGAGCCAGAGGCCGCACGCGAAGCCTTCTGCTCCATGCAGGGCGTGACAGATATCCTCGCGCGTGGTGAGACGAAATGTGCCGTCAGGATCTCGGTCGGCAACGATCTCGGACGCTGGTCGGGCGTTCTGGGTGCCAGCGACCAGACCGTGGGCGTCGATCTCCGCCTCGTTCCGGAAGCCAGCTTCGGCGCTGCGCTCATGTACTTCACGGGATCCAAAGACCACAACGTACGACTCCGTGAGCGCGCACAGAAAATAGGAAGCTCACTCAACGAGTACGGCATCACGCCCGTGGGTACGGACGATGTCGAGCCCAGGCACGGCGAAACCGAAGCAGCTGTCTTCGAGGCCCTCGGCGTGCCCTGGGTCCCGCCCGAGCTGCGCGAAGACCGCGGCGAGCTCGGCACCCCACCGCCCGATGATCTCATCACGCTCGAAGACATCCAGGCCGAACTGCACGCACACACGACGGCTTCCGACGGCTTGATGTCGCTGGACCAGCTGGTCGAGGCCGCCATAGCTCGCGGCTTCCACACCATCGCCGTCACCGATCACAGCAAGTCCAGCATCCAGGCCAACGGCCTGAGCGTCGAGCGCCTCCGCGAACAACGCGAAGCCATCGAAGACGCCCGCGATCGCTTCGACGATCGCATCCGCATCCTCGCGGGGTCCGAGGTCGACATCTACGCCGACGGCTCGCTGGACTACGACGACGACATCCTCGAATGGCTCGACATCGTTGTTGCAAGCCCGCACGCGGCGCTCTCGCAGAAGCCCGCCGATGCGACGAAACGCCTGCTCAAAGCCATCGAGCACCCGGCTGTCAACGTCCTGGGCCACCCGACGGGCCGGATCATCGGCCGGCGATCGGGCCTCGAGCCGGCGATGGACGAGCTCATCGCCGCGGCGGTCGAGCACGACGTCGCGCTCGAGATCAACAGCCACTGGCTCCGGCTCGACCTGCGCGACACGCATGTACGGGCTGCCGTCGAGGCCGGGGCGCTGATCGCCATCGACTGCGACGTCCACGCCGCCGAGGACTTCGACAATCTGCGCTTCGGCGTCATGACCGCCAGAAGAGGGTGGCTGCCGCGCGATCGCTGCGTGAATACGTGGGATGCGGATGCGCTGCAACACTGGCTTCGAATCGCTCCATGAGACGCGCTACACTTCGCGGCTGCGGTCACAGCCCTGTCGACCGGCCCACGGGCCGATGACAGGACGGCATCACGCCGACGACAACCATGTTCGACCGACTCTCCGAGGGATTCAACGGCGTCTTCCGCAAGCTCAGCGGGCGCGCCGAGATCACCGAGAAGAACGTCCGCGAGGCGATGGACGAGGTGCGCACCGCGCTGCTCGATGCCGACGTCCACCTGGATGTCGTCGAATCGTTCTGCGACGAGGTGCTGCAGGACGCGATCGGCCAAGAGGTCACCAAGAGCCTCAAGCCGGGCCAAGAGATCATCGGCATCGTCCATCGGCGGCTGATCCGCCTGCTCGGGGGCGACCCGGACGCGGAGGGACAGCCCGGCGTGCCGTCCCAGCCGCCCTCCGGCATCATGAGCGTCAGTCCCGGGCCGACCGTCGTGATGATGTCGGGCCTCCAGGGCTCGGGCAAGACGACGACCTGCGGCAAGCTCGCGGCCATGCTCATGAAGCAGGGCAAGAACGTCGTGCTGTGTGCGGCCGACCTCCAGCGCCCTGCCGCCGTCGAGCAGCTCCAGACCATCGGCGAGCAGCTCAGGACCGAGTTCAAGGGCCGCGGCTCCGTCGAGGTCTACGCCGAACCGGAGCGGGTCGCCGAGTATGGCAAAGCGGTCGGCGTCGCGGTCAAGGTCTGTCAGAATGCCCTCAAGCACGCGCGAAGCGCCAATGCCGACGTGCTCATCCTCGACACCGCGGGCCGCCTCCACGTCAACGACGAGCTGATGGGCGAGCTGCGCCGGGTCAACGCCACGCTCCAGCCGCACCACGTCTTCCTGATCGTCGATGCCATGACGGGCCAGGACGCGGTCAACTCCGCGAAGGCTTTCCACGAGCAGCTCGCGATCGACGGCCTGATCCTGACCAAGTTCGACTCGGACACACGCGGCGGCGCGGCGCTGTCTGCCAAACGCATCACGGGAGCCCCGATCCGCTACATCGGTATCGGCGAGAAGCTCGACGCGATCGAGCCCTTCCATGCCGAACGCATGGCCGGACGAATCCTGGGCATGGGCGATGTGGTCAGCCTCGTCGAGAAGGCGCAGGAGGAGGTCTCGGAGGAAGAAGCCGAGACGCTGCGACAGAAGATCGCCCGCGGCGAGATGGGCATGGACGACTTCCTCAAGCAGCTCAAGATGCTCCGCCGCATGGGGCCGATGAAGCAGCTGCTCGGCATGCTCCCCGGTGTCGGCCAAGCGCTCAAGAACATCGATATCGATGACAAGGAGCTCGACAAGGTCGAGGCCGTCATCAACTCAATGACCAAAGAAGAACGCAAGTCTCCGGATGTGATCAACACCGGTCGGCGTCGCCGGATCGCCAGGGGATCGGGCAGCGAGCCCGAACGCATCAGCCAACTGGTCAAGCAGTTCGGTGTGGTCGGCAAGATGGGCAAGCAGATGGCCACCATGTCCGGTGCCGATCGGGCCGCTGCGGCCAAGCAGCTCAGCGCCGGCGGGCTCATGCCTGGGCTCGGCGGCATGCCAGGCTTCGGCGGCAAAGGCTCAACCAAGGCATCGGCCGGCGGTAAGCGGTTCAAGCAGCGCAAGAAGAAGCGCCGCTAAAACCATCGATCGATATCGGCGCTGGAGGTGCAAACATGGCGAACAAGCTGACCGTCGGCATGATTCTGGGCATGGCGAGCGTGCTGACCGGCATGGGCATCGCTCGGGCGGAACGCGCGGTCCGCGCGGATACGGCCGAAGCCCCACGGGCACTCGCGGCCGACGAAGCCGCGATCGACCGGACACTCAAGGCCATGTACGACTCGATCTCGGGCCCGGTGGGTCGGGAGCGCGACTGGGGAGCCTTCGACCGCGTCTTTCATCCTGACGGGCGCATGGTGGCGTACTGGATCCAGCCAGATGGCACCTCGGCTTCGCGAGAGATGACGGCGGCCGAGTACCGCGATCAGATCGGGCCGCAGCTCGTCGAGGCTGGTTTTACCGAGACACAGCTGCACCGCGTGATCGAGGTCTACGGCTCCGTTGCACACGCCTTTAGCACGTACCGGGGCGAGTTCACCACGCCGGCCCCGCAGATCATCGAAGGGATCAACAGCGTACAGCTCATCAAGACCGATGACGGCTGGCGCGTCTACTCGCTCGTCTGGCAGCAGGCAGACGAGACACTGCCGATCCCCGACCGCTACCGACCCGAAGCAGACTAACGCTCCGCTTCGGCGTCAGTCCTTTGAGAGCGGCAGGAAATCCGGCTTCTCACCCGCGGCCCACTGCTTGAACCGCGGCCAGAACAGCTCCTGGAGCGAGATCTTCAGGCACGCGGCCAGCGGGATCGCCAGCAGCAACCCGTACACGCCCATCAGTGCGCCGCCGGCAAGCGTGGCGCAGAGGATCGTCGGCGTGTCCATCCCAGTCGATTTGCCCTGGATCAGCGGGGTCCAGACGTAGTCATCGAGCGCCTGGCCGACGAAGTAGAACGCCAGCGGCGCACCGAGCACCCACCAGATCTCGCCTCGGAACCCCGTGTGCCCTTCGATCCAGATCAGCACGATCGACACCGGGATGCCGACGAGTGCCGCATACGGCACGATCGACAGCAACGCCACGCCCACACCCAGCAGGATCGGTGCGGGCACGCCGATCGCCCAGTAGCCGATGGTGAAGACGATCGCCTGGATGAAGGCGATCGTCAGTCGTCCACGGACAAAGCCCGCGATCGCGGCGTCGAACCGCTTGAGCAGGTGCAGCGTCAGCTCCCGGTTCTTGTCGGGGATCAGGCTCTCGCCGAACTGCAGCACGCGCGCGTACCCGGTGCTGAAGAAGAAGAAAAAGAACGCCGTCAAGAAAAGCGTGAAGGCTAGGAACGCCAGCGAGGTGAACATGCCGATCAGCGCCTCGAACGCGCCGGCGCCGGTCTGAAAAACCCGCTGCGTGATCGCCTGCGCGTTGTTACGCAGGAAGTCGATGACGATGACCGCCGCCTGCTCAAGGTCGGTCGACTCGCGCAGCTCGGGCCGATAGACCGGCCTCGGAGCCGACTGGTCAGGGCCTTGATCGCTCGACGGATCGGCTCCGTCGCCCGCCGGGCCGTCGCCGGCTTGCTCCGCCGTATCGCCGGCTTCATCCCAGTCAGCCAATGGTTCCTGCATGCCCGCATCCGGCCCAGCTGACGGATCGGACACCGGAGCCAAACGCGGCCCGCCCTGAGCCACGGCTTCCTCAGCCGCAGCTTCCTGAGCCAATGCAGCAGATTCGGCGGCGTTCGCATCGCGTGCTGCGTCCTCCTGGCTCTCTACGTCTACGGGCGGTGCTTCGCCGGTAACGCTCCGAACGGCCTGCTCGGCGGCGTCCTCCGCGATGGCATGCTCCCGCTCGGCTTCTTGCTCAGCGAGCGCCGCCGCCCGCTCGGCCTGCTTGTCCTGCTCACGGACGATCACATCGCGCACCCAGGACCAGAAACCGGGCGAGACCCGGCCCTGGACCGCGGTGTTCTCGCGGTTTTCGGGCCGTATCGCGTTGGCGAGCGCATCGGCATCGTCGCGTACGCTGATCGCCAGGTTGACGCCCTGCACCGCGGCGAAGGTGCCGCCGACGCCCACCGGCACCACGACCGCGAGCACCGCTGCCGCGATGATCGCCGCCGCCGCACCGTCTCGGCTGATCCAACTCGTCTTTGTCAGGTGCTTCACGACCGGCTCGAAGAGGTAGGCCAGCGTGATCGCCAGCAGAAGCGGCACGGTCACAACGCTGAGCTTGTAACCCAGCCAGACCAGCCCGATCACACCCGAGATGGCGAGCACATCCCGCACGGGCTGGATCTGCCAGAGATGGCGATCGAGCCACGTGTCGCGTTTGCCCTCGGTCGGCTCGGCCATGGAGCAAGGGTATCAGGAACCGACAGCCGCCGCGGACAAGCCGCCGACCAGATCGCCGATCAGATCGCCTCAGCCTCGGCGAAAGCCTCGTCGAACTCGTAGACGCCCACGAAGTCGGCGTACGAGTCCTCGGGTGAATCGCGGAGCACGCCTGCTTCGATCAGCGCGAACACGATCCGGCCGAAGTCCTCGGTCGCACGCACATTCCAGTGCTCCAGCACGGTCCGTGCCATGGCGCCGTACCGCTGCACCGCCAGATCCCGCAGGCCAAGACAGAGCTGGGCGCCCGTGACATGCCGGGTCTCATCAGCGTGGGATTCGGCTGAGGCCCCGGGGCCGTGGATCATCCGGGCGGTGTGCTCAAGCCCCTCGCGGATGAAGTCGAAGACCGCGGGGCGGAAGCCGCCCGCGTCGCGGGCGATCCGGTGCCAGTCGATGGAGTTCAGGTCCGCCATATCTTGCTCGCGTGCCTCCGTCGGGAAGCGGGCTGCTGAGATTCTACCGGCAGCCTCCGCATCCGTGCCAGCCTGTTTATCGGCGCGGCCGCCCGCTCACGCTTTGATGCCCGCGGACAAAAAACCGCAGCGGCTCGTCCCGCCAACGGTCCGTGGTGCCCAGACCGATCCTCGGGCTCCGGCCGATGGGTGTTCGATCGGCAGCACTTCCCGGAGTGCTTTCGCGGACCGCCCGCCCATGGATCCCAGCCGGGCCGGGCTGGATCGCCAGCGGTCCGGCCTGGGTCAGGTCCAGGCCCGAGAACGAGCGATCGATCGACATGGCCCGGCAGATCCGCCCGGGCCCTGAGCAGAGAAGGTGATCTGCGAGCTTGTCGATTGTTCCGGACTTGACAGTCGCTTGCCGGTGCCGACGCATCGCCCCCAGCCCTTCCGTCGGCTCCAGGGCCCGGATCAGGACGGCCTGCGGGTCGCCCTCCGTAGAAGCGACAACGTTCATGCAGTGATGCATGCCATAGGTGAAGTAGACGTAGGCGGTGCCGCCGGCGGCGAACATCGGCTCGGTCCGGGCGGTCCGACGGCGGCGATACGAGTGGGCTGCGGAGTCCTCGGCACCCATGTAGGCCTCGGTCTCGACGATCACGCCGGCGAGGCGGCAGCCGTCGTCGAGCGTGCGGACCAGCGTGCAGCCCAAGAGGGATCGGGCGAGCAAAGCGGCATTCGTTGCGAATCGGTCACGTTCAGGACGCTGCATGATATTCTCTTACCCATGCGATGGCCCCGATCCAAGCACCGAGGCAATGAAGCAGAACAGTTTCGGCGCAAGCTCGAGCAAACGCTCGATGCTGGATGCGACTGCAAACTCCTCGACAACAATGCCATGCCGTTCCGGTATGGCAACGTGTACGAGCTCGTCTATCGCGATGTCCATCCATGCCTGGTGGCCGGTGTTGACCGTGATCAGATCGACCTCCTGATCGCGCTTGGCACGTGCTTCGACCCGCCGCTTAGCCTGCTCTGGATTCTCACCATGTCTGAGCAAGATGACTTCCCGCGGGGTCGCTACTTCATCGAACCATCATTCGAGATCGCGGAGATCGCTGGATTTCTAGGCGAGCACCAGAAGTTCTTCGAACTCGACGGCAGAAGCGCCGTCTGGATCGGTGACACAGAAGGATCACTGGTCGTCTACGATCAGCACAACTTGATCCATTGCTATGGCAATACAGATGAGTTCCGACCAGTACTCGATAGGTTTGGTGTTCGACGCGGAGAACTCCCGGGAATCGGTCCCCATGCGCATGTCTACAAGAGAGACATGGACAATGTAGTCGACATCATCGCACGAACATATCCGTGGGCATGGTCAGAGCTGCATGAGGACGATGACGCGTAGTTTTCACGCGTACGCGTGCAGGCCCGGCAGCAGCAGGTTCACGCCGAAGTACGTCCAGAGCATGATAAAGAACCCGACGACGCTCAGCCACGCGGTGACCAGGGCCTTGTTCTTGATGCCGGTCATCCGCAGGTGGATGACGATGAGATAGACGATCCAGGTGATCATCGCCCAGGTCTCTTTGGGATCGAAGGCCCACCAGCGGCCCCAAGAGTGGTCCGCCCACCAGGCGCCGAGGAGGATGCCGACGCCGAGCGTCCAGAACGCGAGTTGAAGGACCGTCATGTGCGCCGTGTCGAGGTCGGCGAGCGTGCGCGCGAGCCCGGGCCGCTTCGGTGCGTCGCCCTCGCCTGGCGTGGCCGCATCTGGCGCGACGCTTGCGGCTGCGAGTGATACGGTCTCGGCTCCGCTGCCCTTGAGCTTCGCGCCGTAGTACGCCGCGAGGTAAAACAGGCTGATCATCAGGCCGAGCGTGATCAGGCCGTAGGACACCAGCACGGTCGTGACATGGTACTTCAGCAGCACGGATGTGTTGAGGATCGCGGCTTCTCGCTCGACGACCTCTCCCGGCATTCCGGTTTGCGTCGCGGTCATCAGGAGCAGGAACCCGAGCCCAGCACTCGCGGCGATAAAGATGGGCTGTCGCAGCTTAATGGCAGCAGCGAGGCCGACGACTGCACCAAAAAAACTCAGCCCCGCCATCGACTCGAACTGGTTCTGGATGGCGAACCGCTCGGAGATGATGCACCGGACAACGAAACCAAACGAGTGCATGGCCAGGCCGAGCCCAAAGAACGCGTAGCCGAGCCCAGACACCCAACGCCGGCGCGTACCGAACGCCAGCACCAGCGAGATCAACGAGAACAGGTAGAGCCAGAAGCCCCACTCGAACGCGTTGGTCCGGTTGTACGCCATCTCGAGCGAGCGGCGGGTCGTCGGGTACTGCTCGGCGTGGATCGTTGGGAGCAGCTCCGCGAGCAGGGCGACCGCGCTGTTCACGGCGTCAGCATCGCCCGCACGCCAGGCGTCTCCCAACGAGCGGTTCAACGCGGCGAGCTCCGCATGCAGCCCAGATTCGCCAAGATGATGCCACTGGTCCTCGGTCGAATCCGGGGCAACCACGAGCCAGTTGTTGATCGAGCCGGCGAACAACGCCATGCGCCCATCGAGCCGCAGGAGGGCTTCGCGGTAGGGCTCTTTTGCCTCGTGGCGTGCCCACATGGCCTCCCCGAACGCGGCGACCATGCCCGGCGCGATCCGCGTCAGTCGCATCCAGCCCTCGATCGAATCCGGGTTCTCAGGGAATGCTGCCTCGAGAAACGAGCGGCGCAGCGGCAGGTAGCCGACGCTCAGCAGAGGTTTATCGACGTAGTAGCCTGTGTCAACCACGAGGTCGACCAGCGTAAAGAGCGGGTCGTAGTGCAGCTTTGGCCGTCGGCCCTCGTCGTCGGGCACACCGACATCAAAGTAGCCGTCGCGCCCCGTCAGTTGCTGGACCGTCTCGCGTGCCAGCGTGTCGAGGATCTTGACGCGACCATTGTGCGACACGGCCAGATCACGGAGCGGCTCGAGTTCGACGGCCTGCGCAAATGCGTGCTTGTCGGTGACATCCATCGCGGATCGTGTCGGCGGCTGCCCGAACGGGAAAGTGCGCTCTGCGGTGGCCGCGGTCAGCGGCTGGGACTCCGGGTGGGCGTTGCCATCGATCTGGGACGCGGCCGGAGCGCACGATCCGAGCAATACGGCGACCAGCGTGAGACGGACGATCGCGTGCATCATGACGGGGCTCCGATGGTCTCGGTCTGGCGTGCGGGTGTGGCGGGCTCGGCGGGCCGGGCGGCTGGGTTCGATGTCGCCTCGGCAAGCTCACGCTGGATGCGGAGCTTCTTCCGTCGGAGCAGCCACGGCTTGACATAGAACGCCCACGGGATACCCACGCCCATGAGCACGCCGCCGAGCGCGATCACGTGGATGCCCGGGTTGTTGCCCACGCCGAGGATCGTGAACCGGGCGGCCGGGCGCTCAAGCAGGCCCTGATCGACCAGCTCCTGGCTCTCCTCCCAGCCCTGGCGGTCCCAGCCTGCCTGGCTGAACTTGAACTGCGTCGGCTGGAGGTGGCTGAGGATCTCACCCACGAGGTTGCTGACAAGTGGACGGCTGTCAGACCAGAGGAACGGAGCCTTGAGCGGGGCGTTGAGCTTGGTCACGTGGTCGTACGGCATGCTGGGGCGGGTGGAATCGGGCAGCGGCTCGACACGCACGAGCGATTGGTAGTCACGCGGCGCGCCGCGGTGGTCGTACGCGAGCATCTCGAAATCGATCAGCCGGAGCTGGAAGCCAGGCAGGCGCTGCTGGACCCGGCCGAACACGAGCGCAAGCCAGCGCCCGTCGGGCAGCTCGACCCGCCGCTGTGTCGATGCACGCAGGTCCGGCAGATCCGAGTACCTCGCAAAGGGAAGCCAGACCGTGCGCGACCAGTCGGCATCGACCGTCGAGACCTCAACGGCCATCATGGCGCGATCATGCCTGCCGATGAAGTCGCCCTCCTGATCGATCGCAGGAACGGGGATCGGGCGCTCACGCTCGATCACATCTGCCCACCGGGTGCCGACCTCGAATGAGAGTCCTTCGTAGGGCAGCTGGACGCGGTCACCGCCCCTCAGGCCCTCACGCACGATCAGGCCGTCGTCCCAGCGGACAATCAAGTCCACCCGATCGGATCGTGTGTGCTCATTGAGGTAGACCTGGAACAACTGCGATTGATCGATGAAGTGAATATCGATCGCCGGGTCGGGGTCACGCCGGTTCGGGCGGCCATCGTCGAGCGTGTCGTCGAGGATGTCCTGGCTGATCTCAGGGAACCTGTGGTAGACCCAGCGGGTGAACGGCTCGCCGGCGCCCTCGGGCGGCTCGACTCGGACCATTGCCACGCTGCTCGTGGTGTCCCGATAGCCCTCTGTCACGATCGGGAAGGGCGGCTCGGGCAGGACCTGCTCGAGCGTGACGGTCCAGCCGGAATCCGCGACCTCAACCGGACGGCGAAGATCGCCGGAAGTCAGCGTGATGGACGCGGCGGCCGCCGGGACGGTGATGGTCACCGAAACGGGCCCTCCGAGCGTGGACTCGTCGGCCAGCATCGCCCACCGTTCGGACTCGATGCCGCGCCAGGACTGCACGGACATCTGCGAAAGGTCCACCACCGAGGCATTCGGACGATCAGGCTGGAGCAGGAACGCGAAGCGCTGTGGCTCGTCGGGCGAAATCGGCGGTGCCCCCGCGGGCATGGGCATGCCCTCCGGGAACCGATCGATGACAAAGAAGACCCGCCGGACCGGCCTGGGATCGCTCCGCGGCGGATCCTGCTCGATCAGCATCGTCGCGGGCTCTGCGTAGGTCGCGTATCCGACGATCGAGAGGGTGATGTCCTCGGGAACGATCGATGCATCGCGGCGCCGGGTCTCGATCCGGAGCGGGCGGCCCGGCTCGAGCTCCGGCTGGATCGGCTCGATGACGCCCGCGGTTCCCGCCAAGAGGCTGTAGTCGTTGTACCGAGGCAGCTTGCCGCCGAGCGGACGCTGCTCCCAGCCCATACCGGCGTTGACCCAGAGAGCGGGGTCTTCGCGGTCGAAGAAGGCCTGCTGCGCCTGGCCGACGCCGCCGGTGCTCGAGGCGACCAGCAACGTATCCCCCTCCTGCTTGAAGACCTGGTAGTAGAGGCTGCCCACGGCGATGGTGACGATGCCGGTGTGGACGGTCAGCACGCCGATATTGACGAACTTGAACTCGATACGGCGGATGGTGGCCACGATCATGTTGGTGACAAACAGGATGAGCATCGCCTGCATGGGCCACCACGCATAGAACTCGAGCTCGGTCATCTCGAAAGCGGGTAGGCGGCGGAGTGTCGTGCCCTGATAGGCGGCAACAAACTGGGGAAAGAGCCGGAAGCCCGTGCCGTACACCTCGTCGAATCGCAACGCGGGCCAGATCCACTGCACCCAGACAAGCGCACCAGCGATGCCGCCCGTGAGGATGGCAGCGATCGTCGCGACGAATCGGGGCGCCTGCTTCTTCACAAGGGCCCTTCCGAGCGCTGCGAGGCCCAACGCCGGCACTGCAACGGCGGCCATACAGACGGCGATATACATCAGCCAGGTCAGGCCCAGCGCGAGCATACCGATCGGGACGCTGGCCAGCACGGAGTAGAGGCTGATACCAACGAGCAGGACGACCGCGAGCGTGATCGTGCTGAGCGCGCCGATAATGAGCCGCACTGGCGTCAGCACACCAGTGAGGTGCTCACGATCCCATGCTTGGACCCGCCTCCATTTGGCGCTCATCGAAGCGTCCTGGCTCCCTGCTGAAGGCCTTCACCGCAGTGGCCTGCGAAGGCCTGTCGCCACACAACATCATCGGCACACGCGATTCGGAGATTGTAGGAATGCCCCCGGGGAATCCCCACTCAGGCAGGGGCTGAATCGAGTGCAAGCACCCATTCGGGATCGTCCGATCCGGACAGCGCGGACACGACCGGGTCGGGCGCACTCTGCTCGGCGGGCAACGCGATGATCCCGAGGGGACGGGCACCATGCGCGAGCGTGACGCGGGCGACCTCCAAGCCGATCGCGCGGGCACCGTGCACCGTGGCCATGGCCAGCAGCGTGCTCGGGTCGGTGCGATCGCGGTGCCAGAGCGCCCGCATCTCATCGAGCGTGCTCAGGCGGTCGGTCGTGCTCGGCAGGTTGACGATGGAGTCCGTGCCGAGCGCAACGGTGATGCCCGCGGCGAGCATGTCGCGGTAGCGGTGCATCCCGAAGGCGTGCTGTGCCCGGAAGTACTCGCCGGCGCGCGGGCAGTAGATCACCGGGGTATCGCACGCGGCCAGGCGCTGGATATCTGTGTCGCTGGCATCGTGGACATGCACGCAGGCTGGGAGAACGCCTTCGAGCGCCCGATCGAGGTGTTCGATCGGCGAACGCCCGGAGCCGAAGGCGTGGAGAAGGCGTTCGTTCCAGAGACCGAGGTCTTCGAGCAGCGTCCGCTGGGGACCCCGGGCCTCTGCGATGAATAGCCGTTCCTCTGGCGACTCGGCCGCGTGCGTAACCCACGGCAGGCCGAGCTCGCGGGCGAGCGATCGCGACTCGCGGTAGGCCGACGGAGCCACGGTGTTGGGCGCGTGCGGCTGGAGCCCGAGCCGAAGGTGACCTCGAGGCCAGCTGGGCGCCTCGCGACGCAGGACCCGTGCGAGTTCTTCCAAGCGAGAAGCCTCGGTCGTGCCGATAGCAAAGAACTCGACAAAGCTTGTGCCGGCGAGCGGTGATGCGGCCAGCGCCTCGGCGGCGCCCAGCGACGGCTCGCCGTGGACCGCGCCCGCGATGTCCCCCACCGCAACTACACCCCCACGGAGGCAGAACTCGGCTCCGAGCAATACGGCGTTGTGGATCTCGGCCGGATCCACAGGCCGAAGGCGACGGAGCCGGTCGATCCAGTCGGCGAAAGTGGCGCCCGGCGGGTGCGGCATCGGACCGATGGATGTCAGGTCGAGATGGGTGTGCGCGTTGACCAGTCCGGGTAGGAGCACATGGCCCGCACGATCGATGCGTCGGGCTCGCTCGGCCGCGGGGTGAGAGGCGATCTGGGCGAGCGTGCCGACTGCCAGGACGGTGCGATCGGTGTCGAGCAGGATCGCCGCCGGATGGCGATCGCCCCCGCGGATCGTCGTCCGGGCGTCCGCGATGGCCTCGGCGGTCACGAGGATCGGTCTCGCTGTCGGTTGCTGGGACACGCTGCATGGTTGGCGGCGAAGGACAGCTGCGGCGGCTGTCGGCTGCGTGGACTGGGACGAGTGGCACCCCACGTTTTGGGCAGCGGGCTCGGCGAGGGCGAGGGGTTCGCGGTATCCTGTTTGGCCGAGCCCGACCGGTGCGTGGCGAATGGAGTCGCGGGGCGGGTGTTGGAGCAGGAACGACGATCCACGCGATCGGCGGAGACCGAACGAAGGAGTGGTGGTCATGGCAACCGGGAAGAGCACGAATCGGATGCACGGTGTGTCGATGTCTGGGCTGGTGGGCCTCGGTCTGATGGGCGTGACCCTCAGCGGAGGGTGCGTCAACCAGGCCAAGTACGACGAGCTGGAGGGCCAGTTCTTTGCTTCGCAGGACCGCAACGCGCAGCTCGCTCGCGAGAACGATCAGCTCCGTGATGCGCTCGACCAGCAAAATGAAGCAAGGCGCGATACACGCGGCGCGTATTCGTCCCTGGAAGACGAAAACGCGCGGCTGCGGGACCGGCTGGCCGAGACCAATGCCCTGCTCGAGCAGCTCGACAGCGAGGTGCGGAGCCTGTCGCTGATCGATCCGACCTTCGACCAGGCGCTGCGGGCGCTTGCGGCCCAGTACCCGAACGTCATCATCTACGACAGCGAGAAGGGCATGCTCCGGTTCGCGAGCGACCTGACGTTCTCGTCGGGCTCCGACGCGGTGCAGGCCGGTGCCCGGCAGACGCTTAGCGCGCTCGCGCAAGTGATCAAGGCGAACACGGACGGGGAATACGAGCTGCAGATCGTTGGCCATACGGACGCGGAAGCGATCAGCGCCTCGACTGCGCAGCGTCACCCGACGAACACGCACTTGTCCGTGCACAGGGCGATCGCGGTCAAGCGTGAGCTGGTCTCCATGGGCCTGCCCTCGAACAGGGTGCTTGTCGCGGGCTGGGGCGAGTCGCGCCCCGCGGTGCCGAACAACCCTGGCGGCAACACGCCCCAGAACCGGCGGGTGGAGATCCTGTTCCGCCCTGCGACGAGTTCTTCACCCTCGTCGTCCGCGACCGCGACGGTGAACCCCGACGCAGCCCCGGTGTACACAGAGCCGACCAAGTAACAGCGGCACTTCATTCGATCCGACGCCCGCCGACGGGTGTCTCCACCGAGACGAACGATCGCGAGCACCGCCTCCCAAGCCCAGCCGAGCGTGTCACCGGCAGCCCGGCTCGTAGACATGCTTGCGCGCCGGCTCGCGGACTTCGGTGTGTTCGTCCGTTTCGCGATCGATACGCTTCGTGCGTTCACGCATATCGCCTCATGGATGCGGTGGGACAGGCTCGGCCGGCAGCTGTTTTTTGTCGGGACGATGAGCGTGCCGGTGCTGGCGATCACGGGCGCGTTCATCGGCATGATCCTTGCGATCGAAGGCTACCTGCAGTTCGCGTCGATCGGTCAGGGCTCACGTCTAGGCGGGGTGATCAATATCTCGCTGACGAAGCAGATCGGGCCGGTGCTTGCGGCGGTGATCCTCGCGGGTCGGGTCGGGTGTTCGCTGACGGCAGAGCTCGGGACGATGCGGGTGACCGAGCAGCTCGATTCGATGCGAGCGATGGCGGCCGACCCGATGCGGGTGCTCGTGGCGCCGCGTGTCGCTGCGTGCGTGCTGATGATCCCGCTGTTGACGACCGTCTCGAACGCGTGCGGCGTCGTGGGCGGCTGGTACGTCACCACGCGCATCTACGACGCGAACAGCGAGCAGTTCTGGCAGTACTCCGAGGCGCTGGTCTCGTGGTTCGACTTGTTCAATGGGATCTTGAAGAGCCTGATCTTTGGGTTCGCGATCGGGCTGATCGCTTGCTTCAAGGGCTTCCACTGCAGGCCGGGCGCCGAGGGCGTGGGACGGGCAACGACGGACTCGTTCGTGACGAGCTTTATCGCGATCGTCGCCCTGAACTTGGTGCTAGCCAAGTTCCTCAACGACGTGGATCTTTGGCGGAACGACGGCGTGCTGCGAGCCGTCTTCGGCTGAGTGACCAACAGGCTCAGCCCGATGCTGTCTCGCCCCGATCCTGGTCGGCGGGCGGGCTCGGGCGGCGGGTATCGCGACCAAGCACGAACACACCGATCAGCGAAGCCATCGCGGTGAGCGAGCTCAGGCCCGCGACCGGGAATGTCCAGCCAAGTGCCAGTGAGGCGTTCTGCACGCTCGTGGGTTCGGGCCGGCTAACGGGCGGGATGCTCTGCATCGCGGCGTCGTATTGCCAGGTGCCCTCGATCAGCTCGCCCTCGGAGGGGGTTTCGGCCTGCTCCGCGGTAGGGAACTTGTAGCGGTCGGAGAGAATTCGGCCGTCTTCGGTGAACTCGTAGATGTCGAACTGGAACGTGTGGAACCAGACACGGCCCCAGCCTCCGGCCTCGACCGCGCCCGCCGGCGGGCGCAGGACCACCATGACGAGGCGGTCATCGAGCTCGTCACGGCTGACAGCCTCGAGCGCCTGCGCGGTGGACATGTTGTCAACGATGACCATCCGGTAGAGTCGGAGCCATTCCTCATAGCGGCGGAGGTCGGGGACGGCGTCGAGCTCGTTGGGGATCTCTTCACGCAGACGCAGGCTTTCGCCCGCGAAGCTCACGATGATGCTGTCCGAACCGGTCTCGGCATCCTGATGGTCAAAGCGGAGTTCGTGACCGCCGAATAGGACCGCCGTGGCATCGACGGGGCTGAACACCGGCTTGGGCGGAAGCTGGTCACGGTTAAACCGGGCGACCTTCTGTGCCATGGCGGTCACAGCAGCCGAGAAGGCAACGACCGAGAGGGCAAGCGTGCCGATGGCGATTCGTCGTGGTGTCGGCATGCGGCGGCGGTCCGTCGTCGTGCTGTGCAGGGGCGTCAGCTCTCCTGCGCGGTTTCGGAGACGTCGGCTTGATCGGATTCACCGCTGTGATCCGCGTCATCGCCGTGGCCGTCGTGGTGCCCGTGGTCGTCTTTGCCGATCTCAGCCCAGGGACCGGTCTCGAACAGGCCCGGGGTCAGACCGGTGGGCACGCGCGAGTGGTCCTTTGAGTTCTCGTGGTGGTCGCCGTGGTGGCCGGCATGCTTATCCGCGAACTTCTTGTCGTATTCCTCTTGGGTGTAGCCCTTCTCGGCGATGTAGGACTCGCGTGCGTGGTCGACGATGCTGCCGCTCAGGCCGGCTCGAATGGGGTTGCCCTCGTCGTCGCGCCCTGCGGGAACGCTGATGCCGATGCCCGAACCGCCCGAGACGATCTCTCCGGCTCGCCACTCGGTGATGGTGTTGCGGCCGTTGAGATCGATCATCGTGAACATCAGGAAGAGCCAGACGGCGAAGATCGTGAAGAGGAAGAGGATGCCGTTGACGCCTCGGTCGTACCGGAGCTGCATGAAGTAGAGGACGACGAGCGTGCCCTTGACGGTAGCGATGGCCATGGCAAGGACGATGTTGACCCAGCCGGGGATTTGCCATCCCCACTCGTAAGCGGCGTAGATCTCCACGCGGGCCTGGAACACGGTCAGCATGGTGAAGAAGAGCAGCGCGAGCAGGACCAGCGTGAGCGTCTGCCAGGGCACGATGACGTGGCCGTGGTCGTGGCCTTCGTCGGCGTGGAAGCCGTGCGGGTCGTACTGGTCGAAGGCCGCTGCGTTCGGATCGTGAGCTGCGGTTGACATGGTTCGTGTCTCGGCGTCGGTGCTTCGTGCTCGGTCAGTGGACGAGGTACAGGAGCGGGAAGAGGAAGATCCAGACGAGGTCGACGATGTGCCAGTACAGGCCGACACCTTCCATCATGGTGTAGTGCTTGGGCCCGTAGTAGCCCCTGCGTTGGCGGACGATGAGGTAGGCGATCAGGCCCATGCCGATGAGCACGTGCGTGGCGTGCACGCCGGTGGCCATGTAGTAGATGCTCCACCAGATCGGCTCGTGCGTCTCCGCGGCGTAGGGATAGCTAAACAGGTTGCCGGGACGCTTGCCCTCGGCCCACTTGGGGGCGTACTCGAACGCGAACTTGATCGCCAGGAACGCCGCGGCGCACAGCCATGTGATCGTCAGGTGAATCGTGGCCCACTTCTGCTGGTCGAGCTGGACGCACCGGATGGCCATCGCGATGGTCCAGCTCGATAGGAGCAGGACGACCGTGTTGATCGCGCCGAAGCGCCAATCGAGATAGCCCGAGCCCGCGGCGATGGCCTCCGGATACAGCATCCGGAAGACCGCGTACGCGCAGAAGAGCCCGCTGAAGAGCAGGATCTCGGTCGCGAGGAAGAGCCAGATGCCGATCTTGGCGGCGTCGAACTCGTCATCGGCGTTGCGCCAGTGGTGGCCGTGGACGTAGCGCTCCCAGCGGGGACGCTTGTCCTCTGCGGGGAGCTGTCCCGGACCGGAGTCGATGGTGGCCATGTCTTCGAACCCCCCTCAGGTTCGTGGTCTTCGGGTCTGGGCGGTCAGTGCGCGGTTCGGACTTCTTCCTTGGGCGGCAGCGGGAACTGCTCCTCGGTGCAGCCGGGCGGGACGACGTCCTCAAAGTCATACGGGCCGTGGGTGGCGACGGGCTCGTGTCGGAAGTTGTGCTCGACGGGGATCGGGTCGGTCTCCCACTCCATCGTCAGAGCCCCCCACGGGTTCTGGGGCGCCTTCGGGCCCGCGACGAGCGAGTGCAGCAGCACGAACAGGTGCACGATGAAGCCAAGGCCCAGGATCCAGGAGCCGTAGGTCGAGATCTGGTGCAGGAGCGTGAACTCGTCGATGTAGCTGACGTACCGGCGGGGCATGCCCTGCGTGCCCAGGAAGAACTGGGTGAAGAACGTCAGGTTGAAGCCGACGAAGACGAGCCAGAAGCCGACGTGCGACCATCGCTCATCGTACATCCGGCCGAACATCTTGGGCCACCAGTAGTGGATGCCCGAGAGGAAGGCGATCACGGTGCCGCCGAACATCACGTAATGGAAGTGAGCGACGACGAAGTAGCTGTCGTGCAGGTGGAGGTCCGTCGAAAGGGCGCCCAGCGGCAGACCGGTCAGCCCGCCGATCGAGAAGAGGAACAGGAACGCCAGGGCGTACATCATGGGCGTCTGGAAGCTGATCGAGCCCTTGTAGAGCGTGGCGATCCAGTTGAAGACCTTTACGGCGGTCGGGATGGCGACGAGGAAGGTCAGGAAGCTGAAGATCATGGCCGCCAGCTCGCCCTGGCTGGTGAACATGTGGTGCCCCCAGACGAGGAAGCTGACACCGGCGATGGCGAGCGAGCTGAAGGCGATTGCGCGGTAGCCGAACAGCTTCTTGCGGCTGAAGACGGCGAGCACCTCGCTGATGATGCCCATCGCGGGCAGGATCATGACGTACACGACCGGGTGGCTGTAGAACCAGAAGAAGTGCTGGAAGAGCACGGGATCGCCGCCGAGGCCGGGGTCGAAGATGCCGATCTGGAAGAGCCGCTCGAACAGCAGCAGCAGGAATGTGACGCCGATCACGGGCGTCGCGAGGACCTGGATAATGCTCGTGGCGTAGATGGCCCAGATGAACAGCGGCAGGTCGAACCAGCCAAGGCCCGGGGCCCGCAGCTTGTGCGTAGTGACGATGAAGTTCAGGCCGGTGAAGATCGAGCTGAAGCCGAGGATGAACACGGCCAAGATCATCAGGACGATCTGGGCCTGGCCGTCTGTCGTGGTCGAGTAGGGCGTGTAGAACGTCCAGCCGGTATCGACGCCGGTCATGAGCATCGACGAGACGCCGAAGAGCGATCCGAAAAGGTAGACGTACCAAGACGTCAGGTTCAGCTTGGGAAAGGCGACGTCCTTCGCGCCGAGCTGGAGTGGCAGGAAGAAGTTGCCCAGGCTCGCTGGGATGCCGGGGACGATGAACATAAAGACCATGACCGCGCCGTGCAGGGTCATGATGCGGTTGTAGACGGAGCCGACGCTGGCAACGCCGGCAGCCTCACCGCCGGCGAGCATGGCGAAGGCGGCGCCCTGGAGCTCGCCATCGACGACGCGGGTCGGCTCGAGCAGCTCGATGCGGAGCGCGAGCGCGAGCACGCCGCCGATAAAGAACATGAACAGGACCGCGAAGAGGTACATCACGCCGATCTTCTTATGATCGACGGTGGTCATCCAGTCCCAGACTGTGGCGATCGGGCCGCCCTTGGGCGTGAGATACGGGACATCGTGGTGGCCGTGGTCGTGCGCCCCATCGTGGGCGTGATCGAGGCCTCGGTCAACGGTGGTCATCGGTCAGCCCTCTCCTTCGGCGGCTGGCGCGGGTTCATCGGCGGTCTCTTCGGCGGTGTCCCCGCCGACCTCCTCGCCCTCGGTCTGCTCATTGAGGAAATCGTAGAGCGGGATCTCATCTGTATCGGGCTTCGTGTCGGACAAGCTGCGGATGTAGGCGATCAGGCCGCGCATCTCGACGTCCGAGAGCCGGCCGTCGTACGAGGCCATCGCGTTGGCGTAGCCCTCGTGGATCTTGACATGTGGGAGGATAATGGACTCCCGGATGTAGTTGTCCCATGCGAACGGATCGGCATCGAGGTCGGCCTGGCTGAGCTCGGTGCCGTCGGCGAAGCGGACAGGCTTGCCGTAGGCGTTGAGCCAGGTCGGCCCAGTGTTGTTGGAGCCGTCAACGCTGTGGCAGACCGCACATCCCTTGGCCTTATAGACGATCTCGCCGACTTCGTCCGGCGGATCGATGACCCCGTACGCAGGCGTTTCTTTCCAGGTCTTGAAGACCGAGGGCTCCACGACACGGAGCACGCCGACCATCTCGGAGTGGCTGTCGCCGCAGTACTCGGCGCAGAAGATCCAGTGGTCTCGGTACTGGGCGTCTTTCAGGACGAGCTCGCCCTTGGTGATGTCCATGGTCTTGACGCGCGGGTCGCCCGATGCGAGCGGCTCGGTCGTGAACTGGTAGGGCGTGTAGCGGTTTGGCATGACGTCGAGCTTCGTCCGGAAGTCGGGGACCCAGAAGCTGTGGATGACGTCCTTGCTGGACATGCGGAGCTGGACGGGCTGCCCGGCAGGCACGTAGAAGACCGGCGCATCCTTGTTTCCCATGGTGACGGTCTCGGCAGAGAAGCCGCCGTTGTCGTAGGTCATTTCCCAGTTCCACATCAGCGCAGTCGTGTCGATCTGCTCTGCGTGGCCTGCGGGCATCTGGGAGCGGAGGTAGCCGTCGAAGCCCCAGAAGAAGATGACGACCAGGATGAGCGTCGGGACGACCGACCAGGTGATCTCGAGGGCCGTGTTGTGGCTCGAGCTGCGCTCCGGGGCGACGCCGGGGCGGCGGCGGTACTTCCAGCAGAACCAGAACATCAGGCCCATCAGCAGGACGAAGAAGAAGACGCCGACCCACCAGATGAACAGGTACAGGCCGTCGCTGCCGGCCAGCCCCGAGGCGACCTCGGACGAGGCGTTGTCCCGGAAGAACAGCCTGATCAGCAGATCGTTGATGCCTGCGAGTGTGACGGTGCTCATGACGAGGCCTCGGGGCGGATGCCCTTGGGGAAGCGGTCGGGGTCGCCCGCGTTCTGACTGGTGTTCTGACCCTCGGTGACAGCGAGGCGACGCAGGCTTCGGTTGCGGGCGACCTCCCAGACCCGGAGCCCGCCGACCAGGCCGACGACGCCGAGGATCGAGAGCACGCCCGCGATCTGCATGACGCGGAAAGCCTGGATCGTGAACGCCCCGGCCGTGGGATCGAACGTGAAGCAGAAGTGCAGGAAGAACTCGGCGATCGACATGTCGAGCTTGCCATCGCCGGCATCGAGGATGGCCAGGCGGAGCTGGCTGGCCTCGTAGTCGAGCCCAGAGAGGTAGCTCGCGACCCGGCCATCGGGTGTAAGCAGGTACATGACGGAGGGGTGGCTGAACTCGCCGGCGTCGGGCATGAAGCGATAGTCGAAGCCAACAGCGTCAGTGAGGCGGCGGGCCTCGCCGGCGGTGGTCGTGTGGAAGCGGTAGCTCTCGCGGCCGAGTTCGTCGAGACCACGCTGGTAGCCGGCGTGGTGCAGCGTCTGCTTGCTGGCGGCCATGGCCTGCGTATTGGTGTGGTCGAAGCTGACGACGACGATCTTGTAGTCCTCGCCCACATCGGGCTCGGTCGCGTTGATCACATCGTTCATCTTGTTGAGCATGAGCCCGCAGAGGAGCGGACAGTCGTAATAGACCATCAGCAGCAGGATGGGCCGGTTATCGGAGAAGTAGTCGCCGATGACCATGGCGTTGCCGTCGGCGTCGTAGAGCTGGATGTCGAGCGGCACGGGGTCGCCGACTCGGTTGCTCACCTCCATGCCGCGGATCGCCTCGGGCGGCTCATCGTTCAACACCTGCGCACCGGCGTCCGGCGCTGCGAGCAGAGCAGCGATCACGGCCAACAACATGGTGCGTGCGGGTGTCATCATGGGTACGGCTCAGTCGGCGTCCTCCGCGTAGCGCTCGGCGACACGGGCCGCGGCCCGCTCGACGGGGATCTGCACCGTGCCCTCGTTGTTGTCGAGCCAGCGGTACGTGGCGACGTTCGCCTCGCCGGGCAGGCGGTAGGTCGGCTGGTAGTAGCGCTCGTACTCGACGACGTTCTCGATGCGTTCGGCGCGGAGCTGGGCCTGGCTGTAGTTGTAGAAGATCGTCAGGCCGATGACCATCACCAGGATCGAGACCACCATGGCGACGAAGACGATCAGCAGGACGCCGCGGTTGATCTGCGAGGCGTGCTCGGCCTGTGGCTGGGGCTCGTCGGCGGCGTGCGCGTGCCACGCGTCGACCGAGTGCTCCATGGGTGGCGTCTGCTGGTGTGCCAAGGCGGTCTGCTCCTGCGCTTGTGGCGCCTACACGTAATTCTTATGGTCCAGGCACCGCGGAAGCCTCGGGTCGTTGACCGGAATCAGCGGGCCCGAGAAGACATTCCGGACGACGACGGCCGCAAAGATGCCCAGCACGCCGACGATGCCCGCGAGATCCAGCCAGGCCACACCGATTCCCTTCGGCGCTTCGAGCTTGCCGGATGAGATGAGCTTCGCATCCGCCATAGGACGGATGATCCACCAGATATCGAGGACGTGAATAGCCAGGGCGCAGCCGGCGAAGAACGCCACGTAGCCCGTCCGCCGCTTGGCCGTCCTCGGCAGCAGGAAAAGGAAGGGCAGGATGAAATGGCCCAGGATCAGGACCGCGGTGGCGATCGGGTACTGCTCCTGGCGGTAGTCGAAGTAGCGGGTCTCCTCGGGGATGTTGCCGTACCAGATCAGGAAGTACTGGCTGAAGGCGATATAGGCCCAGAAGACGGTAAATGCGAAGAGGAGCTTGGCCTGGTCGTGGCCGTGCTCAACGGTGACAACGCCCTCCAGGCGCCCGCTGCCGCGGAGCAGGCTCGTGATGATGATGTTCAGCGCCATCGCGCTGTAGGCGGCGCCGGCGAAGAAATAGACGCCCCACATTGTGCTGAAGAAGTGGTAGTCCATGCTCATCAGCCAGTCGAAGCCGGCGAAGGCCACGGTGACGCCGAAGACAAGCAGGCCCCAGGCGCTGGTGAAGCGGGCCTTGTTCGAGAGCCAGCGGTCGGCCGTCTCGTCCTGCTGCCGCTGCCAGTTCCAGAACATGGTCGCCAGCAGAACCCAGAGCCCGAAGTAGATCGCGGCCCGGAGCAGGAAGAATGGGACATTCAGGTAGCCGGACTTGTGCTCGTAAATCGCGTCGTCCGCCGTGACCGACGGGTCCATCCACTTGAACAACAGTCCCTGGGAGAGCGTCTCGATGATGGCGATGGGCAGGAAGAGGATCATGCAGACCCACATGGCGCGCATGACGTGCTCGAACTGTCGGCGGATCGTCACCGACCACTTGGTCCCGATGATGTGGAAAATCATGACCCAGAACATCGAACCGAGCGAGAGCCCGAGCGCGACGGTGAAGCCGATGTGGTACGCGCCCATGGCGTAGCGGGCGCCGGCGCCGTCCTTACCGACGACCTGGGAACCGATGATCGTCAGCACGATGCCGATCAGGCCGATGGCGGCAAAGACCGTCGCGAGCCCCGTCCCGCCTCCGGCGGGCAGAGTCAGGTTGTCGGCGGTGAGCCGCCGGTCGCGCGTCACGACGCGGCTGAGGCTCGCGAGCGGGCCGGACGGGGCTTCGAGCTGGCTCATCGCGTGCCTCCCTCGGCCAGTTCGGGGCCCGTGTCATTCTGCGTGGTGCCGGCCCCGTCGGAGAGGCTGCGGTTGCTCTCGAGCAGGCGCTGGCGTTCGGCGTCTGGAACGATGTCGTCATCGATCGAGACGCCGCGGGCCTCTTGGAGTGCGCGGATGTAGGCGACGACGCCCCAGGCCTCTTCCTCGTTCAGCGCGTGCTTATAACCCGGCATACGAAGATTGCCCTCCGGGCCGTAGAGCCCGTTACGCCCGACGTGGAAGATGTAGCCGTCACGGCCTGTAAACTGGCTCTGATCGCGGTACTTCTCGTCGTAGAAATTCGCAACCGGGACGGACCAGCGGATGCCGACGGGGCCCTTGCCGTCGCCCTCGTAGCCGTGACAGGTCGCGCAGTAGATATTGAAGTTTTTCCGTCCGAGCTCGATGAGCTCGCGCGTGACCGGGATCGGGATCGTGTCGATCCAGGCCTCGGGCGACTCGCCCGACTCGCCAAGTCCGGTGGTGCCGAAGTAGACGGCGTCGTCTTCCTTGATCAGCCTGGCACGCTCGACGGAGGCCCGCTGGGCCCAGCTGGTTTCTGCGATGGCCGGGTCGCTGACATCGATGGGCGAGCGGCCGTAGCCGATCGTGCCCGGGACGCTCGGACGCATGCTCCGGCCGTCGGCGAAGAACTCGGTGGCCATCTGCGGCTCGAAGCGCGGCTGGTCGTCCATGTCCGGGAAGAACTGGCGCGGCGGCTTGTCGGTCCGCTCACCCCTGCAGCCGGCCATGCCGAGCGCCGCGGCGGATGCGGCCAGTGCGGCGAGCAGTGTTGTCATCGGGCGTCGCATCCGCTTACTCCTCCACCAGCTCGACGTGGGTCGCGCCGGCCTCTTCGAGCATGGCCCGGGTCGCATCGGGGTCGAACAGCGGGTCCTTGGCCTGCACGGAGATGAAGAACGCGTCGTCGCTGACACTGAGGAACCGCTCGCTGTTGAACAGCGGGTGATGGTGCCGCGGCAGGCCGTTGAACGCGAGCATGCCGAAGATCGCCGCGAACGCGGTGAACAGGATGCCGAGCTCGAAGGTCACGGGGATGAACGATTCCCAGGCCGTGTGCGTCGGCTTGCCCTGGACGACGATGAAGTAGTCATAGTTGATCCACCACTGCATCAGGTAGCCGCCGACGGCACCCGTAAGCGCGGCCATGCCGATCACATACGCGAGGGGCGACACCGCCTTGCCGGCGATGCCCATGGACTCCTCCATCTCGTGGACGGGGAAGGGCGCGTGGGTGTCCCACTTGTCGTAGCCGACATCGCGGACTTTCTTGGCGGCCTCGGTGAGGGTGTGCGGGTTCTCGAACTGCGCCAGGATGCCGTGCACCACGGCCCCGGACGAGGTCTTGTAGATCGGGACGGCCATCAGTGCGCTCCCCCCTTCGCCGATGACGGCTCGCCTTGGCCGGCGGCGTCATGGCCCGGGCCGTCGTCGTCGTGCCCGTGGTCGTGGTGATAGTCGTGCGGGCTCGCTCCGGGCATGACTGCCTTGAGCTCCGCGATCGGGAAGATCGGCAGGAATCTGACGAACAGCAGGAACAGCGTCATGAAGATGCCGATCGAGCCGACAAAGGTGAGGATGTCGACGGCCGTCGGGAAGAACATGTGCCACTCGCCGGGCAGGAAGGCCCTGTGGAGGCTGGTCACGATGATGACGAACCGCTCGAACCACATGCCGATGGTCACGAAGAGCGCCACGATCCAGATCACGATCGGGTTCTGACGCATCGAGCGGAACCAGAAGACCTGTGGTGTCACGACGTTGCAGAAGATCATGGCGTAGTAGGCCCACCAGTAGGGCGCGGTCGCGGGGTTGGCCCTGTTGCCGATGAACGCGTACCACTCGAACTCGTTGCCGCCGTACCAAGCGATGAAGAACTCCATCGCGTAGGCGAACCCGACCATCATGCCGGTCACCAGCAGGATCTTGGCCATGTTCTCGAGGTGCCGGAGCGTGAGCAGGTCCTTCATATTCGGAAGCAGCTCACGCAGCGGGATGAGCAGGAACAGCACCATCGCGAACCCGCCGAAGACCGCGCCAGCGACGAAGTAGGGCGGGAAGATCGTCGTGTGCCAGCCGGGGATGACCGAGGTCGCGAAGTCGAACGAGACGATCGAGTGCACGCTGAGCACGAGCGGCGTCGAGATGCCCGCCAGAATCAGGTACGCCTTCTCGTAGCGATACCAGTGCCTCCCGCTGAAGCGCCAGCCCACGGCAAGGAAGCCGTAGATGTAGGCCCGCAGCACATCACCCTTGATCGGCAGCGTGAGCGTGGGGATCGGCAGCGGCAGCGGAACACGGAAGATCATGTTCTTGCTCTCGCCCAGGCGGAGCCGGCGGTCGGCCCGATCGCGCAGCGTCGCGAGGTCGGGGATCAGGCCCATGTACCAGAACAGCGCCGAGACCGTCGCGTACGTTGAGACGGCGAACACATCCCACAGCAGGGGGCTGCGGAAGTTCGGCCAGATCCAGTTGTAGTTCGGGATCGGGAAGAGCATCCAGGCGAACCAGACGCGCCCGACGTGGATACCCGGGAAGATGCCGGCGCATGTCACCGCGAAGATCGTCATCGCCTCGGCGGAGCGGTTGACCGCGGTCCGCCACTCCTGCTTGAGCAGGCAGAGGATCGCGGAGATCAGCGTGCCGGCGTGGCCGATGCCGATCCAGAAGACGAAGTTGGTGATGTCCCAGGCCCAGTCGACCTGGTTGTTCAGCCCCCAGACACCGACGCCGGTGATGATCAGGTAGAGGATCATGACCTGAGCGACGCCGGCGAGCGTTGCGAAGAAGCCCAGGGCGTGGAACCACCACCAGCTCGGGGCCTTCTCCGAGTAGCCGCAGACGATCTCGGTTACGTCGTGGAACGAGCGGTTGTTGAGCACCAGCGGCGGGGTGACGGCAGGGTCCTCGGTCAGCGAGCCGTCGCCGAGCGCCGGGTCGATGTCGGACCGATCCGCGGCTGGGCGGAGCCCGGCGAGCCGCTCGGCGTTGATCTGGTCGGGGTTGATAACGCTCACGCGTGGACTCCTGTCGCCGCGCCCAGGACGCGGAGGCTCAGGGCGTAACCGGTGTCGGCGTGCCGTTTCGTCGGATCGAGGAACGCGGGGACCGGTCCGTCCCTGCCGCCGGATGCGCTGTGGTCTTCTCCGTGATCATCGCCGTGGCCGTGATGGAACGGGTCCAGGACGGGCTCACGCAGCACCGGGTTGGGGTTGCCGATGCGGACCTGATAGTTGGTGCGTGGCCGCGTGTTGAGATATCCGAGCAGCGCGTAGGTCCGCCCGTTGCGTGCGGCCTCGGCGACCTGCGAGCTCTCGTCGAGCAGGTCACCGAACGACACACCCCCGACCGGGCAGGCTGCCTGGCAGGCGACCTGGAAGAAACCGTCCGGGATGTGGTCGAGATCCTGGAGCTTGGTCTCATAGCGGGCGGCGTTGATGCGCTGGATGCAGTAGGTGCACTTCTCCATGACGCCGCGGCTGCGCACCGTGACGTCGGGGTTCATCTTCATCTTCTGGATCTCGGCGAGCTTCTCGCGGAGGCGCGGCGGGATGAGGTTGATGTTGTTCGGTGTGGGTGTGCCTTCGGGCACCTCGGCGCGGTAGCCCCCGTTGAGACGCTTGACGCCGTAGTCGAAGAAGTTGAACCGCCGGACCTTGTAGGGGCAGTTGTTCGCGCAGTAGCGCGTGCCGATGCAGCGGTTGTAGACCATGTAGTTCAGGCCCGTCGGGCCGTGGACGGTTGCGTTGACGGGGCAGACGGTCTCGCAGGGCGCGTTCTCGCAGTGGACGCACGAGACGGGCTGGTGGTACAGCTCGCCCGGGTTCATCGGGTCGCCGGTGAAGTAGCGGTCGATGCGCACCCAGTGCATCTCGCGCCCCTTGCGGACTTCGGTCTTGCCGACAGACGGGATGTTGTTCTCGCTCTGGCACGCGACGATGCACGTGCCGCAGCCGATGCACACCGACTGATCGATCACCATGCCCCACTGCGGGCGCTCGCTGTACCAGGCATCGGGGGCCGCGTCGCTCTGCGAGCGGTTGTACGGGTTCTCGTAGATCGAGATGTTCGGCGGGGTGTGTGCCAGCTCACCGAGCCGCTCGCCGAAATTGATCTCGGCGGTCGCGCCGTACGCGTCTTTGGTCTTCTTGGTCTCGTCGCCGAGGCGGCGGTAAGCGTCGAGGTCCGCGGTGCGGACGATCGTGGTCCGCGATTCCATCGACCAGTGGTTCTGCGTGCTCGAGATCGGGTACTTGCCGGTGATCGGCTCGAGCCGTGCGCCCGTGTACACCCGTGTGCCCGCCTCGTCCCGGATCGGCTGGACATCGAAGCCCACGCCAACGCCGACAACGCCGCACACACGGCGGCCGTAGCCCTGCGTCAGGATCACCGTGTGGTCCGCCATGCCGGGCATGATCCAGACCGGGACATCAACGGAGCGACCGTCGACGCTGATCCTGGCCATGGACGCCTTGGGCTCCTTCACGGTGTAGGGGTCAGGCGTGAGTCCGAACCGCTCGGCTGTCGCCGGGCTCATCAGGGCCGGGTTGTCCCAGACGACCATGGTGCCGAAGCGTGGCAGCTCCTGGAGCCACGGCAGGTTCGCGAAGCGGCCGTCGTACATCACGTCGGTCGTCACGATGACATCGATGGCCTCGTCGGAGGCCACCGTGCCGGCGCGCAGCGAGCCGACGGCCTCGCGGACGTTCCGCCGGAGCGAGGCCTCGCTGTCGAGCCCGGAGCCTCCCGCCTGCGACGTGCCTGGCACCAAGCCATCGTGCAGGGCCCGTTTCCAGTTCGCCTCGAAGTCGGACCAGTCGAAGCGCGTCCGCCATGTGTCGCGGACGAGGTCGTACCCGGACGGCTGCTCGGTAAACCCGGTCGGCGATCGTTCCTCGGTCACCAACCCGAGCAGCTCGATGTCGCTGAGCGCGCCGTCGTAGAGCGGGGCAATCAGGGGCTGTGTAGGCGCAACCGTGCCGTCGACGGCAACCGTATCGCCCCAAGCCTCCAGCGCAGTCGCGGCGTTGAGCTGCCACGTCGCGTTGGCAGCCGTTTCGGTCGGCCCCTCGCTGAGCACGATCCGGTTGGTCACCGCCATGAACGCGTCGTGGAAACCCATAGAGCTCGGAAGGTCGTAGCACGGATTGGCATTCAGGCACAGGACCGTCTGCACGCGGCCTCGGGCCATCGCACCGACGACTTCGGCGAGATCGCTCAGGCCATCGCGGGCCACGTCATCATCGACCCGCATATACGTGACGGTGTTGCCGACGGCTCCGATCGCACGATTCAGCGCGATGACCAGCGCGTGCGCCTCTGCGGGGAGCGTATCTCCGCCGATGACCACGCCGGAACCGCGGGCGGCGAGCAGATCGTCCGCCACGGCGTCGATCCATTCGCGGTCGATCGGGCTGGGGCCGCGCGTGTCGAACGCAACGAGCGCTTCGGCGAGACCGGTATCGTCACCGACCCGGTCGAGCACCGCGCGAGCAAGCTCGACGACGACCACGGGCAGACGCCCCGGCGCGACGGCCACGCGGTGGTCCGCCATGCCTCCGATGGTCGTGTAGGTCGTCTCCGCCGCGTAGACCCGGCACATCGAATCGTTCGTCGAACGCAGCGCCCGGGCCGCGCCGAAGCCCCGACCGTTGCGGAGCGCGGCCTGATTCCGCATCAGGGGCTCGGCGTCGATCGAGACGATCACGCTCGAGTTCTCGAGGCTCAACAGTTCGCGGTGCGGCGCACCGAACGCCAGCCGAGAGCCGTTGAGCCTGGTGTCCGGGCCGGTCGGGTCGTACGCGATGAACTGCGCCAGCGGCCAGCGGGCGCGGAGTCGGTCGCGGACCGCGTCGCGTGTCGGGCTGGACTTCTTGTCCGCGACAATGACCAGCCCCCTGCCGTTGGTTGCATCGAACGACTGGAAGTGCAGAGCGGACCAGGCACGGAAGTCGTCCCACGTGGCGCTGCGCTCGGTCTCGCCCTCTCGGTACACCGGCTGCTTGAGGCGGTCGGGGTCGTACAGGTTCAGCGTGGCCGAGATCGACCACGAGGTGCTCGAACCCTGGTTGACCGGGTGCAGCGGGTTGCCCTCGATGAAGGTTGGCCGTCCCTCGTGGCTCTTGGCCAGCACGCCCTCCGCCCCGCCGCCGGGTGTCGGCAGGCTCGTCGCGAAGTAGAGCGGCTTGCCGGGGACGATCTCTTCTGGCACGTTGCGTGAATACGACAGGATCTGGTGGTCCGGCCGGCGGCACCCCGGAAGCGTCGCGGCGCCCGCGAGCGCGACCGCACCGCCCATCAGCTGCATAAACGTCCGGCGGCTGCTCTTGAGAAGCTCGCTGGCGCCGGCCGGGAATTCACGCTCCAGGAAGGGCGTGAACTCGCCCGACTCGGAGAACTCGTCGAGGCTGCGCCACATCGTCTTGGTGCCGTTGACCGTCGAGGCTTTGTCGGTGGACGGGTCCCGCCGGCCGATCGTGGATGGGCATTGCTCGGGTGCGCTCATGCGTCGCTTTCCGTTCGATGGCCCGCGTCGCGGGCGTTCTGAAGGCTGCTCGGTCGACCGGTCGATCACTCGGAGAATCCCATCAGTGGTGGCATGCGCCGCAATTCTGCGGGCCGCCCGCGGCGTGGCTGCTCAGCAGACTGTCGATGATCCGTTGGGCTTCGGGCGTGGCGTTGTCCGCGCCGCGTGCCCGCTCGGCAAGGTGCTGCTCGGCCCAGACTAGATCCGTCACCTTGTCGGGCCCGACGATGTGCTCGTCCGGGTTGCGGTGGCAGTCCAGGCACCAGCCCATCGACAGGCTCTCGGCCTGGTACACGACGGGCATGCCGCGGATCTGACCGTGGCAGGAGTAGCAGCTCACGCCCGCCTGCACGTGGATGTGGTGCGGGAAGTTCCCGACGTACCCCGGCAGGTGGTGGATCTTCCGCCAAGGAATCGATTCGTCGCTCGCGTACGCCTCGCGTACGAACGCAACGAGCTCGCCCGGGTCGTACTGCTGCGCGAGCGAACCCTCGGTGTGGCAGCCCATGCACGTCGAGGTCGACGGCACGTTCGCGAAGTGCGAGTCCTCGACGTTCGTGTGGCAGTAGCGGCAGTCCATGCCGAGTCGGCCGGCATGGATCTGGTGGTTGAACCCCGAGCCGGGCTGTGTCGGCATGTAGCCGACCTCCCAGAAGTCGGGCGTCGCCCAGTACCACGTGCCGAAGACGACCGACGTCAACCCTGTCACCGTCGCGAGCGCCGCGACCGTCGGCAGGGCGTTCATCCATCGCGGGAAGAGCACGGCCATATTCGTCCCTTCACGGCCCCCTGACCGCGTCGGCTGGTGCGTCCGCGGCGAATGGGTCGGTGTGTCTGGAAGCCGGTAGCGATCCCGGCCGAATACCTGATCGACGACTTTTCTCGCCGTACCGTAATTTCGCCGCACTCAAGGGGTATCGTCAAGTCTCCCCAGAGTCCTACTCAACAGTTGAGACTCGTTCTCATTCGAATCTGAGCCCAGTTGTGAGCCGCTTATGACCGCCCTGCCCAGCGACACGATTGGTCCCGAAACGACCCTCGTTCCTGCTAGGCAAGAACAAACGGGCTCATTGCGCTGGGCTCAGCCGGGGCTCGTGACAGGATTCACCGCGGCTGTGAGCGTCTGGGCAGCGTGGTATCTCCTGCACCTGCCCACACTTCGGACGCCTCCATCCATTGCCGCCCCGCTGCTTCTGCTCGTGATGGCGGGCGTGATCGCTTGGCTGACGGGCGACCGCCGCGGCGACGGTTGGAGGATTGGGCTCCTCGCCGGGATCGTCTCGGCGGCGGTGAATCTCCTCCTGCTTGGGTCCAAGATCGCTGCACCGGCCGATGCAGCCTCCGGATCGGGTGGAGCATCCTCGGTTGTGCCTTCGGCAGGACTGGTGACGATCGGCTTCCTTGTCAGCAGCGCTGCGATCGGGGCTGCGGCCGGCTGGTTCGGGCCCAGATCACCTTGGGCGGCGTCGCGTGGGTCCACCCATTGGCTGACGCTGATGTGCCGAACGCTGCTCGCAGCGCTTTTCCCTCTGATCGCGATCGGCGGCGCGGTCACCAGCGCCGGCGCGGGCATGGCCGTGCCCGATTGGCCGGGGACCTATGGCTCGAACATGTTCCTGTACCCGATCGGTCTGATGGCCGACCCCTACATCTTCCTTGAGCACACGCACCGGCTGTTCGGCACCCTCGTGGGATTGACGGCCGTGGTCACCATGCTCATGGTGCTCGCAAGCCGTGGTGGGTGGTCATCGCTGTTGATTGCGCTCCCGATCGCGCTCACGGGCGTGGGACTCACGATCGGTTACAACGCGGGTTCACTCAAGATCGCGCAGCCGGCGCTGATCGGAATGCTGACGCCGATCTGCCTTGCCGCGGTCGGGTTTGCGCTGTTCGGGGCCGCAACACTCCGCTCGGGCGTGATCGCATCGGGCGTGTTCGCGTTGATCTGTTTGCAGGGCATGCTCGGGGCGCTACGGGTCACCGAGATCAGCCCGGCCTTCGGTGCTGTGCACGGCGTGCTGGCGCAGCTGATCCTCGCGTGCGCAACGGTACTCGCGGTGGTAGTCGGCCGCGGGCCTTCGGCGCAGCGCGGGCTGCCGGGCGAGACGGTCGCCTCGGCGCGGTAGGCACGCGTCGCGTGCGTCATCGCGGCGAGCTGTCTGCTGATCCAGCTCGTGCTCGCGGCGCTCTTCCGGCACACAGGCTCCGCGCACGCGCTATGGACACACATCGGCTTCTCGATCTTCGCGGCGATCGCCGTTGGGATCGCGGCGTTCATCCTCCGGTCATCCGAGCCGTACTCCAATGCCGGAAGAGCGATGCGCACGCTGGGCGCCTGGCTGATCGGCGCGGTCACTCTCCAGATGGTGCTGGGCTTCGCAGCGTGGGCGGTTGTCGGCGACGACTACGGGCCCGACCGCGTGGTCATGTACGACGAACTCGCCACGGCCCAGGGTCCGAACACCGCCCGGACCCTGATCGCCACCGCTCATCAGGCCAACGGTGCGCTGCTGCTCGGGCTCACAGCGGCGGCTTGGGCGTGGGCCCGCTCAGCGGCGAGCCGACGCTGAACGCTCCTGCAGCGGACCGAATCCGGACCACAGGCTCTCCTGGAGCCCGTTTCGGAGCCATCGGTGCCCCCCCGTTGCAATCGATACGCACCGCTCGCGTTAGGCTGCGTAGATCCGACCAGGGGCCCGTCCATGCTGCCCCGTGAAGGAGGGGACGCATGCCGGCGATCAGCGGACGGATCCGCGAGACTGATTTCGGCTACGACCAGGCCCGGCACCTGCTCTGGCGCGCCGGCTTCGGCGGCACCACCTCGCAGATTCAGACGCTCGTCGAGTGGGGCCCGGAGCGGTCGGTTGACTACCTGCTGGCCTACGACGAGGTGGCCGATCCCGACATGCCGACGCCGACGAGCTTCGACCGCGGCATCATCCGCGCTCCGACCGAGCAGGAGCGCCGGCAGTACCGCCGGGCTCAGCAGGTCCGCGACGAGAACACGCTCGCGCGGTTCCGCCTCCGCCGGCAAGAAGCCCAGCGCGCCGACCGGCGGCAGATGCGCGAGATCCAGCGGTGGTGGCTGGCGCGGATGATCTCCACGCCGCGCCCGCTTCAAGAGAAGATGACGCTCTTCTGGCACGGCCACTTCGCCACCAGCTACCGGACCATCGAAGACAGCTACCACATGTTCGCGCAGAACCAGCTCTTCCGGACCCGCGCGACGGGCAACCTGGCGGACCTGCTCTTCCAGATCATCCGCGATCCTGCGATGCTCGCCTACCTCGACAACAACGACTCGCGCAAGGGACGGCCGAACGAAAACCTCGCCCGCGAGCTCATGGAGCTGTTCAGCCTCGGCGTCGGGCATTACTCCGAGGGCGACATCAAAGAAGGCGCCAGGGCGCTGACCGGCTATTCGTTCGAGGACGACGGCTTCGTCTTCAAACGCGACGACCACGACACCGGCACGAAACGCATCCTCGGACGGTCGGGCCCGATGGACGGCGATGACTTCGTCAAGGCGATCCTCGCGCAGCGGCGCTGCTCCGAGTTCATCTGCCGGAAGCTGTACCGCTTCTTCGCGGAAGAGATCGACATCGCCGCTCGCTCGCGCGACCTGCCGGATGGGGCGTACCAGACCATCCGCGGCATGCAGCGGGCGATGCTCGCGACGAAGTACGAGATCAAGCCTGTGCTCCGCGAGCTGTTCTTAGCCGAGCACTTCTACAGCTCGAGCGTCATGGCTGGGCAGATCAAGAGCCCGGCGATGCTGATCGTCGGCGCGGTCCGGTCCATGAACACGCCGGTGCGCGACCTCTCGATCCTGCTCGATGCGATGGATCTGATGGGCCAGAATCTTTTCTTCCCGCCGAGTGTCAAGGGATGGGACGGGGGGCGTGCGTGGATCAATACATCCACGCTGTTCGTCCGCCAGAACATCCTCGCGTACCTGCTGACGGGCAAGAAGCCGAGCGGGTACGACGCGCTCGCGGACCAGGAAGCGTTCGACCCGATGCCGTTGATCGGTCCGCTCAGCGGTGCGGGCAGCAACGACCCGGCCGCGGTCTCGGACTACCTGCTTCGGCTGGCGCTGGGCCGGACGAGCGACGCCGCACGATCCGAGGTTGTCGGCTTCTTCGAGACCCACGGCAACCGCCTGACCCCCGACATGCTGACCGGAGCCCTGCTGCTGATCAGCGCCATGCCGGAGTACCAACTGTGCTAGTGGCCACGAGCAGCGATGACTGGGCAATGGTGTTGCCGACCGACCCTGTTGCCTCTCCCCCAGTGCCTGCTGCCCGTTGCCCGTTGCCTGCGAAGCGGAGTTGCTCATGAGCCTGCACCAGAACCCGTCCCAGGCCCGCGCGTTCACACGCCGCGCATTCGTCGGTCAATCGCTCGCGATGGCCTCGGCCGCGGTGACAATCCCGCAGTTCCTTCAGGCGTCGGCCTTCGGGCTGCCCATGCCCGAGGCGGGGCTGAGCTCGATCCCTGGCGTGCCGGAGGACCACGTGCTCGTCGTAGTTCAGCTCGGCGGGGGCAACGACGGGCTCAACACCGTCATCCCCATCGGCAACGACGACTACCTCCGCGCTCGCCCCACCATCGGCATCCGGGCCGATCAGGCGCTGACACTCGACCGACGCAGCGATATCGGCCTGCACCCGACGATGACCGGCATCCGCGATCTGTACGACGAGGGCCTCTGCGGCATCGTCCAGGGCGTCGGCTACCCGAACCCCAACCGCTCGCACTTCAAGTCCATGGACATCTGGCACACCGCCGACACCTCCGCCACCGGCAACGGCTGGCTCGGCCGCTACCTCGACAGCAAGTGCTGCGGCTACGGCAAGGGCGAATCGGGACGCGCCGAGCCAGGCAAAGCCGGGAACGACGACGCGGACACCAACGCACTGCCGGCCGTCGCGATCGGCCGCACCGCGCCGCTGGCGATGCAGGGCGGGCAAGTAAAACCGGTCGCGTTCGAGTCCGCCGACCTCTTCCGCTGGACCGGCGAAGACATCCACGATTCACTCATCGAGCCCTACCGCTCATTGACCATGCGCGGCCCACAGCCATCGGGCCACGACGACCATGACGACCATCCCAACGCCGCGTTCCTGATGCGGACTGCGCTCGATGCGCAGGTCTCGAGCGACATGATCCGCAAGGCCGTCAGCGTCCAGCCGCTCGTGCGTTTCCCGCAGTCGAACCTCGGCCGGCAGCTCCAGATGGTCTCGTCGATGATCCGGGCCGGGCTCAAGACGCGGGTGTACTACGTCACGCTCGGCGGGTTCGACACGCACGCGGGCCAGGGCGGAGCCAACGGCGGGCACGCGAACCTGCTCCGCCAGTTCTCCGATGCCATCAGCGCGTTCTACGCCGACCTGAAGCGCCAGGAGAACGACGGCCGCGTCATGACCATGTGCTTCAGCGAGTTCGGCCGACGCGTCAGCCAGAACGCCAGCAGCGGGACGGACCACGGCACCGCCGCCCCGATGTTCATGTTCGGCCCAATGGTCCGCCGGGGCCTGATCGGCGACCACCCGTCGCTCAAGGACCTCGACTCGGGCGACCTGAAGTTCCAGATCGACTTTAGAAGCGTCTACGCCGGTGTCCTGAGCCAGTGGCTCACCGCCGATGCGGAGACGATTCTGGAGGGCCGCTATCGGGCGCTGCCGGTGGTGCGGCGGGGTTGAAGAGCGGTCTGAGAGCAGTCTTTCGCTCGATCCAGTCACTCGGACGAATCACATCGACAACCTGCTCGCGGGCAGGACACTTGATGTAGCCGCTCTGATCTGCTTTTTTCCGATACGTCAGCCCGCCGAGATCCCGTCCGCATTTCAGACAGAGCCATCCCTTGTCCACGGTGCCTGTCGCATCAAGCGGAAACCCATCGTCGCCGCGTTCGATGGTGGGGTTCATGTCAAGGAAGCGGCCTTCTTCCAGGAATGCACGAATCACCCGTGCTCTCTTTCGGCGTCTGAAAATGAGCGGCGGAACAAACACTAGTGAAGCACCGATCGCGTTGGGCGGAAGATAGAGCCAGAGCGGTGAGTTCTGCGGAAGCAGCTTGATCGATAGAGCGAGTATGGCGATCGCCAGACCGCAGCAGAGCACAACGGTGCCGGTCGTTAGAAGCGTCAGCCAGCCATTCCCGGCTCCGCCCCTCAGTTGAGCTGTGTATGGCAGAGTGACCAACGCGCACCGATCGCATCGATGGTCAACCGCTGCCGGTCTTCGGGTAGATCACCGAACGCGGGCTCAATCCTCGTGACAAGCTTTGTGAAAGCTCTCCGCGGTGAATCGAACAGCGAAACGGCTACTTACGTCCGTAGAGGTGCCTCAGCGCCTCCGGGAAGCGTTCGGCCCAGGCAGGTTCGTTGTGCACGCTTTCTGTAATCTGAAGATCAAACGACCGGACTTGACCGCTTTGCGCAGCGGCGGCGGCCATGCGTTCGATCGCGTCCTGGTAACGCTGGTTGAGCTGCCGCGCGTCGTAGGACACCCCCGACTCGTTCGTGCCCATGCCGAGGTACAGGTTGGCCGGCCAGTTGAAGCCATCGGCGGTAAACACCTTGAGCATCGTCTCGTCTTTGCTCAGCACGCTCGGGCTCTCGACGATCGCGCCGCCGAACAGGTCGGGACGCTCGCTCGCGGCGTGGAGGGCGAAGATGCCACCGAAGCTCGCGCCGGCGATCACCGTGTGCTCAGCGCCGACCTTGACGCGGAAGGACCGCTCAACCCGTGGCATGACCTCGTGCTCGAGCCAGGCGATGAACTCGTCGGCCGAGGGTTCCACACCCTCGATCAGCTCGGCGGGCAGGTACTCATCGGCGCGGCTGAAGGCCGAATGCGGCACGCCGACGATGATCATCGGCTCGACCTCGCCGGCCTCGATCAGCTCGGTGGCGGTCTCGTCCGCGTGCCATTCGCCCGGCGCGCCGGGCTGCTGCATGAAGACGTTCTGGCCGTCCATCATGTAGAGGACGGGGTAGCTCTGCTCGCCGGTCTCGTATCCGGGCGGGAGCCAGACAACCGCGTCGCGGACCATGCCCTTCGCCCGTCCGGCGCCGCCGACGACCTGCAACCGCTTGGCGGTGCCCGTGACCTCCAGCGCGATCGAGGTGTCCTCGATGCCACGCTGCTGCGTGGCGCCGGGGAGCTGGTCGGCCCACTTCTCGATGGTGAACTCGAAGACGGGCTTGCGGCCATCGGCGAACTCGGCGGGGTCGATCGTCGGCAGGACGCGGTTGGCGATCTGCTCGTTCTCGGTCGATACCTCGACCGTCTCCCAGTTGCCGCGCGTGAACTTGAACTGCATGCGGCCGGGCTCGGTCGGCTGATCGAGGATCATCTGCCACCGGCCGTCCGAGCGGGGCGACATCTTGAAGGCGGGGTTGCCGGCGTGCCAGTTGCCGTGGTTGGTACCGATGAAGATCGGTGACTCGGCCGACCCAAGCTTCTGGAGATCATCGACGACGATGATGAAGCCCTGAGAGAGGGTTTCGGGCTGGACGGTGCCTTCATCCTCGGGCTGTTCGGCGGGGAGTGTCATCGCCATGGGCTCGGCTCCGGATGGGCCGGTGCGTGCGGCCTGCTCCTTGAGAGACTCTGCGATGAACCACATGAGCATCGCCACAATCAGCAGGGGCGTCGCGAGGTAGAGGATCAGGGCCAGGCGGGTTCCCATCGAGTTCTCCTGTCGTCGTTTGACCGGCTGCGCAGCCGCGTGCTGGACCGTTTGGATCGGATCTTCGTCAGGCGTCGTGCTGTCCTCGGGCAGGTCGTCAGGCAAGAGCCGCCTCGTAGCGTTCGCTGACCGCGTTCCAGTTCACGACACTCCACCAGGCAGCGATGTAGTCAGGTCGGCGATTCTGATAGTGCAGGTAGTAAGCGTGCTCCCAGACATCCAGACCAAGGATCGGAGTGCCGTGGATCCCCGCGATGTCCTCGCCCATCAGCGGGCTGTCCTGATTGGCGGTCGAACCGACGACGAGCTTGCCGTCACGCACGATCAGCCAGGCCCACCCGGACCCGAAGCGGTTGGCGGCCGCGGCGGCGAAATCCGTCTTGAACTCGTCGAACGAACCGAAGGTCGACACGAGCGCCTCGGCAAGCGACCCGCTCGGCTCACCACCGCCGCCCGCGTTGGGCGGTGCCATGATCGACCAGAACAATGCATGGTTCGCATGCCCACCCGCGTTCTTCCTGACCGCGTCCCGCACAGCATCCGGCACGGAAGGTAGGCGGCGGATCACCGCTTCAACATCTGCCTCGCCGGAAAAGGGCGTCTCTGCCAAGGCCGCGTTGGCTTTATCGACGTACGCCTGGTGGTGCTTGCCGTGGTGGATCTGCATCGTGGTCGAGTCGATCGCCGGCTCGAGAGCCGCGTGGGAGTACGGCAGGTCTGGAAGCGTGAATGCCATGGTGTGCTCCGGGGTGGGACTGGCGGCTGACTGGCAAGTTGGCGCCTGGGTACGAAGGCGCCGTGAGTGATGATATGTGCCAACTCGAGAGGCCGTTTCCAGTCGGCGCCTGCACAGATCGCACCCGAATCAGGCCGTGTCCGATGTCCAGCCGTGCTGCAATTGACAGGAAGACGCATGGCCGCTAATCTGCCCGCCCCAGGCGTCGACGACGGTGGTGTCGATGCCAACGCCTGACGGTGGAACCGTCACCCCGTCAAAAGAGCCCCCGAACGTACCCACGACGCTGAGGCCCCGAGGTGGCGACTTCATCGTCGGCTGCGATTCGGACCGGCGCATCCCGAAGGCGTTTCTGGTAGGCTGCCGGAATACGAGAGACCGCATCTGACGCCTTGCAAGGGCGTGTCTTCGAGCGTGGAGACCGAAACGCCCGCACCGTCCCGACGTGATGGCAGATGATCTGCCGTCTTCCGAAGAACCATGGATGGTTCAGAGGCCAATTTGTTTGTATTTTGATTGGATGGTCCTTCAAGATCATCCAAGCTCGTTTTTCGATCGAACCTTGACCTGTTTGGGTCCGTACATTTCTGTGTGGCTGACAGTTCGCGATGCTGTGGGTGCGTGCGATCTGCAACTGGTTCCGGCGCACCGGCACCTGCTTGCGAGAAGTCAGCACGGCCTTCCTGCGGGCAGAGAGCCCGCAACTGCAGGCCACCCTTGGGGGTTCAGAGAGACGACGTGGAGCGGTGATGCCGTGCTGAGCCTGGCATCGCCGCCCGAGATGAGCAACCTGGCCGCGGGGGCTGAAGCCCCTCTGCCCGGCCGAGCCAGACGACCGCAGGGGTCTCGCCCCGCCCGTGCAAGGAACGCGCCATGAACCGAGTGCAACACCGCTCGCCGAGCCCGCTCGACCAGATCCGACGGCGTCACCGCGTCCGGGTAGCCACAGCGCCCGGCGGGTCGGGGCCCGTGCCGACAACGACCCGTAAGCTCAGCCCGACCGATGAGCGGCTGCTGCAGAGGCTGCTCCAGGGAGAGCAGGACTTCATCGACTCGCCGGTGTTCTACGAGCAGGACGCCGAGCGGAAGATCTATGAAGAAGTCCCGGACGTTCAGAAGCCCGATACCACCTGGTACCACCCGGTGATGGACGATCTGAGCTCGACCAGCCGGACCCGGACGATGAAGTCCGCCCAGCAGGTGATCTTGACCGGCGCTGAGGAGCGGATCCTGTTCCATCAGTTCAACTACGCCCGGTACCGGGTGCGCGAGCTTCAGCGCGCGGTCAAGGCTCAGGCGGACCAGCTGCCGACGGCCGAACAGGCAGACTCCGTGCTGCGCTGGCATCGGCTGGCAGAGCGGATCCGCGAGCAGATCGCCGAGACGAATCTGGCGCTGGTGCTGGCGATGGCCAAGCGGACCCGCATGAGCGAGGTCGACTTCGCCGACCTGGTCAGCGAGGGCAACATGGCGCTGCTGCGTGCAGTGGACAAGTTCGACGCCGGCCGGGGCTACAAGTTCTCGACCTACGCGTGCCGGGCGATCCTCAAGGCGTTCAGCCGCCAGGGCATGAAGCTGAGCAAGTACCGCCAGCGGTTCCCGACCGACTTCGACCCGAAGCTCGAGAAGTCGAACTTCCTCGAGACCAAGCGGGCGGACTTCGAGAAGGACGCGGCAGGCGAGGTCCGCGAGATCGTCACCGCGAACCGGGCCGACCTGACGGATGTGGAGCGGACGGTGATCGAGCACCGCTTCGGCCTTGAGGCGGGCGAGAACGAAAAACCGATGACGCTTGAGCAGGTCGGCCAGATTATCGGGGTGACCAAGGAGCGGGTCCGACAGATCCAGAACAAGGCGATGGAGAAGATCCGCCGCGAGTTGGAGTCGAACTTCCTCGGCACACGCCAGGACGAGCCCGAGCCCGAAGCCCAGCCCAACGGCTGACCCTGCGAGGGCTCGCATCCAGACAACACCCACCACCGCCCCGGCCCGACCGGGGCGGTGGCCTTTCGGGCCGCTGTGCTGTGAGGCGGAACACCACTAGGATGCCGTCCGAAGAATCCCGTCGGGCACGGCCCGCCTCGCCACGCATGAGCCTCTGCCCCCGCCAACTGACAGGTGATGCCCCATGAGCGTTGACAGCGAAGTCCACTCCGATGCGTCGGCCGTCGGCCATGTCGCCCTGCCCACGGCCAAGAAGAGCGACCCGCACGAGACACGCTGGGGAGACTTCCTCAGGGCGACGATCAAGCTGGAGTCGTCGGACCTGATCATGAAGTCCGGCTCGGTGCCGAAACTCCGGATCAAGGGCCAGCTCAAGCCGCTGGACACCGAGGCGGTCTCGATAGAAGAGTTCTGGCAGATCGCCCACGCGATCCTGAGCAAGGAGCAGGTCGAAGACCTGCACCGTTTCGGTTCGGTGGACTTCGCTTACGACTACACCGAGCGGAACCGTTTCCGCGTGAACCTGTTCATGGCGCGCGGCAAGCTCTCGATCGCGGCCCGGAACATCACGAGCAATATCCTGCCGTTCGAGGGCCTACACCTGCCGCCGGTCATGAGCGAGATCGCGATGCAGCCGCAGGGCATCGTGCTGCTCTGCGGTGTAACGGGCTCGGGCAAATCGACGACGATCGCCTCGATGCTGGATTACGTCAACGCCCGGCGTGCGGTGCACATCGTCACGATCGAGGACCCGATCGAGTACGTATTCGAGGACCGCAAGGCGACGATCAACCAGCGCGAGATCGGGATCGACTGCCTGGACTTCAAGACCGCCCTGCGTGCGCTGGTGCGCGAGAACCCGGACATCGTGCTTGTGGGCGAGATGCGCGACCAGGAGACTTTCGAGGCCGCACTCCATGCCGCCGAGACCGGCCACCTGGTCTACGGGACGATCCACGCGAGCTCGACGACGCAGACGTTCAGCCGCATCTACGGCCTGTTCGAGCAGGAGGAGATCGAGCAGGTCCGCAAGATCCTTGGGTACCAGATGCGGGCGTTCGTATACCAGAAGCTCCTTCCGACGCTCCATGAGAACATCCACCGCATCCCGGCATTGGAGATCCTGATCAACAACGCGGTGGTGCGGACGCACATCCTGGAAGGACGCGAGGGCGAGCTCCGCGAGTACATCAAGAATATCGAGGCGCAGCAGACGGGGATGATCGACTTCAACGGCTCGCTGGTGAGGCTGGTGGAAGAAGAGTACATCCACATGCGGGTGGCGCAGGAAAGCTCGCCGAACTTGGACGAGCTGATGATGCGTCTGAAGAAGATGGGCTGACGGGCCCTGGAAGGCTACCCCGCGATCGCGGACGCGGGCGTACAGATGCCGCTACCATCGCCACGCAGCGGGCTTCCGCCCGTGCCAGGGGTCCCGGAGCCAGCCTCCGGCCCGCGGGAGAGTTGCAGCATGCCGGGACCGGAGTTGGCCGTGGAACCGCTGGTGATGCCCTGGATGGATCTGTTGCTGGCTCAGGCCCTGACGCTGGTGTCCTTGTGGAAGCCGGTGGTGCTTCTGGTGCCGCTCGTGGCGTGGACATGGTTCGTTTCGCGGGTATTCGACAAGCACGCGGCCCGTTTCAGCCTGCCTCGGAAGCAGTGGAACGTCATCCACCTGCTGGTCGGTACGCTTGCGGTGCTCGGCGCGTTCATCCTGCCTGTGCCCGGGATCGGCGGTGTGTTCGCGGGCCTCGGCCTGATGCTCGTGGTGTTCGCGGCGGACATCCTGATCTTCCTGTCGATCCATAACAAGGACGACCGGGTGCCTGAGGGGCACGAGCTCAAGCTCGATCTGTCGAGCATGAAGGAAGCCCGCGAGGCCAAGGCCGCGGCCAAGCAGGCGGGCACGGTCCAGTTGGTGATCACGAGCCCTTCCAAGAAGGCCTCGCCCGTTCCGGACAAGGACACGCCCGAGTACGAGATCCGGGCGAAGTCCGAGGAGGTTCTCATCGCTGCCATCGGCGGTCGGGCAAGGCAGCTCGACATCATGCCCGCCGACAAGGAGGGCAACTACGCGATCACGATGACGGTTGATGGTCTCCGGCAGCCCGTTGAGAAACTGGCCGGTCAGGCGGCCGTGAAGATCATCGATTTCTGGAAGGGCTGCGCCGAGCTCGACGTGCAAGACCGCCGACGCAAGCAGCAGGGCACGCTCACCGCGGCGCAGGGTGAGGCATGGGCGAAGTCGATCCGGCTGGACACCATCGGCGGCGGCGCGGGCCCGCGGCTGACGATGATGTTCGAGCCGGCCAAGCAGGTCACACGGGCATTCGAAGAGCTCGGCCTGCTCACGCCTCAGGTCGAAGCCTTCGAATCGATCAAGCAGGCCAAGGGGGGGCTGGTGCTCATTGCGGGCTCGGCCGGCCAGGGCCTGACCTCCACGCTCTACAGCGTGACCGGGCAGCACGATCCCTACACCACGATCGTGCAGACGGTCGAGACCGATGTGCAGGCGGCCCTCGAGGGCGCGAACCAGAACCGGTACGACCCGCGTGGCGAGGGCGAATATTCGACGCTTGTGCGTTCGATCCTGCGACGCGATCCGGACTTTGTGACGGTTACGGACCTGCCGGATGTTGAGACGGCGCGCGAGGTGGTCGGCGGCGACCTCGACCGCACGCGGGTCTATCTCGGGCTGCGGGCCGAGAACGCGATGCAGGCGATCCAGGGCTTCGTCAAGCTGCACGGCTCTGCAGAGACCGTCGCCAGGACCCTCCGCGGCGTGATGGCGCAGAAGCTGTGCCGCCGGCTCTGCCAGAACTGCCGTGTGCCGTACCAGCCCAAGCCGGAGCTTCTCAAGAAGCTTGGGCTGCCGCCCGACCGCGTCAAGCAGTTTTACAAGAAGGGCGGGCAGGTGCTGATCAAGAACAAGCCGGAGGTCTGCCCGGTCTGCAACGGCGGGGGGTACTTCGGGCAGATCGGCCTGTTCGAGGTCTACCCGATCGAGGACGCCGAGCGTTCGCTGATCGCGGCCCAGGACTGGAACGGGCTGCGTGCCGAGATGCGCAAGCGTCAACTGCCGACGATCCAGCAGGCGGGCCTGCGGCGGGTGGTCGAAGGCCTGACGAGCCTGGAAGAGGTGACGCGGGTGACCTCACCGGCCAAGCCGGCGGCGAAGCCGAAGGCGGCCGCAGCATCGTGATACACGCGGGAGCCGATCGATTGACCGCCTCGTGCGTCGGAGGGAGTTGAGTCATGCTGATGAACCTGATCAGCCTCGCGATCATGCTCGGTGTGGCCTACGCCTGGTCCGCCCGCGGTTTCTTGTCCTCGCTTCTGCACATGGCCTGCGTGATCGCGGCCGGCGCGATCGCCTTCGGGCTCTGGGAGACGGTCGCGATCCTGTTGATCGAGAATGCCCCGGACGGGTTCTTCTCGTTTATCGGCGACGGCGCGTGGGGCCTCGGGCTGACGCTGCCGTTCGTTGTCTCGCTGATCGTCCTACGGGTCATCACGGACAGCCTCGTGCGCAGCAACATGGCCACCGACGACGTCATGGGGTACGTCGGCGGCGGCATCTGCGGCGCGGTTTCGGGCCTGATCACCGCGGGGATCTTTGTCAACTCGGTGGCGTTCCTGCGTGTGCCGCAGCGGTTCATGGGCTACGAGCCGCTCAACGCGGTGAACCAGGGCAACATCGAGTTCCAGTCGAACCTGTGGGTGCCGGTCGATCGCCTAACGGGCACGCTCTACAACCACCTCTCTGAGCACACGCTGTCGACATCGACACCGCTGGCCAGGTATGTGCCAGATATCGCGACGGCCGCGGCGGCGCAGCGGATGAGCGGCGGGGAGGGCAAGAACCGGAACACCCTCGCGCCGGACGCTTTCGAGGTGATCGGCTCGTTCGAGGTCGAGCAGGACGCGTTCGCCGACTTCATGGATCCCAAGGCCCAGACGATCACCGACTTGGACGGCAACCCCGTCTCGAACGCCAAGAGCGTCGGGTACGTGGTGAAGTTCAACGCAGGAGCGAATGAGGATTTCGGGAAGGTTGTTGCGAGCAAGGGGCAGATCAGGCTCGTCACGGAGACGGAGCGTGGCGAGCGTGCGACGATCTTCCCGATCGCGGTGACGGCCGAGTCCCGCGCGGGCTCGGGTGTCTACGGCCGGTTCCGCTACGCGACCCCGGGCGACCACATCGGTTCGGTGGGCGGCGCTTCGGAATCGACGATGGCGTTCGAGTTCCCGGTCGCTCGTGATGCGACGCCGATCGCGCTGTATGTCAAGAACATCCGGCACGTCATCGAGAGCGCACCCGAAACAAGCTTCCCGAACGCGAACGCGCGCGATGCGGCGATCCGGGCGGGGCAGCTGACCGGCGGCACGCGCGTCGCAGACCTGAACACTGCCTTCCGGGTGGTCGCCGAGCTGGACAATCGATCGGGCAACGCGGCGGGCTTTAACGCTCAGATACGGATCCCGAGGAATTATGGGCTGCAAAAGGGCGCGACGCGTGGCATCCAGACCAACGATGACAACAAGATCGTGGGCGGTGAAGAGACGTTTGGATCAAATGATCTCGGAACACGCGGGCTGCCCCGGGAACTCCGCGTTGAAGAGTTCGCAGTCACCACCGACCAGAACATCGTGCAGCTCACCGTGACCGGCGATCCGAGTGCGATCCCGAGCAGCCTGTTCGGGCAGGCCGCCGTCGAAATCAACCTCTCGAACCCGCCTCAGCTGATCGATGCTCAGGGCCAGAGCTACCAGGCGATCGGGTTCATCTACGAGGACCAGGACGTCATCCGCCTGCGGTACGACCCGGCGAGGCCGCTCAGCGCGATGACCGAAGCGCCCTCGCTGAGCCGCACCCGCGACGATCAGACGCTCATCCTGCTGTTCCGGACCAGCGTCGGCGTAGCGATCGAGCACTTCGCGGTCGGCCAGATCGTGGTAACGAGCTATGACCCCCCGATCCAGATCGAGCGCCCACGCATCCGGTGATCCACACGGCAGCATCGGCCGGGGACGGTTCGCGTCTGTCTGTGTTGTCACTACGTCAGGCCGGCGTGCACAGGCATGCACCTGGAGGGCACCGGCGTGCGAGTGTTACGCCGTGGCGTCGGCCGGTGTTTCGGGTTGAGCCTCTGCACTCTGCTTGGCGGAGTCAGCGGCTGAGGCGGCCGGTTCCGTGGGCTTCTCGATGAGGTTGCCCTCGTTATCGAACTCCATCTCCTCGCGGTCGTCGAGGTCGAGCTCGCGGTCCGGGGCGACGTGCACCTGGATATGTTCCTCAAGATCCGTGGCGAGCTTGACGGTCACCTCGAACTGGCCGAGACGCTTGATGACCTGCGGCAGGCGGACCTCGCGCGGCTTGACGCCGAAGCCGAGTGAATCGAGGGCCGCGGCGATGTCCTGCTGCGTGACCGAGCCGTAGAGGAGGCCCTGATCATTGCAGGAGCGTTCCATGGTGATCTCGACGCCCTCGAGCTTCTTGACGAGCGCCTCGCGATGGACGCGGAGCTTGCGCTGCTCTTCCTCGGCGGTCTTACGCTTGTCGGCGAGCTGTGTGATCAGCTCATCGCTGGGCTCTGTGGCGTAACCGAAGGGCAGAAGGTAGTTCCGGGCGTAGCCGGCTCGAACGTTGACGATGTCGCCGACGATGCCGAGGCTATCGACGTTCTCGACGAGCAGCAGCTTGATGGTGCGGGCCATGGTGGCGCCTCCTCGCTGTTCCCCGCGCGGCATCGCCGACGGGGTTGAGGAGCGGCGAGGTCCTCGCCGCCCCAACGGGGTGATCGTGGAAACCGCCGATGTCAGCCCGGCGGCATGAGGATGATGCTAGGTCGTTCAGAACGGGATGTCGTCGGCATCGATCGGCTCGCCGTAGCCGCCGCCGTCGTTCTGCGGAGCCGAGCGGGCGGGCTGACGCTGTCCGCCGCGTCCGCCGCCGGCGCCACCACCACCGCCGCCGCCACCCGAATCGATGAACTGGAAGTTCTCGACGACGATGCGGAGCTTGGAGCGGTTGGAGCCGTCGTTCTTATCCTGCCATGTATCGAGCTTCAGCCGGCCCTCGATGAAGACGGGCCGACCCTTGCTCAGGTACTGGGCCATGACCTCGGCCTGACGTCCCCAGGACTCGCAGTCGACGTAGGTGGTTTCCTCGCGGTCTTCGCCGGACGAGGTCCGGTAGCGGCGGTTGATGGCCAGGCCGAAGTTGGCGACGGCCTGGTTGCCGGAGGTGTGCCTGAGCTCGATATCTCGGGTCAGGTTGCCGAGCAGGAAGACTTTGTTGAAGTTGGCCATGTGTGATCCCTCCCGTGAACGGGGCGTGTGCCACGTTCGTGCAGTCTATCGTTCGGAATACGGTAGGTCGATTCTGATTCGAGAACCGTTCAGCCCGACGGCGCATCCTCGGGCTGGCCGGCCGGCTCGGCACCGGCTTCTGGCGCCGTCGTGGCTTCGGGCTCGACTCCGGGCTGGGTTGCGGGCTGGGTTTCGTCGGGCTGGGCTTCAGGCTGGGGCTCTTCCTGCTTGGCGACTGGGGCGCCGAGAGAGACCGAGGCTGCGGCGCCGGCTTCGGCGCGTTCGGCGGCACGCTCGGCGCGCATCTTTGACTCGATCGCGAGTTCTTCGCGTCCGTCGGCCGAGGCGATCTCTTCTTCGGTCAGGTGGTCGGCCTTGGTCACGAGCACGCGCATGATCCGCTCAGAGAGGTTGCAGTCTCGCTCGAAGCCGGCGAGCGAGGGCGTCTCGGCCTGGAAGTAGCAGAGCAGGTAGACGCCGCGCTTCTGCTTGTTGATCTCGTAGGCGAGCCGGCGTTCGTCCCACTTCTGCATGGCAAGCACGGTCGCGCCGGCACGCTCGAACAGGCTGTGGATGTGCTCGACAACGCCGCCGAGGTCGGCCGCCTCGGACTGGCTGATCAGGAACATCGCCTCGTAGATTCCCAGGCGTGTTTCGGTCGCGGTATCGGTCATGCTGATTCCCCTTGGTCGTGTTCGTTCTTGTGGATCTGTTCGTGTGTTGGCTGCGGCTTCGGCGGCACCACCGTCTCATCGGACGGCTGCGTTGCGGGTTCTGGCTTGGGCGGCTTCGGTGGGCGGGTGTTGAAGCGGTTCATGGCGGTGTCGACGCCCTGCGCGACAAACAGCTCCGCGGCATCGGCCGCCTTGGTCAGTGCGGTGTCCAGCGGCCCGGCATCGTCTTCTGAAAAACGGCCGAGAACGAAATCGTGGAGCGTCATGAACGAGGGCCTGGGCCCGATGCCGATGCGCAGACGCGGGTAGTCGGCGGTCCCGAGCTTCTGCTGGATATCCGCCAGCCCGTTCTGCCCGCCCGCGCCCCCGCTAGCACGGACACGGACCGTGCCGACATCGATTGCGGCATCGTCTACAAGCACGAGCAGATCGCTGGCCGGTGTCAGCTTGTAAAAGCGGACGGCCTCGGCGATCGCCTGCCCGGAGCGGTTCATGTACGTCGTCGGTTTCATCAGGAGGAATTTCTCGTCGGCGATCGTGGCGTCGAGGATCGATGCGTGGAACTTGCTCTTGGCGATCTGCCCGCGTGCGTGGCGTTCGGCGAGGCGATCGGCCGCCATAAACCCGGCGTTGTGCCGGGTCTTGGCGTACTCGAGGCCCGGGTTGCCTAACCCAACGATGAGCTTCATGCCGCAGTCAGCCCTCGCTCTCTTCTTTCTTCTTCTCGATAACCTCTGGCTGCGCATCGCCGCCAACGGTCTCCTCCTCGGCGGTCGGGGCGGCCTTCATCGCGGCTGCGATAGTGGCGAGCACCGTGCTGGCATCGGACAGCAGCTTTACCCCGGCGGGGAGTTGGACCTCGCCGGCAGTGATCGAGTCTCCGGATTCGAGGTGCGCGATGTCGACCTCGATCTCGTCGGGCAGGTCACGGAGCTTGCACTCGACGCTGAGCTCATCGTGCGGGTGCACAAGCGTGGTCCCCGCCTCCTTCAGGCCTACGGCGTCGCCGACGAGCTTGACGCGGACGTTCGCGTGGGTCACCTCATCGAGCGAGACGCGTGAGAGGTCGGCGTGGACAATGCCGTCGCCGAGGTAGTCGAACTGGACATCGCGGAGCAAGACGATGTCCTGCGAGCCATCGAGGTCGATCTTGAAGACGCGCTCGCCGTCGTGGATCGCACGGATCGTGGTCTTGGCGTCGACACTCACGTGGGCCGGCTGCTGCCCGTGTCCGTAGACGACGACGGGCAGACGCCCGGCATCGCGGAGTCGGCGTGCGTAGCGAGAGCCGGTGCGTTCGCGGCGTTCGGCCTTGATGACTGGTGCGTTCTCGTGCATGGCTTGTTCCTCGTGCGTGTTCGCTTGGGTGTGTTTGTTTCGGTTAGCGCTTCAGGCCCGCGGTGCTCCGGAAGAGGGCGCTGACGGATTCGTTGTGATGGACTCGGTAGATCGCATCGCCGAGCAGGTTGCCGACGTTCAGCTCTACGAGCATTTCGCCGAGCCGCTCGCGGTTGCGGTCCTGTGGGATCGTGTTGGTGACCACGATCTTGCTGATCGGGCTGTCGGCGAGCCGTTCGCAGGCCTTGCCGACCAGCAGGCCGTGGGTGGCCGCGGCGATCACGCCGGTCGCACCGTTTTCCATGACAAGCTCTGCGGCCTCGCAGATCGTGCCGGCTGTCGAGATCATGTCGTCAACCATAAGCACGGTCTTGCCTGCGACATCGCCGATGATGTGATCCGTCACCACCTCGGTGCCTGAGAGGCGGCGCTTGTTGATGATGGCCAGATCGCCGTGGAGCAGGTTGGCAAAGCCCTCGGCTACCTTGACGTTGCCGACGTCGGGCGAGACGAGACAGAGGTCGCCGAGATCGTCGCGGATCGAGCCGAAATATTCGTGGAAGACCGGTGTGGCCGAGAGGTGATCGACCGGCAGGTCGAAGAAGCCCTGGATCTGTGCGGCGTGGAGGTCGATCGCGATGACCCGGTCGGCCTTGCCGGCGGTGATCAGGTTCGCGACGAGCTTGGCGGTGATCGGGACACGCCCTTCGCTCTTGCGGTCCTGCCGGCCGTAGCCGAAGTAGGGCAGCACGAGCGTGACGGTCTTGGCGCTCGCCCGGCGGAGGCAGTCCAGGAAGATCAGCATCTCGATCAGGTTGTCGTTGACGGGTGTGCATGTGGAGATGACGACGAAGCAGTCGCGGCCGCGGACATCCTCGTCGACCTTGACGAGCAGCTCGCCGTCCGGGAAGGCGTGCGTCTTGGCGTCGGCAAGGGGCAGCCGCAGGCGCTCGCACATCTTGGCGGCGAGCTCCTTGTGGTGGAGGCCTGCAAAGATCTTCATCCTGTCCGCGTCGTAGCTGGCCATCAGGGCTGCCCTCCTGCGGTGCTCGGGTCGCCGATGCGTGCCCGAAAAATCGTGTCGACCTCGGCGAGCTGCTCCGGTGTGTTGATGCTCAGCACATCCTCGGAGGGAACCGCGTCGATGACCTCGACGGTCCCGCCCCGCCCGAGCAGCCACGCCGGGACGTCGGTGATGTACTCCTCGCCGGTCAGCTCGTTCCGTGTTAGCGCGCCGAGCCCCTCGGCGAGGTCCCCCAGGCGGAAGCAGTAGTAGCTGGGATTCACCTCACGGATCGCCAGCTCGTCTTCGGTGGCGTTTTTCTGCTCGACGATGCCAACGAAGCGGCCTTCGGCATCGCGCTTGATGCGTCCGTACCCGGACGCATCGTCGAGGACAGCGGTGGCGAGCGTCGCCGCGGCGTTCGATTCAGTGTGGCGCGACAGGAGGGCTCGGAGCGTGTCGAGCCGAATCAGCGGTCCGTCGCCGCAGAGCACGAGCACCGGGGTCTCGGGGTCCGCGTGATGCAAGGCGGGGATGGCGCAGCGGACCGCGTGGCCCGTGCCGAGCTGCTCTTCTTGCACCGCGTACGCGACCCGGTCGCCAAAGGCGGCGAGGGCCTCGCGTACGAGCTCCTGCTTGTAACCGACCACCGCGACGACTCGCTCGCAGCCTGCCGCGAGGCAGGCATCGGTGACGATCGCGACCATGGGCCTTCCGCCGACAGGATGACAGACCTTGGGCAGGTCGGACCGCATGCGCGTGCCCTTGCCGGCGGCGAGGATGATGGCGATCGGTTGGGGCATCGCTGACTGCCGCGGATGCGACGGGGCGGATCGGTGGCAAGCTTCCCGGCCAGGACTCGAACCTGGAATGTCTGTACCAAAAACAGAAGTGTTGCCAATTACACCACCGGGAACCGGTGATCCATCTACCGTCGCGGAGGCGGCCTCCCTCGCTCGGCGGTGATCGTTCGTCGATCGCCGCGGGACACGTCGAACCACACGCGCGGTCCGGCGTGCCCGGTTCCCGAAACGGGACACCGAGAGCGTCGGCCGCGGACTGGGCCCCGGTCGTCGATCGCTCGACCCCGACGCCTGAGCTGGACCCCGCCCTTCCGCGGTCGTGCCTGCTGGGGCACAGCCGGGTGGGACCCATGGCCGCGCCGAAGGGATGACCCCCAGCGTCACGGCCGGCTCCTTACATGATCCTAGGCGTCGCTCTCAGACTCAGCGTCGTGCGCTTCTGCCGGTTCGTCCTCGGCATCCGCGTGGTCAGCTTCGGGCTCGGTACGCAGAACGTGCTCGCTGATGAGGTCGTAGCAGGTGCGAGCAGGCCGACGAGCGGGACACGGCTCTGCTCAAACGGGCTCTGGCCCAGCCGGCGGAGCAGCGGGTGCGTGACCTCGGGCTTCTCAACGGCCAGGTGCAGGTGCTCAAGGGTGGCCGGCTGCTCCCAGAAGTGCTCGATGCAAGATTCGAGCGGTTGCACGGCTATGGCCTCCACAGGCCCGACGTGTGGTGCATAGACCGGCGCGGAGCCGTCGGCCCCGCCGGGCACCAGCCGGCCGTGGCGGAGACGGTCGAGCAGGTCGGTCTTGGGCATGCCTCGGAGCGTGAAGATGAGCCAGGGGTCCTGAGCAAGCTGATCGGCCATCAGCAGCGCGGCGCAGACCGAGTGCTTGCACCAGCCTCCGGGGTCGCTCTTGGGCTCGTCGCAGTTGCATGTCGGCACGAGCTCCGCGGGATCGGTTGGGTACAGGTGCAGACCGAGCGGCACGAACAACTCCTCGATGCTCGTAGGCAGCTCGCCGGCCAATAGCTTGGCCGCGTAGCGCGCTTGGTCGCCCATCGTCGCGAGCACGCGCTCCCAGTCGGCATCGGTGAACGCAGGCAGCGTGATCGAGACGCGGTACGCGCGTGGAGAGCGGCCCTGCACCGAGGCGACGATCTGGCCCGGCTCCACACCCATGGTCCGGGTCTGCCCGAGCGCCGCGTACTCCATGGCCTCTGCCTGCATCGCGGGCTCGACACCCTGCTCGATCAGGCGGAGCCACCGCTGGCCGGCCCAGCTCTCGCTGGCGCGCTGGGTCGACGGCATGCGAACGCCGCCCCGGACCCGCCTCGGGTTCTTGGTCCGCTCGGCGGGTCGGCTCATCGCACGCATGGGCCTGGGCGTCATGGCCGGCGGAGGTGGCTTCTTGGAGCTGGGGCGGCGGGGCTGATCCATCGGGTCCGTCGGGCGGAAGCCCTACTCCTCCCCCACCGCGTCGTCGCGGAGCGTCAGCAGCTCCTTGAGCGCGTTCGTGTCGAGCTCGGTGAGCCACTGCTCGCCCGAGCCGACGATCTGTTCCGCGAGCTCGGTCTTCTGCTCGAGCATCTCGTCGATGCGTTCCTCCAGCGTGCCCCGGCAGACGAACTTGTGCACCTGAACGGTCCTGGTCTGCCCAATCCGGTACGCACGGTCGGTGGCCTGGTTCTCGACGGCGGGGTTCCACCAGCGATCGAAGTGGAAGACGTGGTTGGCGGCGGTGAGGTTGAGCCCGACGCCGCCGGCGCGGAGGCTGACGAGCATGATCGGCGCGGAGCCGTCGGCCCGCTGAAACTCCTCCACGAGTTTCTGCCGCTGGGTGCGTGGCGTGCCGCCGTGCAGGAAAAGCACCTCACGATCGAGGGCATGGCGGAGCGTGACAGCGAGGATGTGGCCCATCTGGCGGAACTGGCTGAAGATCAGGGCCTGGTCGCCGGCGGCAAGGATCTCATCGAGCATCTCGATCAGGCGTGTGGTCTTGCCGGAGCGGGCGGCCGAGGGGGCCGCGGTCGCGTTCTTGTCGAACTCTTTGAGCGCCTGGGCAGGGTGGTTGCAGATCTGCTTGAGCTGGACGAGCGCAGACAGCACGATGCCTCGGCGCCGCATGCCCTCGGCCTGGTCGACCTCGGTGAGCATCCGCTTGACCGTCGACTCGTAAAGCTCGGCCTGCTCACTGGTCAGGTGCGTGTACTCGCGGCTCTCGACCTTGGGCGGCAGATCGCCGACGACCTTCGGGTCCGTCTTGAGCCTGCGGAGGACGAACGGGCGGACGAGGGCGCGGAGTTGGCGGCCGCGGTGCTCGTCGCGGTACCGTTCGATCGGTACGGCAAACTTTTTCCGGAACGTGCCCGGGGGGCCGAGGTAGCCAGGGTTCAGGAAGTCCATGATGGACCAGAGCTCGCTGAGACGATTCTCGACAGGCGTGCCGGTGAGCGCCACGCGGCGGTCGGCGGGGATGTTGCGGACCGCCTGTGACTGCTTGGCGGCGGGGTTCTTGATGAATTGGGCCTCGTCAAGGACGAGCCGGCCCCACTTGATCGTGCCGAGCAGGTCCTGATCACGGTTGGCCAGCGCATAGGTCGTGATGACCAGGTCGCACGCTGCGACACGCTGGATAAACGCGTCGCCCTGGTGGCGGTCGGAGCCGTGGTGGATCATGACACGCAGGCTCGGCGTGAAGCGGTTGGCCTCGTGCATCCAGTTGCCGACAACAGAAGTCGGGACGATTAGCAGGGTCGGCTTGACGGTGTCGCCGCGGGCGGTGGCTTCCTCGCGCTCGTGGGCAAAGCGGGCGAGGAGCTGGATGGTCTTGCCCAGGCCCATATCGTCGGCGAGGCATGCGCCGAAGCCGAAGCGCTCGAGGAAGTTCAGCCAGCTGTAGCCGCGGAGCTGGTAGGGCCTGAGCGTGCCCTTGAATCCCTCGGGCTGCTCGAGCAGAGGAAGAGCTTCCCCCTCGCTGGAGCCGCCGAAGACGTCCGCGAGCCAGCCGCTGGTCTCGAGGCCGATGACGTTGAGCCCGGCGTTGCGGACATCGGTGCTAAAGGCCATGCGGATCGCTTCACCGACGGCCATCTGCCCGCCCGGGTTCTCGCGGATGAACTTGACCGCGGCCTCGACATCCTCGGGTCGGATCTCGACCCACCGGCCGTTGATCTGCACAAGCGGGCTCTTGCGTTCGGCCAGGGCCTCGAACTCGCGGAGCGTGAGTGTGGTTTCGCCGACGGCGATCTGCCACTGGTATGTCACAAGCGCATCGAGGCCGAGCTGCGACGGGCCTGTCGCGCCGGATGCGCCGGAATCGGGGTCGAGCTCACTCGGGTCGCTGTCGAGCAGCAGGCGTGCGCCAAGACGCGATGTCGCGCTGCCGAACCAGGCCGGCTCCTGCACACCGAAGCCCTGCTCCCGGAGCAGTGGACGAATTTCTCTCAGGAACTCGTAGGCCTCGGTGGTCGTAAGCTGCACGTCGACCGGCTCGGCTTCGTTGAGCGCGCGTTCGAGGGGCTTGTAGAGGCGGCTTGCCCTGCCCAGCTCAGCCAGCAGCAACTCTTGCGGCTTGTCGAGGCGGCGCCCTTCGAGCGTGATCGTGTCGCCGGCGAGCAGCCAGATGTCGGCCGCATCGACCAGGACATCCTCCACGCCGACCGGCTGGAGGTGGAAGCTCAGCGACCACATCGCGTCGGCCGGCTCAACGATCGCCGGTCTGGCGTCGTCCCCCGGCTCGGCTCCACCCGGCATCACCATGGGTTCGTTCAGACGGAGGCAGAGCATCCAGTCGGTGCTGGCGCCGCGTTCTTCCAGGCGGCCGATCCAGGAACGAACGCCCTTGATCAGTTCGCGGCGGTCCGGAGCGGCCACGGCTTCTGCCTCGCCCAGCAGGCCCGTCAGCCACCCGACCGAGACATCCGACGTATCGCGGCCCTCGAGCACCTCGGCGATGCCGTCGGCGCTCAAGGCTTGGCGGGCGGTCGCGTTGGTGAGGGTGCCGATCATGTCGTCGAGGATGGCGGCAGGCTCGTGATCGAGGGCGTCCTCGACGGCCCGCGCCGCGGGCGGCATGGCGGCAACAAGGGACGCAGCGTCCTCGGCCGTCTGCTCGTCGGCCAGCCACGCCTGCCAGCTGCCTGTCAGATCGCCCGAAGCGTCCTGACGCAGCGCAGGGACGAAGCGCTGATGCGCGAGCAGCCGCCGCGTGAGCCGGCCGACCTGAGCGAAATAGCCGATCTCGGGGCTGTTCAGCAGCTGCAGCCTGCTCGCCGAATCGAGCAGCCGCTCCAGGCAGTCCGCCACAAGATCCGGCTCGATACGAACGGCCTGGACCTCCACGGAGGCAAGCCCCGTGGCTGGCCGATCGCTCACTGCCGCGCCGGTGGAATGCGCTAGACGCGGGCTCGGAAGCGGCTGGCCGTCGACCGCGGGCAGTCTCAGCGTCACCGAGGCAGGCTCGCACGCCACTCCGATCTCGTCGCAAATACCAGACAGCGTTCGAGCATCGGCATAGCGCACGTGGATGACCTGTACAGCGGTCGGCGCATCCTCGGCCTCGTCCTGATCGACGTATCCGTTTTCGCCGGTGGTGGATTCGGCGTCCAACGGTGGCATCTGCGGCAGCGTCGGTTCGCTCGCGGGCGCGTCGAGCGATTCGACGCTCGATGCGTTGGCGTCCTCGGCCCAGAGGTGGAGACCGCCCGAGGTCCAGGCGGCGTGCAGCACGATCATCCGTGATTCCCGTGGTCGTTGGAGCGGTTCAGCGACCGCGGCCGGACGCATCCGATCGATCGGCCGCAGCGCGATAGTAGGCAAAGCCTCAGCACGCAGGCGGTTTCGCAGCGGCGATCCTGTCAGACGCGTTCAAATGGGGGCGCAGGGACTCGAACCCTGGACCAGCGGATTAAAAGTCCGATGCTCTACCAACTGAGCTACGCCCCCGACCCGCGGGGATGCTACGCCTGCGACGCGAACGCCGCCGTAAACACGCCAAGCCCAGCAGCGCCTCGGCGTGCCCCGCGCTCGCGCCGCGATGGGCTTCGACGCAGGCGCGCCCCCTCTCGCCCAGCGCCAGGCGGGCGTCCTGGTCACGCACGAGCCGAGCGAGATCCTCCCCGAGCGTCTCGCGGCTTGACCGCGCGATCCCCCCCGCAGCCTCGAGCGTCGCAACGATTAGCCGAAAGTCATCGATGCGTGGGCCGATGATCGTGGGCTTGCCGAGCGCGATCGGTTCGATGGGATCGGAACCGAACAGGTCGATGAAGCTCCGCCCGATGACGACCAGGTCGGCGAGCTGGTACGCCGCCCGCAGCTCACCGATCGAATCGAGCAGGTAGCGCGTCGCGCCCGCAGGACGCTGGTCGGGCCTGGATCGGCGGACGCAGGCCTCGAGATCGAGCGCAGCGCCGTCAAAACGCTCGGGCTTGCGGGGCGCGCACAGGAGCTGGACGCCCGGCGGGCAGACGGCGTGGAGCATGGCTTCCTCGCCGGGGCCGGTGCTGCCCGCGACGATCAGCGGTCGCGTCCGGTCGATGCCCATGGCCTTTGCGAGCGCATCGGCGGCGTCGCTCGACGGCTCAAGCGAGGCTGCGTCCCATTTCATCGATCCCGTCACGCGCACGGACCGAGACCCGAGGGCACGGAAGCGTTCGGCATAGGTCTCGTCCTGCACCGCCGCGAGCGTAAGGGCACCGAACATGCCTCGGAGCGCGAGCCGGGCGCGTCTGTACCCATCGAACGACCGCTCGCTCAATCGGCCGTTGATGACCGCGACCGGTATCCCCCGGCGCCTGCACTGCGTGAGCAGGTTGGGCCAGAGCTCCAGCTCGACCAGCCCGACGACATCCGGCTGAGCCTCGTCGAGCAGCGTCCGTGCGCCCCAAGAGAGATCGAACGGCGAGCGGCAGACATGGGCGGTGTCGCCGTAGAGGTCTCTCGCGCGGGTGAGCCCGGAGTCCGTTGTCGCCGCGACGACGACATCAGCGCCGGGTATCAGCAGCGGCACAAGCGTGCGCAGGGCGTTGACCTCACCGACGGAGACCGCGTGGAGCAGAACGCGGACACGGCGGGGATGTACCGGAGCGAAGGGTCCGGGTTCGAGGCCGAGCCTCCGCGGCCAGTCGCCCCGTGGTTTGCGCGCCCAGAGCGGTGCGGAGAGCGCTGCGGCGAGCATGTAGCCGGCGTCGATCGGGTTCATGCCTGCGCGGGCTCCGGCCGTAAGATCTCGGCAAGAAGTCGAGGGGACGAAGTAGGCGGGCGGGGGCTCGAACCCCGGACCTTCCGCGTGTAAGGCGGACGCTCTAGCCAACTGAGCTACCCGCCCCTCGACGGCAGGATAGCCGGGATGGCACGCGGCTAGCGCGTCTGACCATTGCCGATGACGACATATCGCTCGGTGGTCAGCTCTTCAAGGCCCATCGGGCCGTAGGCGTGGATGCGGCTTGTCGAGATGCCGATCTCCGCGCCAAGGCCGAGCTGGAACCCGTCGTTGAACCGGCTGGAAGCGTTGACCAGCACGCAGGAACTGGTGACACGGGTCGTGAAGGCTCGCTGCGCAGCCTCGTCGCGCGAGACGATCACGTCGGTGTGATCGGATCCGAACCGGGCGATGTGCGCCACGGCGTCATCGAGCGAATCCACGACTCTGGCGGCCAGGATCAGATCGAGGTATTCGCGACCGAAATCGGTGTCTGTCGCGGCTTGCAAGCCCAAGCCCGGGCCCACGGCTTCAAGCGCACGAGGCTCGGCACGGATCGCGAAGCCGTCGGAGTTCGCTCGTTCGGCGAGCTTTGGCAGAAAGTCCCTCGCGATGTCACGGTGCACTAGCACGCACTCGGTGGTATTGCAGGTCGCGGGGGCGCTCGTCTTACCTGTCGCGACGATCTCGATCGCAGTATCGAGGTCGGCGTCGCGGTCGACGTAGACGTGGCAGACGCCGTGGAAGTGCTGGACGGTTGGTACGCGGGCGTGCTCGTGGACGAAGCGGATCAGCGTCTCCCCGCCGCGGGGGATCACCAGATCGATCGACTCGGTGAGCGTGAGCATGCCCCTGAGTTCGTCGCGGTCGGAAGTCGTGATGAGCTCGATGGCAGAGGAGGGGCAGCCGTTGGCTTCGAGCGCGGCTACGGCAAGGGCGTGCAGCGCCCGGTTGGACTCGGTCGCCTCACGGCCGCCCTTGAGCAGGCAAGCGTTGCCGGCCTTGAAACAGAGCGCAAAGGCGTCGATGGTGACGCCCGGTCGGGCCTCGTAGATCATGGCGACGACGCCAAGCGGTGTTCGCTGCTTGGTGACGCGCAGGCCGCTGGGCACGGTGACATCGCGCGTGCGCTGGCCGATGGGATCGGGCATGGCCGCAATCTGCTCCAAGCCCTCAGCCATCTGCGCCAGGCCTGCGTTGGTGATCTCGAGTCGGCGAAGCTTGGCATCGGGAAGCCCGGCCCCGCTGGCGGCTTGCATGTCGCGCGCATTAGCCTCGAGGATGACCGCTTCGGATGCCGCGATCCTCGCCGCGAGATCGCGCAGCACGGCGTCCTTGGTCGGGTGTCCCAAGCACGCCACGGCGCGGGAGGCCTCCTTGGCTCGGCGCGCCGCTTCCTCGACGCCGGTTGCTGCGGGCGTCTGGGTCATGGTGTGCTCCCAGCGGTGACGTGCATATCAGTGCGGTGAACGATTTCCTCAGCGTACACATAGCCGAGGATGCTGGCGATTTCGTCCGAGCGTCTGCCGGCGAGCCTGCGGACCTCATGCGAGGCATAGGCGGAGAGCCCTCGCGCGATGACGGCCCCGGCGCCATCCCTGATCTCGATCACAGAACCGGCCTCGAACTCGCCTTCGACCGATGTCACACCCGCGGGAAGCAGGCTCGCACCGGTCGTGCGCAGTGCGCGGCTCGCGCCGTCATCGATGATCACGCTTCCGCGGGGCCGGGCCGCGTGGCCGATCCACCGTTTGCGCGCGGATCGCGCGGCCCGCGCGGGCAGATGCGTGCCAACGCGCTCGCCGGCCACAAGCCGGGCGATCAGCCCGGGGGTGCTCGCCGCGGCGATCGTGACCGGGATGCCTGCATCAACTGCGATATCCGCGGCGTCGAGCTTGGCCGACATGCCACCGGTACCCACCGATGAGGCCTCGTCTCTCAGCCAGCGTCGCGCGCGCCCGATGTCTTCGATGACTGCCACCACGCCCCCAGAGTCGTCCTGCACTCCGCCGACTACCGACAGTACGACGAGTTGGTCGGCGTCGAGGGCGCTGGCGACGTGCGCACTCAGGCGGTCGTTGTCGCCGAAGTGGCTGGTGTCATGCGAGACGGAGTCATTGGCATTGATGATGGGCACGACGCCGGCATCGATCAGCGTCTCGAGCGTGCGGCGGGCGTTGAGGAACCGCGAGCGGTGGTCGAGGTCTTCTGCGGTCAGCAGCACCTGCGCAACGGCGATGCCCGCGGGGTCGAACGCGCTGGCCCAGGCGCCGACGAGTCGCGACTGCCCCACCGCCGCGGCTGCCTGCTTGCCGACGATCGTGGTGGGCATGGCCGCGAGGCCGAGTTCCTCGAAGCCGGCGGCGACCGCTCCCGAGGAGACCAGGACGACGCTTGTGCCGGCGCGGATGACGCCGGCCATGTCGAGCGCGAGACGGGTCAGGCGTTCGCGGTCGAGGGTCCCGCCGGGCGCGACGACGCCGCTGCCGAGCTTGATCACGATCAGTTGCGGCCCCGCCATGCCCAGACTGTAGTGGCTCAGGTGCCGTCGGCAGAGGGCCCGTTGGGGTCATCGGAGGCGTTGCCCGGCATATCGGCGGCTGTGCGGGCGAGGCGCAGGGCGTTCAAGATCAGCCCGGCGTGCGAGTAGGCCTGCGGGTGGTTGCCGAGGCTCTGTCCCGAAACGGGGTCGTACTCCTCGGGCATCAGTCCGGTCGGGCCTGCCAGGGCCGCGTAGTCGCGGAACAATGACCAGGCGTCGTCGAGCCGGCCGGTCGCGATGTACGCATCGATGAGCCAGGTCGTGCAAAGGTGGAAGCCGCCTTCGCCCCCGGGCAGGCCGTCATCGAATTTGTAGCGATAGACCGTGGGCCCGGCGCGGAGTTCCTGCTCAACGGCCGCGACGGTGCCGATGTAGCGCGGGTCCATCGGGTCGATCAGCCCGGTGGTGCCGATGAGCAGCGAGGCGGCATCGATCTGCGTGGAGCCGTAGGACGCGCCGAAGGCATTGATCTGCTCGCTGTAGCCCTTGTCGAGCACATCGGCGCGGATGGTCTCGCCGAGCGCGATCCAGTCCTCCCGGGTACGGCCGAGGTAGCGCTCGGCGATCTTGGCCGCGCGGTCGAGGGTGACCCAGCACATGACCTTGGAGTGGAGCCAGTGCCGCCGATCGTCGCGGACTTCCCAGATGCCGTGATCGGGCTCGTTCCAGCGGGCGGCGACGGCGCCGGCCATCTGCTCAACGAGCTGCCAGTGCTCGAACGTCACGGGCGCCCCTTGATCGAGCAGGCACCAGACCAGCTCGACCACGGGGCCGAACACGTCCAGCTGCAGCTGTGTGCTCGCGCCGTTGCCGATGCGTACCGGGCGGGAGCCCATGTAGCCCGAGAGCTCGGTGAGCTCGGCTTCCGGCCCGAGCTCGGCACCATCGATGGTGTAGACAGGTGCGAGTCGGTCGGCCGATGGCGTGCGGTCGAGCACGCCGAGCACCCAGTCGAGCAGATCGATCGCCTCGGAATGCGAGCCGAGGCGGACGAGCGCCTCGCAGGCGATCGAAGCGTCGCGCAGCCAGCAGTAGCGGTAGTCCCAGTTGCGGACACCCCCGGGATCTTCGGGGAGGCTCGTTGTCGCGGCGGCGAGCATGGCGCCGGTCGGACCGTGGACAAGACCCCGCAGCACGAGCGCACTCCGCGCGACCAGCTCGGGCATGACCTCCGGCACGCGCAGGCCCGCGACCCATCGGGCCCAGTACCGCTCGGTGGCTTTACGCCGATCGGGTTCGGGCGTAGTGGATGCGGAAAGATCTCCGGTGCCGTAGCGCAGCTCGAGGACGACCGGCTTGCCGAAGGCCTCGACGCGTCCGACGGCTGTGTCATGGAGGCCGTGCCGATCGATGGACCATTCGACGCCTGGCGCACGAAGCACGATCGGGTCCGGGAGACCTTGGACAATCAGACCCTGAGGTGTGGCCTGGAGCGTGGTGGGTACGCGGCCGAAGCCGAGGCGTGGCGCGAAGACGACCTCCGCGGAGCCGGTGCCGCCGATGACCCGGACGAGGTCGCTGCGGCCTGCACGCTGGCCAGGACGGGCGGCGGCACAATCGAGGTAGTCGGTCACGGTCAGCGATCCGAAGCGGGTCTCGAGGATGCTGGTGCTTCGGAGATAACGCTGCCCGGCCTCTGCGGGCGTGCCGACGGGGCGGATGTCAAACGATCCTGCGGTCTCGCCGCCGAGAAGCTCTGCGAACATCGCAGGCGAGTCCGCTCTCGGTGCGCACATCCAGACGATGCGCGCCGAGGACGTGACCAGCGCGACGGTCCGCTGATCGGTCAGCATCGCGAGCTCTTCGATCGGCGTCGCCTCGGAGCCGGCGGCCCACCGCTGCCGAAGCTCTGTGAGCCTGGCGAGCAGGCGTGCGACATCATCGGTTGTACCTACGCGGAAAGATGCTGCGGTGGCGCCCGGGCCGACCTTGACGCCGACGTCCGGGCCGTGCAGCCGTTCAAAGGCGTCCTCGTCGGTCACATCATCGCCGATGAAGAAGGCCGTCCCCGCATTGCAGCGTTTGCGGAGCGTCTCGAGCGCCTCACCCTTGTTGGTATTGACGACGCCGAGCTCGACGACCATCTTGCCACGCTTGACGTGGACACCGTCCCAGGTCGCTGCGCCGGCGTTGAGGCGTTCAAGGGCCTCGGCGGCGGCCTGCTCGGACGCGTTGCGGTAGTGGAAGGCCACGCTGGCCGGCTTGGTCTCGATGGCGAGGCCGTCGCCGATGTCGGCGATCGCACCGAGTTCGGCCTCGAGCCGCTCGCGGAGCCGCCGCGCTTCCTCGTTCATAGCGTCCGCGAAGCCGACATCGAACTCCGAGCCGTGCGAGCCGACAAGATGGACGCCGTCGATCGGGCCGAGCAGATCGGCCAGATCGCGCAGTGAGCGGCCTGAGATGACCGCGACGGCCGTGTTGGGGATTTCGGCCAGCGCGCGGAGGGCGACGAGGCTCTCTCGGTCAGCGCGGGCCTCGGAGGGGTCCTCGACGATCGGTGCGAGCGTGCCGTCGTAATCGCAGGCGACGATCAGCGTCGGCGCCTGGGCGATGCGTTCGATCTGATCGGACAGATCCATCGTGCTGCGTGCTCCTCCGGTGGTCGTGCTTGGGTGGAAACAGGCTAGGTCCGCAGCGCGTTCAAGAACGAATCGGCCCAGCGGAAGACATCGTTCCTGCGGACTGTCCTTTGAAGCTGCGTCAGACGGCGGCGGCGCTCGTCGTCGGGAAGCGACAGGCCGGCATGCATCGTCGAGGCGAGCCCGTCGATATCGTGTGGGTTCACGAGAAGCGCACCGCTCCGGAACTCGTGTGCAGCCCCGGCGAACTCGCTCAACACCAGGACACCCTCGTCGCCCGACTTGGCGATCACGTATTCCTTGGCGACCAGATTCATGCCGTCGCGCAGGGGGGTAACGGTCATGACATCGGCCATGCGGTAGTACGCCGCGAGCTCCTCAAACGGGAGCGAGCGGTACAGGTAGTGCATTGCGGCGCGGCCTGGGCGGCCGTGCTTGCCGTTGATGCGGCCGGCGAGGCGCTCGACGAAGGCCCGGAGCTCGGCGTAGTCATCCACGCTCTCCCTGCTGGGCACCGCGACCTGGACAAAGACGGTGTCCTCCGCGGTGACGTAGCCACGTTCGAGCATCTCCTCGTAGGCCCGCATGCGGATGTCGATGCCTTTGGTGTAGTCGAGCCGGTCGACGCCGAGGATGACCTTGCGGCGGTGCGTGCTTGTAGAGCCCAGATCGGTGCGGAGCTGCTGCGCTCGCGTCACGACGCTTGGCGAATCCGCGACTGATGCGAGAGCGCCGACATCGATCGAGATCGGGAACGCCCTGACCGAGACCTGACGCCCACGGAACGCCAGCGAGCGCTCGCTGCCCTGCGCGCCCGCGAACATGCGGGCGGCCGCGACGAAGTTCTTGCAGCCCTGCGGTGTCTGGAACCCGATCAGGTCCGCACCGAGGATGCCCGCGAGCAGCTCGCGGCGCCAGGGCAGCTGCGCAAACAGCTCCTCCGGCGGGAAGGGTATGTGCAGGAAGAAACCGATCCGCACGTTGGGCAGCCGCTCTCGGATCATGCCCGGGACAAGCTGGAGCTGGTAATCGTGAACCCAGATCGTGTCGCCGTCGCGGGCCTCTTCGATTACCGCATCTGCGAAGACGCGGTTCACGTCGACGTAGGGCCACCACCAGCGCCGATGGAACTGGGGCGTGCGGACCGAATCGTGGTACAGAGGCCAGAGCGTGGAATTGCTGAACCCGCCGTAGAACTTCTCGAGTTGCTCGGCCGTAATCGGCACAGGCCGGATCTGCATGTTTTCGTGCTTGAACGGCGCCGGGGCCTTTCCGGCCGCGCCTGCCCAGCCGACCCACGAGCCGCCGGTCTCGTTGAGGATCGGGGTCATCGCGGCGACGAGCCCGCCCGGGCTGGTCTCCCAGCCCGCCCGCCCGCGGCGTTTGACGCGCTTGACGGGCAAGCGGTTGGCAACGATGATCAGCCGTTCGCTCGGCGTGTGTTGGTTCATCAGCGTGGGATTCCGGGAAGCGCGATCGGCTCAGACAGAACCAGTCTACCGGAACACGCCCGCCCGTGAACCGGGGCTAGACACGCCCGCTGCGGGGCAGCCGTTGGAAAACGGCGGACCCCGCCAGAAAGCCTACAAGGCCGATGCCGACGAGGATGCCACACGGCACCAGCATCGCGTCAACATCCAGCCCGCGCCATACGGCGCCGTCGATCGCGTCGATCACCCAGCGGAACGGGCTGAGCCCCGCGATCGAGCGCATCCAGTCGGGCATGAAGACAACCGGCACCGCCGCCCCGCCCGCGAGCGCGAGCACCAGCAGGACGGCGCGGCCGAAGCCTTCGACCGCCGCCACGGTCCGCCCGGTGATGGCGATGACCATCATGACCCCGACGAACGCGGTGCAGCTGCACGCCATGGCCAGCAGCAGCAGCAGGTAGGAAGCCACGCGGACGCCGAAGAACGGCAGATGGACGAAGGCAGCAAGCACCGTGAGCATGAACATGCCGGTGACGAAGCAGGCCAGGGCTTTGCCCGCGAGGATCTGCCACTGGTGGACGGGCGACATCTCGAGCCGAGCCAGCGTGCCGCTGCTCCGCTCGCCTACGAGCGACAGGCTCGATCCGAGCGTGCAGGCCATGAGCCCCCAGGCCGCACCCTGCGCGAAGGTCAGCGCGAACGCCGAGGCCGGTGCGCGGCGTTCCTGCGAGGTCAGATCTTCCAGGTTGATCCGGATCGGGCCCGCTCCGGCCTCCCCGGTTGCTCCGCCAGCAAGCGACGGACCAAGAACCGCGCCGAGCGAGGCGAGCACCCGTCGGGTTGGCTCCGGTACACCCTCGACCGAGGCAGGGTCCCGCATCGCCTCGAACAACCGATCGACAATCGCGCCGTGGAGGACCCCTCGGACGACGGCCGTCTCGGCCTGTCGGCTCGGGTCGGCGACGCCGTGGATGCGGGGCTGCCCCCCCGTCAGGATCGACGCCGCTGGGTCGCCGAAGCCAGGTTCAAGCACGACGGCCGCGGCCGCCTTGCCACGGCGGACCAGCTCGCGTGAGGCGGCCTCGGACTCGGCTTGCTCAACCGCGATCGAGCCCGATCGCTCGAGCGATGCAACGAAGCGTGCCGATCCGGGCGAGCCGTCCAGATCGACCACAACGACCGGCACGCTGGAAGGCCCCGCGGCGGCCCCTGAGAACATGAGCCCGAACAGCAGCGCGTAGAGGATCGGGAAGAGAAACGTAAAGAACGCGCCGAGCCGGTCGCGGACAAGCAGCCGGATGTCCTTGATCGCCAACGCTACGACGGCCCGCATCAGTCACGCATCCTGGTGCCGGTGAGCTCGAGGTAGACACGCTCAAGCGAGGCGTTCTCCGGGGTGTCCGCTGGAGCGTGCGAGGGCTCGGTACGCGAAGCCGTTGGCTGCGAGTGCTCACGCCGGCTTCGCACAAGGCCCTCGACCGTGTCGAGCGCCAGCAGCCTGCCGTGGTCGATGATCGCGACGCGATCGCATAGCTTCTCGGCCTCCTCCATGTAGTGCGTGGTATAGAGCACGGCTGCGGCTTCGCTGGTCACGGAACGAACGATATCGAGCAGCGCCAGACGGCTCTGCGGGTCGACACCCGCGGTCGGTTCGTCGAGCAGCAGGAGCTTCGGGCGGTGGACAAGCGCGGCAGCGAGGTTGAGCCGGCGCTTCATCCCGCCTGAAAAGGCTCGCACGCGGTCCGCGGCGCGGTCGTCGAGGCCGACCAGATCGAGCAGCTCGCCGGCGCGTGCTCGTCGTCCTGAGCGCGACAATCCGTAGAGCGCGCCGAGCAGCTCCAGGTTCTCGCGGGCGGTGAGCTCGTCATAGATTGCCAGGCTTTGCGGCGCGACCCCCATGCATGCCCGAGCCGCCCGGCTCGTCGGGGGGCCGACGCCCTCGATGGCAACCCGGCCCGCGTCTGGGGTGATCAGGCCTACGGCGAGCGCGATGGTGGTCGACTTGCCCGCGCCGTTCGGGCCTAGCAAGCCGAGGATCTCGCCCGGCTCGACGCGCAGGGACAGGGCATCGAGCGCCCGGACCGAGCCGTAGGACTTGGTGACCTCCCGCATCCTCAGCATCGCGAAGTCTAGGGATCGCTACACGCGCACGCCCGGCTGCTAGGCTGGTGGCATGACACCCCCCCACGGACGGCAGTGCACGGTCGGCGGCCTCTCGATCGGTCCTGGCAGCCCGCTGACCATCATCGGCGGGCCCTGCGTGCTTGAAACGATCGATCTGAGCCTCGCGGTCGGGTCAGCCTTGCGGGATGCCTGCGAGCGGCTGGAACTGGGCTACGTCTTCAAGGCCAGCTACGACAAAGCGAACCGATCCAGCATCGCCAGCTACCGCGGCCCCGGGCCTGAGCAGGGGCTCGCCTGGTTAAGCGAGGTCGGCTCCACGCTTGGGGTGCCGACCACAACCGACATCCACGAGCCCGCGCACGCCGCGCCGGTCGCCGAGCGCGTGGACTTGCTCCAGATCCCGGCATTCCTCAGCAGGCAGACCGACCTGCTGCTGGCGGCCGGTCAGGCGGCCGAGGCCAACGGAAAGGCGGTGAACGTCAAGAAAGGCCAGTTTATGGCACCCACCGAGATGCGTGGTCCAGTCCGCAAACTGCGTGAGGCTGGCTGCGGGAACGTGATGCTGACCGAACGTGGCACGTTCTTCGGCTATCACAGGTTGGTCAACGACTTCACTGGGCTCGGCGATCTGCTGGAACTCGACGCCGATGGCGAGAGCGGACCGGCACCCGTCTGCTTCGATGTCACGCACTCCACCCAGCTGCCTGGGGCGGGCGCGCAGACCGGTGGCAGGCCAGAGCGGGCGCCGCTGCTCGCTCGGGCGGCGGCCGCCGCGGGCGTGCACGCGTTGTTCATCGAGGTCCATCCCGACCCTGCGAACGCCAAGAGCGACGGCGCGACGGTCCTGGACATCGCGACCGCGACAGATGTGATCGAGACGGCCGCAAGGATCCGACACGCGATCGATGCCGGGTAGGCTCAGCCCGCGGGCTCATCCTCCACCACCCGGACCGACAGCTCCTCGAGCTGCTCGTCGCTGATGCGGCTGGGCGCTTCACTCATCAGGTCGAAGCCGGTCTGGGTCTTGGGGAACGCGATGACATCACGGATGTTGTCGGTCCCTGTCAGCTGCATGACGAGCCGGTCGAGACCGAAGGCGATCCCGCCGTGGGGCGGCGCGCCGTAACGCAGGGCGTCGAGCAGGAAGCTGAACTGCGACTGGGCCTCTTCTTCGGACATGCCCAGCAGCTGGAAGACGCGGCGCTGGACATCCGGACGATGGATACGGATGGATCCGCCGCCGATCTCCGAGCCGTTGCAGACGATGTCGTATCCGGCGCTGACGATGCCCTCGATCGTGTCGATATCGCCCGGATCCGCGGCTAGGAACGCGTCGATCTGATCGGGCTTGGGCGCGGTAAACGGGTGGTGCAGCGAGTAGTACCGGCCAGTCTGGGCGTCGTGCTCGAACATCGGGAAGTCGACGACCCAGAGGAAGTCCCACTTCGACTCATCGATCAGGCCGAGGTCGTGTGCGACCTTGAGCCGGAGCTCACCCATCGCCTTGAGGCAGGTCGACCAGGCGTCGGCCCCGAAGAGCAGCGTGTCTCCCGGCTGGGCACCGGTCGCCTGGGCGATCTCGGGCCAAACGCTCTCGATAAAGCGGGCGATACCGGTCTCAGGCTTGCCGTCGGCGCTGACCTTGACCACGGGCACGCCGCCGGCGCCGAACTGCTTGACAAACTCGGTGTAGCCATCGGTCAGCTTGCGGGTCAGCTTCTCCGCACCGCCGGGCACTCGCATGACCTTCACACAGCCGCGGCGCTTGTCGAGGGCGGCATGGAAGACCTTGAACTCGCTCGTAGCTGCGGCATCGGAAACATCAACGAGTTCGAGGCCGAACCTGCGGTCGGGACGGTCGATGCCGTAGCGGTTCATCGCCTCTTGATACGTCATCCGCTCGACGGGCGGAACCTCGACTCCCAGGGTCTCCTTCCAGACACGCCGAACCATGCCCTCCATGATCTCGATGACATCGTCTTGCTCGACAAAGCTCATCTCGCAGTCGATCTGGGTGAACTCGGCCTGGCGGTCGGCTCGCGGATCCTCATCGCGGAAGCACCGCGCGATCTGCAGGTAACGCTCCGTGCCGGCGATCATCAGCAGCTGCTTGAACAGCTGGGGGCTCTGCGGAAGAGCGTACCAGCTGCCGGCCTGGTGCCGGCTGGGTACGACAAAGTCACGGGCACCCTCGGGGGTGGACTTGCACAGGTAGGGCGTCTCGATCTCCCAGAAGCCGTGCTCGTCGAAGTAGTCGCGCACGGTCTTGGTCACGCGGTGACGCGTGCTGAGCAGTTCCTGCATACGAGGCCGCCGCAGGTCAATGTACCGGTGCTTGAGGCGGATCTCCTCGCGAGGCAGGTCGCCCTTGTCGTCGCTTGGCAGGAATGGCGGCGTCTCGCACTCGGTCAGCCGTTCCATCGATGTCACGACGACCTCGATCGCGCCCGTGGCCAGCTTGGGGTTGGATCCGCCATCACGCAGCCGCACGGACCCCGTGACGGTGATGATGTCCTCGTTCCGCAGCGTATCGGCGGCCTCGAGCAGCCCGGCGTTGGCGTCCTCTTTGTCGAAGACCAGCTGTGTCAGCCCGCCGCGATCGCGCAGGTCGACGAAGATAAGGCCCGTGCCGTGGTCGCGATAGGCGTTCACCCAGCCGGCGAGGGTGACGGTCGAGCCGGCGTCGGTGTCTCGGAGCTGGCCGCAGTCGTGCGTGCGTGTCATGGGCATCGGTCCGTTGGTTCGTGGGGTGGTTGGTTCTGCCCGGCATACAACGCGTGCGCGCACAGCGCGGGGACGAAGCGTAGGCGACACACCGAGGGCACTCGCGCGTCGCCGATGCTGTCAGCCGCCCTCGGAGACCTGCCCGAGCGTGTGACCGCAGCGCTTGCAGAACGCAGCGTCGGCATCGTGCCCCTCAAGCAGGCAGTTCCGGCACGATTGCCCGCTGACGGCTCCCCGCCGCTGCTGCTGAGCGATCTCGGCCGACAGGATCCCGGTCGGCACGATGATCATCGAGTAGCCGATGAGCACGAGCAAAGCGGTCACGAATTTCCCGAAGGCCGTCACCGGCGTGATGTCGCCGTAGCCGACGGTCGTCATGGTGATGATCGCCCAGTACATCGCCGAGGGCATCGAATTGAACGCCTCGTTGCCCGCCTGGCTCTCGACCACATGCATCACAGAGGCCGAGATCAGCACGACGATGAGCACCATCGTGATGAAGACGATGATCTTGTGACGGCTCAGGATGAACGCCCGGCGGAGCGCCGTCGCCTCGCTGAGGTATCTCGCCAGCTTCAGCACACGGAAAATCCGGAGCAGGCGCAGGGTGCGGATCACCAGCAGCCGCTCGACCTCGGTCGTCGGCGGTACGACCAAACCGATGAACGCGGGCAGGATCGCGAGCAGATCTATGATCCCGAAGAAGCTCAGCGCATACTTCAGCGGCCGCTTCACGACGATCAGCCTCGTCACGTACTCGACCGTGAACACGATCGTGAACAGCCATTCGACCGCGATGAACCGGCCGTGCCAAGGCTCGGCCTCCGCCCAGACCATCGTGCTGAGGATGACCACGAGCACGCTGGCGAGGATCGCGATGATCAGCGCGATATCGAACGCCTTGCCGTTGGGCGTGTCCGACTCGAAGATGACATCGTGCAGCCGCTCGCGCCATGGCCGGAGGTCTTCGGGCATACGCGGTGTATCGGCTGAGGCCCGGATCAGCCCTGAGGAACCAGCCGCAGCAGCTCACCAGCCTGCTCATCAGTGACGAAGTAGATCAGACCGTCCGGTCCCTGGCGAACATCCCGGACACGTCCCTCGGTCGGGATCATCGTCTCGCCGACAACGTCCGGACCGTCGAGGTCGATCCGGCGGATGTGCCGACCGATCAACGCCCCGCTGAACAGGTCGCCCTGCCAGTCCGGGAACGCATCGCCGGTGTAGAACGCAAGGCCGCACGGCGCTTTGCATGGCGTCCAAACTACGAGCGGGTCCGTCACGCCGTCGGCCGATGTCTTGTCGGAGATCCGCGGCCCGCGGTACTCGCGGCTGTAGGTCACCACAGGCCAGCCGTAGTCCGCCCCGCGCGTGATGATGTTGAGTTCGTCGCCGCCGCGTGCGCCGTGCTCGGTCGCCCATACTGTTTTGGTCACCGGGTCGTAGGCCATGCCCTGGATGTTGCGGTGCCCGAGCGAGTAGACCTCATTGAGGCCGTCATCGAAGGCGGCGGTGCTTGCAACGGGCTTGCCCTCGTCGGTCAGGTGCAGAACTTTGCCCAGATGCGCGTTCGGATTCTGGGCCTGGTTGCGGATCCACTCGCCCTTATAGCTTGCAGGCGGGTTGCCGCCGTCACCGATCGCCAAAAGCATGGTGTCGTCGGGCAGCCAGAGGATGCGCGAGCCGAAGTGCTGGCCGCCTTCCTTGTCGATGTTGACGCGGAAGAGAACCTCGATCTCGCCGAGCGTGTCGCCCTCAAGCGGAGCGCGGGCGAGGACCGTCCGGTTCGCGCTGCGCGTGCCCTCGGAGTAGGTCAGGTATACGAGGCTGTTCTGCGCAAAACGTGGATGGAGCGCCACGTCCATCAGCCCGCCCTGGCCCGAGGCATACACGGCGTCGATGTCCGCCGCGGGCTCCGGCAGCAGCTCGCCGTCGCGGACGATCCGCAACCGGCCGGGCCGCTCGGTGATGAGCATGTCGTCCGCATCGAGCGAGCCGTCCTTACCCGCCAGCTCACTCGGGAGCCATGCCACGGCCCAGGGCCGTTCGAGCCCGATCAGGACCGTCTCGATGTCGTAGCCCGAAGCCTTCGGAACGTCGCCTGATAGCGGCACATCCCCGGTGACCGGCTGGCAGCCGGCGGAGGTGGCGAGGAACAGGAGCGACAACGCTGCGAGCTTATTCATGGGAGATGGTACTCGTGTGGCAGTAACGGGCTGTCACAGACTGTCGGTCATTCCGAGAAACAGCACGGAAACACCTGTCGCATCAGAAGTCTCAGCCTGCGTTCGACGGCCGAAAAATGATCGTCTTCTCAGTCTTACGCCCAACGCGGTAGCTCCAGCGCATTCCAGCTTTCTCCAAACACCTTTTGGCCGCACCCGGTGCCAAGCGATGGATTCGGTCCACCTCGTCGAATCGCATCATCGCAAGATTCTCTGACGGATCTCTCGATCCCATCCAAGATTCGTGAAGCGACACGACATCGTCGTCATCAAGATCAGAGTTGTCCTTCGGAGCTTCGCTGAGTTTCACTGCCTCAGACTCGAGAAAGCGGACACGTTCTAGTATCACTTCGGCTTCTGTTTCAAGTTCCGAAACTTTCTTTTGCAGAAGGTCGTTCGACTGCACATGAGCCGCGTTGAGTTTTTCGAGCTGCTCAACGACCTTGCTTTGCAGACCGTAACTGTGCTTGATCATCTCAATGTCTTTGACATCGAGGGCTTTGCCCTTCAGGGAATCAAGCAGCGCTGCGAAGTCCATCCGTCACACCGCCTCCACGCACATCGCGACGCTGTTGCCGCCGCCGAGGCACAGGCCCGCTAGGCACTTCTTGGCCCCGACGCGGTGCATCTGGTGCACGAGCGTGGTCAGCACGCGGGCGCCCGAGGCGCCGATGGGGTGGCCCAGCGCGATGCCGCCGCCGGCGATGTTGGTCTTGTCCTCGCTGATGCCGAGCGTCTTGATGTTGCACAGCAGCTGGGCCGCGAACGCCTCGTTGATCTCGTACAGGTCAACATCATCCAATGACCAGCCGGCGTTCGAAGTCGCTCGCTTGATGCCCTCGATGGGGGCCGCGAAGATGTCCTTGGGCGTGATGCCGCTGGTGGCGTAGCTGACGATCTTGGCCAGCGGGTTCAGGCCGAGCTGCTCGGCCTTGCTCGCGGACATGACGACGACCGCGGCCGCGCCGTCGTTGATCTGGCTCGCATTCCCGGCCGTGACGGTGCCGTCCTTGCTGAACGCCGGGCGGAGCTTGGCGAGGCCCTCGGGCGTGCTGTCGCCGCGGATGCCCTCGTCGGCCTGCACGCCGCCCTCGGGGCCGGGGACTTTCCGGTTGCCGAGCTGCTCGCCGGTGAACGTGACCATCTCGTTCTTGAAGAAGCCTTCGTTGGTGGCCGTCGCTGCCCGCTGGTGGCTCTGGGCGGCGTAGCGATCCTGCTCCTCACGGCTGATCTCGAACTTCTCGGCGATGTGGTCTGCGGCGTTGCCCATCGCCCAGCCCTCGAAGGCGCAGCGCAGGCCGTCGTACTGCATGTGATCCTCGAAGCTCGTTGGGCCGAACTTCGGGCCGTTTGCGCCGTTGCGCACGTGCGCAAAGTGCGGCGCCATGGTCATGTTTTCCAAGCCGCCCGCGACGACGCACTCGTTGTCGCCGGCCTTGATCGACTGGGCGGCCATCATGACGGCTTCAAGCCCGGACCCACAGACCTTATTGATCGTCTTGGCGCTGAGCGTGTCGGGCAGCCCGGCGCCAAGGCCCGCCTGCCTTGCGGGGTTCTGGCCGAGGCCCGCCTGGAGGACACAGCCCATGACGCACTCGTCGATATGGTCCTTCGCCGCCGGGGCGTCGGCCAGCGCCGCCTCGATCGCCCAGGAGCCGAGCTTGGTCGCGGGCGTTCGGCCGAACCCGCCCATAAAGCGGCCGATGGGGGTGCGCTTGGCAGCGACGATCACGGGCTGATTCGACATAAAGAAGCTCTCCGGGGATGCATGGCTGGTGCGTATCGCGGGCTGTATACAGCCAACTCGAAACGGTAGGCCCGGCGTCGTTGGCCCGTAGCATGCGGCGTGATCAGACAAGACCAGACCGAATCTGCCCCACCCCCCGCGATCGCCTCCGAGACCGGGCCCGCGCCCGATGAGGTCGCGACACTCATTCCCGGCGCCGAGGCCGTCGGAGGGCTCGTTGATGACTCGCTTGGTGGTCTGCCCGATTGGCTGCGCATCCTGATCATCACCGCGGTGATCATCGTCGTTCTGATCGTCGCGCAGACCATCATCTGGACAATCCTCCGCCGAATCACGAGCCACGCAAGCCGCGCTGTGCTCAAGCCGCTTGTCAGCGCCACGTCACGCCCGGCCCGCGCTACGGCGGCTTTCATCGGCGTCACGGCCGGCCTTGGCGTGTGCCAGCAGCTCGGGATGGCAACGCCGCTTGAGGCACCGAACGCCGCTTCCACACTCGGCGCGCTGATCGCCCTCTCGATCACGTGGCTCGTCATCGGTGTCGTCAGAGGCGCCGACGACATCGTCCTGGACCGCGAGCAGACGCTGGGCGACGATGATCTGCGCGCCCGCAAGACACACACGCAGGTCGCCGTCTTGAGCCGCACGCTCATGGTTGTCATCGGCATCTTTGGTGTCGGCATCGCGTTGATGCAGTTTGACCAGGTCGCGCGGGTCGGCACATCTCTTCTCGCGTCCGCCGGCGTGGCGGGCATCGTGCTCGGCTTCGCGGCCCGCCCGGTGCTCGGCAACATCATCGCGGGCATCCAGATCGCGCTGACGCAGCCGATCCGCCTCGGCGACGTGGTCATCATCGAAGGCGAATGGGGCCGTATCGAGGAGATCACGACGACGTACGTCGTCATGCGGATCTGGGACGAGCGGCGCCTGATCGTGCCGTTCAGCACCATCATCGAGCAGCCCTTCGAGAACTGGACGCGGCACTCCACCTCACTGCTGGGCACGATCTATTTCTACGCCGACTACTCGCTGCCGATCGACGACGTCCGGGTAGAGCTCAAGCGGATCTGCGAGGGGAACCCAAGGTGGGACGGCCGGGTCTGCTCCGTGCTCGTCACCGACGCGAACGACCGTTCGATCCAGGTTCGGGCACTGATCTCGGCCGCGAATGCATCGGACCAGTGGGACCTGCGCTGCGAGGTGCGCGAGAAGCTCGTCGCCTATGTCCACCGGGCCCATCCCGGCGCCCTGCCGCGGGAGCGGGAGGAAGAGTTCACGCACCCAGCAGGTGAGCTCGGCCGTGGGTGATGCGGCGAACTCGACCCGTCTCCCACTGCGGGCGAGAGCCTTGCGGCTGATCGAGATGGCCCTGGTCTTTTTTGTGCCGCCGACGATCGCAGCAGCGCTGGTCGATCCTGAACAGCGAGCCGGGCCGATCTTCTCAACCTTGGGTGTGGATCGGATCATCACACTGCCTGTTCCGCTTCGTGGGCTGGTGTTCCCGTCCTTAGTCATCTATGCCTTGCCGATGCTGATCATCCTTGTGCGAGACGCCGGATTCGACCGGAGCAGGCTGTGGAACGCGCGGGGGTTCGTCCTCGACGCAGAGCGGTTGCTCGCCGTCTTTCTTGTCGGAGCCGTGGTCCTCGTCGGTGCGTCGTACGCCTTCTCGCTCGCGGGCATCCTGCCAGAGAACGGCCTGTTCAGGCTGCCGCGGGAGGAACCCACGATCGCGAAGATGATCCTGCTGCTGTATCCATGGTTCAGCGTGTACCCGCAGGAACTCAGCCACCGGGTATTCTTCTTCCACAGGTACCGGCACGCGCTCGGGCCGGCATGGGTCGCGATCACGGTCAATGCGGCGCTGTTTGCCTGGCTCCACGCCGTATTCTGGAACCCGTATGCGCTTGCGATGACATTCATCGGCGGGCTGCTCTTCGCCTGGACCTACCTCAAGACCCGATCGGGTTTCGCGGTCACCGTTGAGCACTGGCTCTTCGGCTGGTGGGCCTTTATGACGGGCGCAGGCTGGTTCGTCTTCGCCGGCTCGGTGGGGAACTAGCTCCGAAACTAGACTTGGCCATGCGCAAGCCCGTCTTCCACCGCATGACCGACTACGACAGACGCCTGCTTCCCAACGCCCACCTGCGCGCGATGGACGAGAACGCGACCGATCGAGAGGGCTGGGTTGAAGGCTCGGGCTACAGCGTGGGCTACCCCGCGTGGGGGCTGCTGTACTATCTGACACTCTGCCGTTTGGACCCCGACGCCGACAGCCTCATCATCGAGACGGGCACGAACCAGGGCGCTTCATCCGTTTTACTCGCCCAGGCTATCAGCGACAGCCGAGGCACGGGCGTGCTCCGCACGGTGGAACTGGAAGCGGACAACGTCGCGAAGGCGAAGGCCAACGTCGAGAAGGCAGGCCTGACCGGTCTCGTCGAGTTCCATGAGGGTGACGCGATCGAGATGCTTCCGACGATGCTCGAAGGGGATCGGCCGCTGGCCGTCGCGTTCCTCGATGGCAGCCACCTGCACGATCAGGTCATCAGCGAGTTCGAACTGGTCCAGCCGCGGCTCGAACCCGACTCACTCGTGATCTTCGACAACACGTACCGCATCGCCGAGCCGCACGAGGACCAGCGGGTCCACGGCGCCCTGCACACGATCCTGGACCGCTTCGGCGGCTCGCTGGTGAACCTGCCCTACTGCTCGTGGTACACGCCCGGCGTCGCGGTCTGGCAGCGCCGACCCTTCGAGGACATCAACCCACCCGCCTAGGCTTGCTCCCAAGAACGAAGGAGCGAGCCATATGGCCGACGAATCGACGCACGCCCACCTCCCCGCCGACTCGAACCAGGCCCGCGGCATCGCCGAGTACGCGATCCGGTTCATGCGCGAAGCAAGCCCGGGAGATCGCGTCGTTGAACGCACCAAGATGTTCCACACCGACGCGACACTCTGCGGCCTGTCGGCGCTCGCCCTGGGCACGAACGCCCCGAACGTGCTGCGGGACGAAGCGTTGGCCTATCGGGCCGACACGGGCGCGACGGTCTTTGGATCCAGCACGCGCGTGCAGCCCGAGAAAGCCGTTGTCGCGAACGCCTCGGCTGTCCGCGAGTGGGACAGCAACGGCACCAACTTCGGCTACGACCCGCAGCGGGGCAACACCGCGGGCGAGTTCGGGCACAACGACTTCTACCCGGTCGCTATCGCTGCCGCGCAGGCGCACGGCCTCGACGGCGCCGCCGCACTACGCGGGATGATCCTGATCGATGAGATCCGCGGCCGTCTCGCCGAGGTGTTCAGCCTCAAGTCGTACAAGGTTGACCACGTGGTGCACGGCGCCATCGCCTCGGCCGCGGTGTACGGCGCCATGGCCGGTGCATCGGCCGAGCAGATCGAGTCGGCGATCGGCATGGTCGTCGCGCACGCGATCCCGTTCCGTGCTATCCGCGCGGGCAAGCAGCTGTCAGACTCCAAGGGCAGCTCCGCCGCGATCTCGTCCGAGTTCGCCGTGCTCGCAGCCAGGCGCTCTATGCAGGGTTTCCTCGGGCCGCGCGACATCTTCCGCAACCCCGAAGCCATCTTCCGCATCTTCGAAGGACCGGGGCAGATGTTCAAGCCCGTGGCCGCGGACAAGGCCAACACCGAACCGGCAGACGCCTCGCCGTTCGATCTGCACCTGGCCACGCGCGGCGACGACTTTACCGTCATGGGCATGCACTTCAAGCTCGGCCTCTACGAGCACCAGTCCGCCGGCGCGATCCAGGCCATGCTCGACCTGCTGACCAAGTGCCCGAGCCTGATGGACGACGCATCCGGCGCCCGGATCGATACGATCAAGATCGTCGCATACGAGCCCGCATTCGGCATCATCGGCGACCCGGCCAAACGCAACCCGACGACCCGGCAGTCCGCGGATCACTCGATGGTCTACATCATCGCGACGCTGCTGCGCAAGGCTCTCGAGAACAAGGCCGTCGGCTGGACCGAGCTCATGCTCGAGCCGGGCGACTACGACTCCTCGGCCATCCACGACACGCGTACCCGCGCCCTCATGGACAAGATCGTCTTCGAGCACGGCGGACCCGACTACGACGCTCGATATCCCGACGGCATCCCCACCAGCGTTGTCATCACGGACTCGGACGGATCGGCCTACGACTCTGGACTGGTCATGTACCCCGGAGGTCATGCGCGAAACACCGCCGTCGACCTCCGAGGCATCCTTGATCATAAATTCGCCCTGCTCGGCAGGCTCGCATTCGACAATCCCCAACCGATCATCGACCGCTACAACGCGATCGATTCGCTCTCGGCCGCGGACCTTTCCGGGATCAATGACTACGCGCTCAGCGTCCGCGGCTCGTTCGACTGACGCGGATGGCTCTGGAGATCGCGACGGGATTGCGCAAGATCAGCCTACCCGTTCGACGCTCGTGTCCGCGATGATCCGCACCGATCGTGTGACCGTCACAGCCGTTCAGGCTTCCGGGATCCAACCGCGTGTACACACGGCGTACCCGGCTGCGATGACGTAACCGCGCGACAACGCAGCGTTCGCCGACAGAGACGAGAACGCGTCGAACGCGACGTTTCCTTCCAAACGCATGGGCAGCAGGGTTCGGAAGATGGCACGCTTGTCCTGTCGCTGGCTGCTCGCCGGCAGGAGGACACGCATGCTGATGACCACCCGTTCGGTGCTGACCCTCGCTTCGATGCTTCTCGCGGCTGCAGGTGTACAAGCACAGCCGAGCGTCACGCTCGATCCTCCCGTCGGGACTGCATACCAGCCGATCTCGATCGATCTGGATACCCAGCAGCTCCTGTCGGAGACGGGTATTCCGAACCCGTTCCTTGATCGCCGGCTCAACGTGACGCTGACCTCGCCAAGCGGGAACACCTTTGCAGTACCCGGTTTCTTTGCCGGGGACGGAACGGGCGCGACGAGTACCAGCTCAAGCGGTTCGGTCTTCCGTGTTCGGTTTACTCCAGACGAACAGGGCACTTGGTCGTACGAGGTCTCTTTCAGGCAGGGTGGGGAGGTCGCGATCGATCTCGACTCGTCCGCGGGAACCCCCGGCCCAGGCAACGGGATCTCCGGTGGGTTCCAGGTGCTGCCCCCAGAGCCGGGTGCACCCGGCTTCCTCTCCAAAGGAAGGCTGCGGTGGGTCGGCGAGCACTACCTCCGGTTCCAGGACGGCGACGCGTACATCAAGACCGGCGCGGACAGCCCTGAGAATTGGCTGGGCTACGTCGGATTCGACAATACAGAGGACGACGGGGGCGCGGGCGTGCCGGGCACCGGCCTGCACACGTTTGCGCCGCACCTGCAGGACTGGAGCCCCGGCGATCCGGACTGGGACCGGACCGATCCGCCCTCGACCAACGATGGACGCGCGATCATCGGCGCCCTGAACTATCTCGAGTCCGTCGGTGTCAACAGCATCTACTTCCTTCCGATGAATATCGGCGGCGATGCAAGGGATACCTGGCCCTACGCTGGACCGATCAACGGCGGCGGATCATCCGCCAACGACAACACGCGGTTCGATGTCTCGAAGCTTGCCCAATGGGACATTGTTTTCGGACACGCCCAGGCCAAGGGCATCATGCTGCACTTCGTGCTCAACGAAGCCGAGGCCCCGAACAAGCGCGAACTGGACGACGCCGAGCTCGGCGTCGAGCGGAAGCTTTTCTACCGCGAGATGATCGCTCGCTTCGGCTACCACAACGCGCTGACGTTCAATATCAGCGAGGAATACAACCTGAACCTGAACCTCGGGCCGGAGCGTGTCATCGACTTCGCGTCGTACATCGCCGCGGTCGATCCGTACGGCATCCCGCTGACTGTGCACAACGCGGGTAACGGCCAGCAGGCATCGGGCAACGGGCCGTGGGTACCGTTCATCGGTCAGCCCGACTTCGACCTGACAAGCCTTCAGCGTGCGCGAGCGGCGGACGGCTGGGGCGACGCCGTGGCTGACTTCAGGACCGCCTCTGCCGCGGCCGGACGGCCGCTCGCCGTTATGGTCGATGAGCCCGCGAGCCCAACACGTGATGTAGAAAATTTTGACGAGTTTCGGAAGCGTGTTGTCTGGGACATCCTTCTTTCAGGCGGCGGGGGCGAGTGGTTCATCAACAACCGCGACCAATCGCTCGAGGACTTCCGAGAGTTCGAGAAGATCTGGCTCGAGGCCGCCGTCGCGCGCCGCTTCCTGGAAGACAACCTCCCGTTCGATGGCATGACGCCCGACAACGCGCTCGTCTCCGGCGAAAGCGGCACGTTCGGCGGCGCGGAAGTGTTCGCCAAGCCCGGCCAGGTGTATGCCGTGTACTGGCCGGAGGCATCAGATACGGGCTCAATCAACCTCAGCGGCGTGAGCCACCCGACACAGCTCCGATGGTTCAACCCGCGTACCGGTGCATTCGTCGGCGACGCCATTGCGGTGCCGGTGGGCATGGCCTCGGCCCTGCCCCTACCACCGAGCAATCCCGACGAAGACTGGGCCGCGATCCTGGAAGTCGACCCCTGCCCAGGCGATGTCAACCGTGACGGCCTGGTGACGGATTCCGACTTCTTCGCATGGGTCACGGCATTCATCACCCAGTCACCGGGGTGCGACCAGAACGGCGATACGCTCTGCACGGATAGCGACTACTTCGTCTGGCTGATCGCCTTCGAAGTTGGATGCCCATCCGGGGCATAAGGGTTCGGGGCGGCAGCATCGCGCACCGTTGGCAACGCCTATCGCGCCCCGTCGATCGTTGCCTGAACAGCATCGCACTTCTGCTGATGGTCTTCGTTGTCTGGGTCGAGCGACCTTGAGAACGCGAGCACCGATGCTGCTTCGTCGAGTTGGCCCGCCGTCACGAGACACTTCGCGAGCGTGCGGTTGATGACCGCGTGCAAGAAGGCGGGATAGCCCGAGCCGGGGCCCGTGTGCTCGACTACGAAGCGGAGATGCTCGACGGCCTCATCGCCCCGCCCGAGCTTGTTCAGCAGAAAGCCGAGGTTGTTGTGCGTCAGCAGCGTGTCCCACTCGGTCGGACCGAGGAGCTGCTGCTGCCGGACGAGCAGCGATTCCTGGATGCGCAGGGATTCGCCCTCGTCTCCGGTGAGCTCGCAAGCAGCCGCGTGCGTCCGCAGCGCAATCATCGCCCTCGGGTGATCCTCGCCGTAGGCAAGGTTGGAGAGCCGGACCAGATCAGTCGTCACGCTCCGCGCCTCGTCGTAGCGTTCGAGCTGCATCAGAACCGCGGCGTAGTTGTTCAGCGCCGTCACGGTATCCTGGTGCGCCTCGCCGCCGATGCGTCGCTCTGTCGCCACAACCGACTCGGCCAGCGCGAGCGCTTCCTCGCCCCGCCCCACCGCGACGAGCACATCGACCATGTTGCCGCGGAACGTCCGGACGTCGTAGTGCTCGTCGCCGAGCACCTCCGCCATCGGCTCGATCGTGCTCTCGAAGAGCTCGACCGACCGCTCAAACTCGCCGGCGTACCCCAGCGCCGTGCCGAGGTTGCCCATCGCTCGCAGCGTATCGGGGGCTTGTTCTCCGATGGCGTCTTTGGATATATCAACCAAATGCTCGTAGATCGCGACGGCGTCTTCAGCAAGCGAGAGCTCAAGATACGAGCGTCCGAGCGCGCTCAGCGCCGATCGCGTGTTCTCGTCACCCGCCGGCAGGTCGGCCTCGCTCAGCTCAACCGCCTCTCGGAGTGTCTCGATCGCTTCCCGCGCCGTGCCCGCGAGCCGCTGGGCCTCGCCGAGCGCGATCAGCGCCGCCACGCGCGTTGCGGTCGTCTCTCGGTCCTCAGCGACCACCCGTTCGACCACACCCCGCGCGAGCTCTACAGCCCGAGGCGACTCCCCGACGTGCACAAGGCTGTTCGCCGTATCGGTATCCAGGTTCGCCAGCAGCAGTTCGTTGGGCGAGCTGAGCGCCGCCGCCATGGCTCGGCCCGTCTCAAAGTGACTGAGTGCCTTCTCGTGCAGCGAGAGCGAGGCATATGTCCACCCGACGGTCCGATGCAGGTCGACCTGAACAGCCGGATCGCCGATCGAGCCGTCATCAATGGTCCGGGACCAGCGATCGAGCAGATCGACGACCCGCACGTTGGGCCCGTCGATCTCGGGATCTGCGGAAGCGAGCATGGAGCGCAGGAACTCGTAGGACGACTCGAGCCGTGCTCGCGCTTCGATGGCGGCGTCACGCTCGCGCGAGGTCTCAGCACGCGCTTCGATGGCCGCGTCGCGCTCACGCGAGGCCGATACAAAGCCGATCGCTGCCAGAGTCCCGAACAGGCTCACGGCGACGAATACCGAGGCAACCATGCCCACCAGCAACGGGTTCCGCCGGGCGAACGTCCTAAGCAGGTAATAGGTCGTTGGCGCCTGGGCCGTGACAGGTCGGCCCTCCGCGAGCCGGTCCAGGTCGTCGGCGAACGCGGCGGCCGAGGCGTACCGCCGCTCTGGGTCGGTTGCGGTCGCCTTCCGATAGACCGCGTCGGCATCCGTGTGCAGCCCAAGCCCGCGTGTGTCAAGCTTCGGAAGCTCGCCCTTGATGATCGTGCTCGCGATGTCGAAGGGTGAGCGGTCCAGGTGGAGCACCGCGGGCTCGCCGACGAGCAGCTCGTACATCAGCACGCCGAGCGAATAGACATCGCCGCGCGTATCGAGCCTGCCGAGACGCGGATCGATCTGTTCAGGGCTCATGTAGGTCAGTGTGCCGAGAACTTCGCCGGTGGCCGTGTGCACAGAGCCCTGAGCGTCATCGAGCAGACGCGCGATACCGAAATCGAGTATTTTCGGGCCCAGCTCCGGATCGACGAGGATGTTGCCGGGCTTGAGATCCCGGTGGATGATGCCAGACTGATGCGCGGCCTGGACGCCGCGAGCCACCGATGCAAGCAGTTGAAGCCTGTCTGACGCATCAAGCTCAGCGGCCCGGCTGGTGATGCTTTCGCCGCGGATCAGTTCCATCACGATGTACGGAACCTCCGCGCCGCTGGGATGCGTGGCGGTCCCTGTCCGATGGATCGTCGCGATGGCGGGGTGCGTCAGGCTGGCGAGCACCTGCGCTTCCTGTTCGAACCTGCTCTTGAGACGCGGGCTCGTCAGCCCGCTCCGCAGCAGCTTGACAGCGACCTGTCGATCGGGCTGAAGCTGACGGGCTTCATAGACATCGCCGGAGCCACCCCGCCCGAGCAGACGACCAAGCTCAAGGCCCTCCATGCTGACCGCTGGCGTAGGCCCATCGGGCGTAATGCCGAGCATCTGGTCCGCAGCCGGCACGAGACTGTCATCGTCGTGCGAAGGTTCAAGCATGCTCGAAACGGCTTCGAGAAGCTCCCCATCGCCCTCGCAGCGCTGTTCCAGCCACGCACGCTCGTCGTCCGGGCTCTGATCGATCAGGTCCCGGTAGATCAGCAGCGCACTATCCAGCACGCTTTCATCCTGTCGGCTGGTCACACCTCATCTCCGACCGGCTGGGACGCGATCTTTGCACGCAGCCAGGTCCGAGCGGCGACCCAGTCGCGCTTGACCGTTCGCGGCGCGATCCCCATCAGTGAAGCCGTGTTGGTCACCGAGAGACCTGCGAAGTACCGTAGCACCACGACCTCGTAGAGGCGGGAGTCGAGCTCGCAGAGCCGTGACAGCGCCGCGTCCAGGCTCAGCACACCGACAACCTCCTCCTGCGCGCCCGGGGTGTTGTCGGGGACTTCCGGAAGCTCGACCCGGGCACGGTCCCCGCCTCGCTTGAGAGCCTTACGCCGGCGGGCCTCGTCGACCAGCACCCGGCGCATGCACTCGCCCGCGGCGGCGAAGAACTCACGGTCGTTGGCCCAGTTCAGGCTGGGGTCTTTCTGAAGCCGCAGGTAGACCTCGTGCACGAGGGCCGTGGGCTGAAGGGTGATGCCCCGCGCCTCAGATGCCATCTGAGCACGCGCAAGCGTACGCAGACGCTGATAGATCGCGTCGCTGAGTTCCCGCGACGGGTCCGCCTTCATACCTGAGTTGGGGGAATCCGAGGTCGTCATGGCCCCGCTCCGACCTCGATTGCGCCACTCTGAAATGGACAGCACGATGAACCGCCAAACGGAAGGCGTTTCCTGTCCTGAGCTTGCGTGAACCGCGCTCACCATACCAGAGCGAGGTTGCTGTGTCGATGGAGATTCACATGTTGTACGGGACAAAGGCGGTACTTCTTGCGGCTTCGATCGGGGTTATCGGGGTCGGACAGGCTCGGGCACAGGTCTTCGAGTGGAACAACGTCCTTGGCGGGAACTGGACGGATGGCGGCAACTGGGACCAAGCCGTCTCGCCGACGCTGCCCACACACACAGCCTCTATCGCGCTGATGGGCACCTACACCATCAACTACACCGGCACCGGATCATCGATCGGGTCGCTGCAGCAGACGAATCCTGACGCGACGCTCACCATCCAGCCCTCCGCCACGCTCGGGCTCAACGGGAACTCGTTGAACAACGGGCTCATCCAGCTCAATCCTGCGGCTTCATCCGCGAATGCAGTCCTGAGCATCTTGGCCGACACCACGATGTCTGGCTCTGGCGAGATCCGGATGCGGACAAGCATCGACAACTCCCAGATCGCCGGCACGGGCGTCTTCACGAACAGCGCCGGGCACACTGTTCGGGGTGTCGGTCAGATCTTTGCGCCGCTCAACAATGCAGGCCGTGTCGCGGCGGATGTCGCGGTATCGGTTTCGGGCAACGACCTCGAGATGCGGTCGGCGACGACGAACAGCGGTCGGCTTGCCGCCGCGTCGAACTCGATCCTCGAGGTCATCAGCGGCACGGTGATCACGCAGCCCTCCGGTGAGATTGTGGCCGAGAATGGAGGCGTCGTTTCGCTGCTTGGTGGCTCGGGCATTCTGGGTGGCACGGTCTCGAGCGAGGGAAGCGGGCTTGTGCAGACCATCTCGGGGACGAGCGCGTTCGAGAGCGTCTCGGTCGGCGGCGACTTCCGCATCCAGCCGGCCTCGACCGTCAATGTATCGGGAACGGGCCTTACCAACGACGGCCAGATCGACATGAACCCTGCGGCGTCGTCCAGCAACGCCGTCCTGAACTTCGCGCAGAGCGGCGCGATCGATGGCACGGGCACGATCCGTATGCGGACTTCCGCCGACAACACCCAGATCATAGCCGACCCGGGCCAGAGCATCACCCACGCGGCGTCGCACACGATCCGCGGCGTGGGCCGGATCGACGCGCCGGTGACAAACGATGGAACCATCTCGGCGGACGTCGCGGTCTCGGTCTCCGGCAACAACCTCGAGCTGCGCATCAACGACAAGGTCAACAACGGCCTGATCTCCGCCGAAGGCAGCACTTTCCTGGACATCGAATCCATCGCCATCGACCAGACCGGCGGCGGTGAGATCCGGGCCGAGAGCGCGGGTGTTGTCGGCTTCTTCGGTGACACATCGGTAACGGGCGGCGAGATCAACGCGATCGGAGGGGGCTTCTACGACTTCGAGTCCACGGCCAACACGACGCTTACCGATGTCACCCTCAGCGGGAACGGCCGGATCTCGCCGAACGGCGAAGCCATCCTCGCCGGCGGCGGGATTACGAACAACGGGCTGCTCGAGATCAACCGCGATGCATCGAGCATCAATGCGCTGCTCACATCGGCCGCCCCAGTCACCATCGGCGGCACCGGCGAGATCCAGATGCGGACGTTCTCCGACAATGCACAGATCAACACGTCCGGATCAGGCGTCATCATCCACGGCGCTGATCACCTGATCCGCGGCGTCGGGTGGATCAACGCCGCACTCGTCAACGAGGGCATCATCTCCGCGGATGTTGCGGTATCTGTGTCCGGCAACGAGCTGACACTCCGCACCGAAGACAAGACCAACAACAACACCATCACCGCTGAGTTGAATACACGCCTCGACATCGACGCGATCACGATCACACAGGGCGCCGGCGGCATGATTCTGGCCAACGACGGCTTGGTGAACCTCGGAGGGGGCACCCGCATCGAGAACGGCATGATCGCCTCGAATGGGACCGGTTTTATCAGCAACGATACGGGGACCCAGCAGCTCAGCGGCGTTAACTTCATGGGCGACATGCGTTTCTCGCCCGGTTCAACCGTGATAGTCGATTCGGTAGGCCTGACCAACGACGGCGTCATCCAGATGAACCCAGCTGCATCAAGCTCGAACGCCGTTCTCGAGCTCGATGACGCGACCATCGACGGCACGGGCGAGATCCAGATGCGGACCTCTGCTGATAACAGCGAGATCCGTAGCGCGGCTGGAACGACCGGCACGCTCGGCTCCGGTCAGCTCGTCCGCGGTGTCGGACGGATGCAGGGCGATCTGGTCAACAACGGCGAGATCCGTGCGGACGTCAGCGTGTCCGTCTCCGGCGCGACCTTTGAGATCATCACCGACTCGATGATCAACAACGGCGATCTGACCAGCCGCCCGGGAACAACGCTCTTCCTCGACAACCTGATCGATCAGACCGGCGGCGGCGAGGTGCGTGCTGAGGGCGGCGTGGTCGCGCTCAACGGCGGGCTCGAGCTCGTCGGCGGCATACTGGACGCGAGCGGCCCGCTGGTCGGTGGCCAGCCCGCATGGGGCACGGTCGCAACGTCATCGGTCGAAGGGACTGTTCTTTCCGGCAACGGCTTCGTCAACGCCGGCGACACGCTCGAGGTCCGAGGCGGCACGCTGACCAATAACGGCACCATCGATGTCAACAACCAGCAGTCATCGTCCGACGGCGTCATCCGGCTCCCGGAGAACACAACCTTCAACGGCACGGGATCGGTCCGGTTCCAGACCGCCGGCGCGAACAGCCGTATTTCGGCCGTCGCTGATTCGGATGCCGAGCTGACAAACGGTGCGGGCCACACCATCGAGGGTCGCGGCGAGATCCAGGTGCCCTTCACAAACGAGGGCATCCTCGCGCCGGGCTTCGAGAACGGCGCGTTCGGTACGATCAACGCCACAGAGGGGTTCGAGAACGCTTCGAACGGAACCTACGTCGCACGAATCGGCAACAACTTCGCGAACGGCGCGCTCGTAGTCGAGGGCACTGCCACGCTCGCAGGGACGCTGGATATCGAGATCATCGATCCCGCCGTGCTCACGATCGGCTTCACGCACGTCATTATCGGCGCGGACCAGATCGTCGGTCGGTTTGACACGTTCAACCCGATCCTCAGCGGCGACGGTCAGTTCATCACCCGCGTGGTCTACGCCGAGGACAGCGTCTCGATCCTGACGCGTTGCTTGGGCGACGTGAACCTCGATGGCGTGACGGATGACAGCGACTTCTTCGCCTGGGTCACCAACTTCGTAGCCGATCCTCGCTCCGAGGACGAGCTGTCAGCGTGCGATGTCAACCTCGACGGCGCCTGCACCGACAGCGACTTCTTCGCCTGGGTCACCGCCTTCATCAACGGCTGCTGATCGACCGCTCACGATCCTCTGCCGAATTCCGTTCATCTGCGGAGGAAACCAACACGACAGCGCGTCGCCGAAAGGCGGCGCGCTGTTTTTGCTAGCACGACCCACGCGGGCTCTTCCGGGGCTTCGGCCCAACGCCATAAACGGATCTTGCAGACCAGAATGGGCCCGTTCCCTGCAATGCGAGGACGGAACAACCCAAACAGGTTGTTGTTCTGATGGGTGCAGGGCCGACCGACCCCCTCGATCAAGCCGATGCGCAAGGTCAACGCCACCCCGCACCTGTCCAGGCACGCTTCGTGTACACTGCATGAAATCCTGTTCAACTCTCGCGGGAGGCTCCCATGGCAGACGACAAAGCCCAATCAAGCGGTCCGAGGGCGGTTCTGTGGCTTCTGGTTCTTGTGGCCATCGCCGTCAGCGTGGTCGTATACACGCGTGTTGCGCCGCAGGACGATTCGGTCAGGATCGCGTTCGTCACGGCAGACAACGACCCCTACTGGGATTCCGTCATCGCCGGCGCCGAGGCGACCGCCCAGCAGATGGGGGTAGAGCTCAGCATCTACCGTTCATCGGGGGAGTTGGATGACCAGAACCGCTTGCTGAGCAGCATCACTGAAGCCGGCTACGACGGTTTGGCGCTCAGCCCGGTGGACGCCATCCAGCAGGGCATTGCGCTGCGGAGCATCGCCGACGCGATGCCGCTGATCACCGTCGATTCCGACTGCGATTTTTCCGGGCGTGATTGCTTCATCGGGCCCGACAACTACACCGCCGGGCGGCTCTGCGGCGAGCTGCTGCGCGACGCCGCACCCGATGGGGCAAAGATCGTCATCATCTGCGGCCCGGTCGCCAAAGCGAACGGCCAGCTCCGCCGCCAGGGGTTTATCGACGAGGTCCTGGGACGCTCATTCGTTCCCGGACGACCCAACGACGCCCTCGATGCCGTCCTCACCGAAGGCGGCTACACCATCGTTCATACCTACGTCGACGAGCTCTCGCCCGAGCAAGCGACCGCGAATGTGGCCCAGGCGCTCGAAGAGCACCCCGAAGCCACCGCGGTCGTCGGCCTGTTCGCTTATCACATACCCGCCGCGCTCGCGGCTCTTGAGACCGCCGGCAAGACAAACGACATGATCGTCGTCGGCTTCGACGACCGTCAGGAGACCCTCGAAGCCGTCGCAGACGGGCGGGTCTTCGGCACCATCGCGCAGGACCAGTTCAGCTACGGGTTGGCCAGCGTGCGGATGCTCGCTGATATCGCCAGGGCCGACGAGGATGCCAAGTATGTGGCCGTGCCCATCTCCGGTCATGTCAACTTCCCGCCGAGCAAGGTCACAAACGCGACACTCGAAGAGTTTCTGTCGCAGCGAGGGAAGACGCGGACATACGTCAACATCTCGGCCGAAGACGATGCCTGATAGCCGGGTGTTGGCGGCTCAGCGATGGCACGTTCCCTATCCATCGCCGTGCTGCTCGACCCGCGAGACGCGCACGCCGAGCGCCGGCAATACCGCATCTGGCCCCTGATCGAGGCGTGGAAGCGCCTCGGCCACGGCATCGTCGTGACCCGTGATCCGGACGAGGCCTGCCGGGCGGATGTTCTTCTCCCGCACCTGGATGTGTCACGTATCCCTGAGCCGATCTGGAAGCGGATCCGCACGCACGCCAGGCTGCTCAACCGGCACATCCGCGATGTCCGGAAGAGCGCGATCAGCGCGCACCTGCTCAACAGAGAAGATCCGCACACCGGCCCGGTGATCGTCAAGACGAACAACAACAGCGGCGGGTTCCGTGACTTTGAGCGAACCGTACCGCGTTGGCTGCGCACGGCTTCCCTCGCCTGGCACAGGGTCCTGTGGTCTCCTGCGGCGCGACGCCACGGCTTCCGATGGACCCGCATGCTGCCGCGCTACCCGGTCTTCCCATCGATCGAAAGCGTGCCCACGAGCGTCTGGGCGAACCCACACCTCGTGGTCGAACGCTTCTTCGAACCGGATCGGGACGCCGAGGGCAGGTACGTCATGTTCATGTGGATCGTTCTCGGCGACCGCGGTCTCGGCCGGACACTCTCAGGCAGGACCCGAGTCGTCAAGGACACCAACGCCAAGCTCGGCGCGTTCGAACGTCCTCCAGAGATGATCCTGGCCACCCAGCGATCGCTCGGCGTGGAGTACGGCAAGATCGACTACGTCGTGCACCAGGGTCAGCCGGTGGTGCTGGACATCAACCCGACGCCGGTCGTGACGGGCGAGTCTCGCACAGATAAGCACATCCTCGAAAGCGGCCGGATCGCGTCCGCCATCGAATCACTGCCGTGGAGCGAGCCGCTGTCGGTTGAGACCCAGGCACCAGATACCCAAACGCGATAGCATCGGGGCACATGGAGCACGCCACGGACGGACCCGACCTGTCGCAGGACGCGATGGCCGATGCTGCGGAGCGCATCTGGGGCATCCGCGCGTTCCGCCCGCTTCAGGAAGAAGCCGTCCGGGCGGTCGTGTCCGGTCGGGACTCGCTCGTCGTGCTGCCCACGGGCGGCGGCAAGAGCCTGTGCTACCAGCTCCCTCCGATGCTCACCGGCCGCCTGACCCTCGTGGTCAGCCCGCTGATCGCCCTGATGGAGGACCAGCTCGCTGGGCTCCGCCTGTGCGGCTATCCCGCGGCGGCGCTGCACAGCGGGATGGACGACGGTGAGGTCCGCGAGGCCTTGGAACGCCTGCACGCTGGAGAGCTGCGGCTGCTTCTGGTCGCCCCGGAGCGCGTCGTCCAGGACCGCTTCCTCACGAGGCTGGCCGAGGTCGATCTCGCCGCGATCGCCATCGACGAGGCGCACTGCATCAGCCAGTGGGGCCACGACTTCCGGCCCGAATACCGCCGGCTGCGCGAGCTCCGCGACCGGCTCCCCGGCGTCTCGGTG
>JBCCZQ010000002.1:0-96041 GCA_039187315.1 Planctomycetota bacterium | reverse complement strand
CTCGAACCGGCCCTCATCGCGATAGCGCCCCCGCGAGATGGATTCGTGCACCGTGGCAAGCACCGACTGCGTTACCTCTTCAGCGGCCTCGGACGACTTGAGACGGCTCCGTGCCGCGGCGTAGATCCGCCGGGCATACAAACGGATCAGATCCTCCCATGCCGACCGATCTCCGCCGACCACTCGGCGGACAACCGCCTCGGCCTCCACTTCGGTCCCAGACTGGGGCCCGGATTGTGGCAGGGGTGGGTCCCCTCCGGCCGCACCGGGCTCGGCCTCGACGCCCGATCCATGCATCACTGGCTGAACGCCGCGATCGACCATGGATTGCATGCCCTTGACAGTTCGCCGATTCTGACCGTTCCAACGCGGAAGCATGATTATCGGCGGGGTAGGCTCCTGTCCGCCGGGAATCGCCTGCACCGGCGAACGAAGCCCCGGCCGACACCGTAAGCAGCAGCATGGGGATGCGATCGACGCATGCAGCACGACCAGGATCCATCGCCGGTTCGGGCCACGGCCGGGTTGGGGCGCTGCGCATGGTCTCCACAGATATCCCGGCAACAAGGGGCGGGGATATGAGCCAGGCCCCAAGCGAATCGGACGGTGCCGATCGCAGCGATGAGGCCTTGGTGGCGGCGTACGTCTCCGGCGAGCGGGCAGCGCTGCGGCTCCTGATCGATCGCCACCAGCCCGATCTGCTCCGCTTCTTGATACGGCTGACCGGCCAGCGTGAGATAGCAGAGGATGCATTCCAGGAGGCGTTCCTCCAGCTTCACCTCTCGGCGTCACGGTTCGATACCTCGCGCCGGCTCAAGCCCTGGCTGTACACAATCGCAGCCAACAAGGCGCGCGACGCCATGCGTCGTCATCGGCGTCAGCCGATCCTGGCGCTTTCCAAGCCGGTCGACTCCTCGGGCGGCACCGAGATCGTGGATCTGCTCGAGATCGATTGGCCGGCACCCGAGAACGGCGTCTTATCCAAGGACGTCCAGGATGCGGTGCAGCGCACGCTCGAAACCCTCACCTACCCGATGCGCGAGGTGCTGCTGCTGGCCTATTTCCAGCGGCTCAGCTACGCGCAGATCGCCGAGGAACTCGGCATCCCGCTCGGCACTGTCAAGAGCCGCCTGCACGCAGCGGTTGCCCACTTCGGACGCGCGTGGCGCGACGCACACGACGGATCGGATCCAGATCAAGCCCTGGAGGGCCCGCACGGATGAATGACGCAAGCGCAGATGGCAACCCGCCCTCCGGGCTCAGCGGCCCCGATCGCGCCGCCCTCGATTGGCTCTGCGAGCACGGCTGGGAAGCCACCGACCCACCGCCTTCGCTCGCTGATCGTGTCGAGGCGCTGCGAACCCTCGCCGAACTCGTCTCCCATGGGACGAACACAGCAGATGCGGATCTCTGCGAGCGTGTTGCCGGGTTGTGCGTTTCGCCCGGCCTCGAGCCGGTGCTCTGCGAGCAGGATGCCGATGCGCTCGACGCCTGGATGATCAGCGGACACCGCAGCGAGCGGACTCCCGCGGGACTGAGGGGCCGGGCGGCTTCGTACGACGCGGTCGCATCGCTTCTCGCCGCCGGCTCGTCCGTCATCGCGGAGGTCACGCCCATATCGGAATTGACGGGGCGCACGCTGGCCCGGATCGACGCGGTGAGCGAGTCCGGCTCGCCCGACGCTTCGCCGGCACGGTCGCACTGGCGGATCACAGACCTTGTTTCGATTGCGGCTGTGCTGCTGATCAGTGCCTCGGTACTCTGGCCTGTCGTCGGCTCGGCCCGTCAGCACGCGTTGCGGGAGGCCAACCGCGCAAACCTTGCGGTGGCGGGGATCGGGTTCGGCGCGTACGCAGCCGAGCATGACGATCGTCTCCCGAGCGTGTCGGATGGTGTCCGCCAGCCGGGCTGGGCCTGGTGGCGCGTCGGCGAGAACCCGCGTGAGTCGAACTCGGCGAACTTTTTCACGCTCCACAGAGCCGGCTATACACCCGCCGATGCGCTCGAGAGCCCCGGCAATCCGAACGCAGCGATGCCCAGGGCCGGGGCGGACGCCCTGGACTGGGAGACGTTCGAGCAGGTGTCCTACAGCATGACGCTCGGCGATTCGCTCCGCCTGACCCGTCCGGACGGGACCGTGCTCTTAGCCGATCGCTCACCTATCACGCTGGCGGTCTACCGCGGCCTGCCCGCCTACGTCGATGCGGGTTCCCCCAACCACGCCGGCCGCGGCCAGCAGGTGCTGCGGGCGGACGGTTCGGTCGTCTGGCTTGATCGTCCGGCGCTCCCAAGCGGCGACCACATCTACCTGCCGAGAGGGCTGGAGCGGATCATCCGGGCGGCTCGGGAAGGCCGACGGCTTACCTTCGAAGGCATCGGCACCCCCGAGGGGGAGCGGGATGCCTTCGTCGCTCCATGAACATGCCGCTGGGCAAGCCCGTCGATCCGGTCCGCCACTAGCCAGGGGGCGTGGCCTGGCCTAGCATCTTGGCCTTCGAGGAAGCCGTGGGCGGTGGGCCTGCGATCCGCGATTGCGTAGCCCGATGGGCGAGGTCAGCGATGCCGAAGAACAAGATCCACAAGGGCCTGCTCAAGCGGGTACGCATCAGCAAGACGGGCAAGGTCCGTCACCGCTCGGCATACCACAAGCACCTGAGCTCCCACAAGTCCGGCAAGCGCCTGCGCCAGCTCCGCAAGGACCCGTACGCGGCCAACCCCGACGCCAAGCGGTTCGAGAAGCTGCTGTATCGCAGACTCCGCGGCCGCACGCAGCCGCTCGCGGCGATCCGCCGCAGCCCGTCGCCCGAGGAGCGTCGCGCTGCCCGTGAAGCCGCGGCCAAAGCTTCTCAGGACTAAATCTGACGCACGAACCACCGCCCGCCGGGACCGAAAGCCGGCCCGAGCCGCTCCGCCGGGCGTGACGAAAGGACCGACCGATGCCCCGCGCCACCAACGGCCCCGTCCGCAACAAGGCCCGCAAGCGCATCCTCCGCGATGCCCGAGGCTACTACGGCGCCCGCGGCAAGCACCGCAAGCTTGCCAAGCAGCAGGTCATCCGCTCGGGCGTCTACGCCTACCGCGACCGCCGCACGTTCAAGCGTGATATGCGGGCCCTCTGGATCACGCGCATTACCGCGGCGTGCAAGATGCGCGGCACCCGCTACAGCCTGTTCATGAACGGCTTGAAGCTCTCGGGTGTGCTGCTGAATCGCAAGATGCTCAGCCAGCTGGCGATCGAGGAGCCGCAGACCTTCGATGAGCTCGTCAAGCTCGCGACCGAGGCGAGCACCGCGACTCCGGCCGCCTCAGCGTGAGGTCGTCCGACGGCTGAATTTCCGCGTGCTGCGTTTAAGCCGGCCTACCGTGCTGGATGCCCGGTAACTGGTGGGTTGAGAACGTCATCGACAATATGGGCATCGTGGGTCTGGTCTCGTGGACCGTTGCCGTGATCGGCTCGATCGTGCTGCACGAGCTAGCTCACGGGTGGGCGACGATCAGCAGGGGCGATCGCACGCCGATCGAACTGGGGCACATGACCTGGAACCCTCTGGTGCACATGGGGCCGATGAGCCTTGCGCTGTTCGCATTTTTCGGCATCGCCTTCGGGGCGATGCCGGTCGATCCGTCGCGGCAGCGCGGGCGGTATGCGTCGGCGTACGTTGCGTTCGCGGGGCCGGCGATGAACCTTCTGATCGCTGCGGTCTTCATCGTGATCGGTGCGCTCGTGCTCAACGGACGATCCATGCTTGGCGACCCGCTGGGCCCGAACCTGCAGACGTTCTGCTTCCTGATCGTCTTCCTGAATATCTCGCTGGCGCTGTTCAACCTGATCCCGGTCCCGCCGCTGGACGGGTGGCGGATTCTCTCAGATTTCGTGCCGGAGTACGGGCGGCTGTTCGAATCGGAGAACGGCCGGTGGATTGGCATCGGGTTGTTCGTTCTGGTCTTCATCTTCGCGGGCGACTTCATCTTCGGACCCGGGCAGTTCGTGGCCAGCAGTTGGATCCCGCAGGTTGCTGGGTTGCTCGGCGGGCCGTAGCGTGTCAGCTCTTGAGCCAGCCTTGCGACTTTCCGATGCAGCCTGCGAGCTTGTACAGGATGCGGGCACCGACATTGCCGTCCCATCGGCCGTCGCTCGTGCCCGGTGAGATCTCGACGAGGTCGGCACCCACCACGCGTCGGCCCGACTCCGCAACGGCTTCCAGCAGCGCTGCGGCTTGCTGGAACGTCAGACCTCCCGGAACGGGCGTGCCGGTGTTGGCGCAGAGCGCCGGGTCGAGGCCGTCGATGTCGAAGGTGATGTAGACGTGCTCGGGCAGGGTCTCGATAGCTCCTTCGGCCAGCGATCGGAATGAGCCGCCTGAGTCGATGTGCCGCCAGATGGCAACGTCGTCGAGAACCCGTACCCGCTCGCCCTCATCGGCCGCGTAGGACCGCTCTTCGTCGCAGCAATCGCGGATGCCGACCTGGATCAGCGAGGTCACGGTTGGGCAGCGTTCGAGGATGTTGCGCGCGATCGAGGCGTGGCTGAAGCGGTAGCCCTCGTAGGCGTCGCGGAGGTCCATGTGGGCGTCGATCTGAAGGACGCCGATGGCTGGGACGGCTTCGGCGCAGGCCTCGACGGCACCGAGGGAGACGCTGTGCTCCCCGCCGAGCACGATCGGGGCTTGTCCGATCCGGATCAGGTCGGCTGCATGCCCGTGGAGTAACGCCCTGATCGCTTCTGCGGCAGCGTCGGGCTCGAGGTCCTGGTCTACCTCGACAGGGGGGCATTCGTCGAAGCCGACACGCCAGACGGATCCGAAGTGCATGTCGTGCAGATCGACCTGGGCCGAAGCCTCGCGGACGATGCCCGGTCCCCTGGCGGTCCCGCCGCCCGAGGAGACGGTAGCTTCGAACGGTACTGGGATAATGGCGATCCGGGCGTCGGGCACGGGCGGGATTCCGAAGTAGCTGTCGTACTCTGCCGGTCCGTTGGGGTCGAAGGTCATTGGTGGCTCCGTGTGTCGGCTGGTTGCGTGAGTTGGTAGGCTGCCTCCGTGAAGTATGCGCTGATCCTGCCCGATGGTGCCGCCGACACGCCGCTGCTGGCGCTTGGAGGGAGGACACCCTTCGAGGCGGCGAACACGCCGAATCTCGATCGTCTGGTTGCCAATGGGCGGCTGGGGACCGCGGCAACGACCCCGGCTGGCTGGTCGGCTGGCTCTGATGTGTGCTCGATGTCGCTCATGGGGTATGACCCCGTGCGGTACCACACCGGCCGAGCACCCATTGAGGCGGCTGCGCTGGGCGTCTCCGGTGGCGAGCAAGACTTGGCCTGCCGGGTCAATCTGGTGACCGTCGACGACGGCGGGCGGATGCTCGACCATTCGGCTGGCGGCATATCGGGGGAAGACTCGCGGCAACTTTTCTATGCGGTCGAGCGCGCGTGGCGTGAGCAAGGTCTTCTTGAGGGGCTGGAGCTTCACCCGGCAGCGGGCTATCGCGCGGCACTGATCGACCGGTCGGGCGGGCTCGGCGGTGCGTGCACAACGGTACCGCCGCACGAGATTCTCGGTGAGCTGGTCGGGGACCACCTGCCGACCGGCGCGGGTGCGGCGGAACGGCTTGTGGATCTGATCCACGCCTCGAGGGCGGTGCTCGATGACCATGCCGTCAACCGAGATCGGCGTGCGCGCGGCGAGCGCCTGGCAACGCACGCGTGGATTTGGGGGCAGGGTTCGTTCGCTTCCCTGCCGAGCTTCGTGGATCGGTTTGGTGTGACCGGCTGCATGCTGACGGCTGTGGACCTGCTTGCTGGTCTCGCGTCGCTGGTCGGATGGGATCGGGTCAGCGTGCCCGGGCTGACAGGCTGGCACGACAACGACTACAAGGGGCAGGGGGCCGCGGCTGTAGAGGCCTTCGACCGGTTCGATCTGGTGTGCTGCCATATCGAGTCGCCCGATGAAGCCGGGCATCAAGCGGATGCTACGACGAAGACGGCGGCGATCGAGGCGATCGATCGGCACTGCGTCGGGCCGATGCTGGGCCGGATCCAACGTGAGCCGTCCTGGCGTGTGCTGGTGATGCCGGATCACTACACGCTGTGCTCAACGCGGAAGCACGACGCGACGCCCGTTCCCTATGCCGTGGCGGGCACCGGGATCCAGGCCGACGCTTCGACGCGGCTGACCGAGACGCAGGCCGAGGCGGCCGGCCCGCATTTCGGTCGGGGGCATGACCTGATGCCCTGGTTCCTCGACAGAAGCGGCGGAGCCTAAGCGGGTTGCACGCGTCGGCCTGGTCGGTCAGAATCCGGTGATGCCCACCGATCCGTCGCAGCCGCCTTCCGCACCCGACACAACGCCCGCCGCTTCCCGTGGCGGCGTACTCGACGCCATCGAATGGATCGGCAACAAGCTGCCCGATCCCGTGCTGCTGTTCCTGTTTGGGGCGATCTTGGTGATGGTCTTGAGCCAGATCGCCGTCTGGACCGCCTGGGAGGTGCAGCCGGTCACGCCCGTGCAGGTCGTCGGTGAGGACGGCGAGTCTGCCGTCACCTTCGTCGATGCGGGTGATGTCATTACCCCTGTCAGCCTGCTGACCCCGGATGGGCTGTACTGGGCGTTGTCGAGCATGGTCGACAACTTCATGGGCTTCGCTCCGCTGGGCGTGGTCCTCACGGGGATGCTGGGCATCGGCGTGGCCGAACGGACCGGCATGCTGGGCGCGATGCTCAAAGCCTTCATGCTCGTTGTGCCCAAGTACCTGCTGACGCCGACGATGGTCTTTCTGGGCATCATGAGCTCGATGGGCATCGACGCGGGGTACGTGGTGCTGCCACCTCTGGCCGCGGCGCTGTACAAATCGGTCGGTCGATCGCCGCTGGCTGGACTTGCGGCGGTGTTCGCGGGCGTCTCGGCCGGCTTCAACGCGAACCTGTTCGTGACCGGCCTCGACCCGATGCTCGCGGAGCTGTCGCAGACCGGGGCGCAGGTGATCGAGCCCGGCTACGCCGTCGCGGCGACGTGCAACTGGTGGTTCATGATTGCCTCGACGTTCGTGATCACGATGACCGGCTGGTGCGTGACAAGCTGGTTCGTCGAGCGGCGGCTGTCGAAGAAAGCGCCCGAGGATGGCGGGCCGAGCCCGATCGATGAGCATGCGATGGACGATCAGGGCATGAAGGCTGAGGAGTCGACATCGCTGTTGATCGGTGCAGGCGTGATGGGTGGACTGATCGTGCTGATGATCGCGCTAGTGATGATCCCTGGCTCGCCGCTGTACGACCCTCAGGTGCCGAACCCTGCGGATGAGGCCCGTCCGCTGCTGGCGGATATCACGCCCGATGCACGCATCGATGACAGCTACACCAGCCAGGCATTCGAGGGCGAGGGCGTCATGCACGGGATCGACCGCGACGGAGACGGCGCGATCGATACGGCTCGTGTTTTTGTGCGTGACGATGGCACCACGCTGACCGTCCGCAGCCCCCAGTTCCCGCGTTGGGTCGATGCTGTGACACCGCTGATCTTCCTCGGGTTTGTCCTGCCTGGTATCGCGTATGGGGTCTCGATCGGATCGATCAAGGGCAGCAAGGATGCCGCGCGGGTCATGATAGAGTCGATCGCGGCGATGGCGCCGATCATCGTCCTGGCCTTCTTTGCAGCCCAGTTCATCGAGTACCTCAAGTACAGCCAGCTCGACCGCATGCTCGCCTATGCGGGCGGCATCTCTCTGGCGAAAGCGGAACTCGGTACGGGCACCCTGGTCATCGCCTTCATCCTGTTAACGATGGTCTTCAACATGTTCGTCGGTTCGATGAGCGCGAAGTACACGATGTTTGCGCCCATCTTTGTCCCGATGCTGATGTTCGTCGGGATCAGCCCCGAGCTGACGCAGGCGGCGTACCGCATCGGTGACTCAACGACGAACATCATCACGCCGCTCAACGCGTACCTGGTGATCATCCTCGTCTTCATGCAGAAGCACGCGCCGCGGGGCGGCATGGGAACCCTGATCTCGATGATGATGCCCTACACCGTGGTCTTCACAATCGTGTGGTCCATCATGCTGCTGATCTGGATTCAGGCCGGGTGGGACCTCGGGCCGGGTGGCCCGCTGGCCTACGAGCCGGCGGCTTCCGCGGAGGTCGCCTCGGCGGCCTCGCTTGAGGGCCAGGGCTGACCAAGCCAGCCCTCGTAGACAGCTCGCTGGCGGTCGCTCGGCCGCTCGACATGCTCGATGCGGAAGCGCCCGGGCGCGGGCGGGCCGAGTTCAATCTCGATCGCAAGCGCCCGCTCGTTCCGGAGCACATCCAGCGTGACGGTATCGCCGGGCGAGCGGCCCTCGATGCGCTCGCTGATGGTGCGATCCTCGAGCGGCATGCCGTCGACGGCGATGATGCGATCGCCGACATTGATCCCGTGATGGAACGCCGGCTCGTTGTCAGGCAGCCGCGTGACGACGTCCGCCTCGCCGTCCCAGCGGGAGCGGATGCCGATAGTCGGCGGCCCATCGGGCTCGTCCTGGGATAGAACAAGGCCCGCGAGCAGGAGCGCCGCTTCGAATGGCGGCGGCTCGATCCCGGCAATGTGCGCATCAAAGAAGCTGTCCATCGACCTGCCCGCGACCTCGGCGATGATGGATCGCACATCATCTGGCGTATACCCCTTCTCGCGCCAGTCGAACCGTTCGTACAGCAGCCGCATGGCGTCGTCTAGGCTTCGTGTGCTGCTCGTCGCGTCACGGATGAGCAGGTCGAGCGTCATCGAAGCCATGGCCCCGTGCGAGTAGAAGTTCACGCTGGTGTTACTGTGATCCGGGCTATCCGGGCCCCAGAATTTCAGCCAGGCATCGAAGCTGGAATCTTCGAGGCTGGATCTCGCAGCACCCGGGCGGCGTTTGGTGCTCCGGATGGTCGATGCGACAGTGCCGAGGTAGTCATCGGGCGTCGTGATGCCAGCCCGGACGAGCACGAGTTCGTCGTAATAACTCGTCGTACCCTCGACGAGCCAGAGCAGCCGTGTGTAGTTCTCGGCGCTGTAGTCGTAGGGCGTGATGCCCGCTGGCCGGAAATGCTTGACGTTCCAGGTATGAAAGTACTCATGGGCGACGAGGCTCAGGAAGCCGCGGTAGCGATCTGGATCATCGAGCGTGTTCGGGCGTCCCTGCACGACCGTGGATGTCAGGTGCTCCGTGCCTCCTCCGCCGCCGGGGTAGAGGTGCGTGATGTAGAGGTACTCGTCGAAGTGCCGCTGTCCTCCGAACACGTTGTGGACAGCCAGGTGGACGGCCCGGAAATCACGCTCGATCCGATCCCAGTCGGGTGTGACCTCGCCCCAGATCGCGACCGTTGTTTCCACACCATCTGTATCGAAAGTCTGCGACTGGTGGAGCCCCGCTTCGATGGGCGAGTCGATCAGCACGTCGTAGCTCTCAGCCTTGAGCACGCCGGTCGCATCGGGCCGCATGCTGGTGGCGACACTCCAGCCATCGGGGAGTTCGATGCGTACGCCGTGGTCGTCGTCGCGGTGCGGCGGTACCAGCACGAACACGCTCGACCCGCTGAGGAAGGCGTGCGTGTCATCAGCGTGGCGGGTCCGGTCGCCGAGTGAGGCCGCGTAGATGTCGTACGTCAGCGTGATCCGGCCTGAGTCGGCCCGCGGCGTCACACGCCAGACGTTCTTGCGGACTTTCTCCACATCGAGCGCACGGCCCGCATCGTCACTTGCTGACCACTCGCGCACGGTGGCCGCGAAGTCCAAGACACCGTACCGCCCGGGCCTCCAGACCGGCAGCACGAAATCGACCGGCTCGCCGGCTGCGGGAGCGGAGGCGTGGATACGAACCACCTGGCTCGCCGCGCGTTCGAGTTCTACGTCGTACAGGATCGTCGGCTGTGCGTGTGCGCAGCCGATCAGCGGCAGCATCATCAAGCTTGCGAGCGCGGCGACGAGTCGTGTCCTTGCCATAAGGGCTCCTTCGGCGGGGATACAGTCTATCGATGACGAACCCGACCCGTCATGCCGCGTGGCGATCGATGCTGGAAAGACGAAACGTGCTGATCGGCATGGTGCACATCGGTGCGCTGCCGGGCACCCCGCGTGCCACGGATCCGCCGGCAACGCTGATCGAGCAGGCGGTTCGAGAGTCCCTCATACTGCGTGAAGCGGGCTTCGATGCGGTGCTTGTCGAGAACATGCACGACCTCCCTTACGTCCACGGTCCACTGCTCGGTCCCGAGCAGCCCGCGGTCATGGCGGTCGCCGCGGCCCGGATCGCCGATGCATCCGGGCTGCCTCTGGGAGTGCAGATCCTGTCGGGGGGCAACAGCGATGCGATGGCTGTGTCACTCGCGTCGGGCGGCGCGTTCATCCGATGCGAGAACTACGTCTACGCCCACGTGGCCGACGAGGGGCTGCTCGCCCAGGCCGAGGCAGGGCCCTTGCTCCGTTACCGCCGGTCGATCGGTGCCGAGCACATCGGGGTCTTCTGCGATATCAAGAAGAAGCACGCCTCACACGCCGTTACCGCCGATCTGTCGATCGAAGATGTTGCAGAGGCGGCGGTCTTCTTCGGAGCCGATGCGCTGATCGTCACCGGCGTGGCGACGGGCAAGCCCGCTTCGGTTGACGATGTCAGCAGGGTCGCAGCGGTGGCTGGCGCGCCCGTGCTTGTCGGTTCTGGTGTGGATGCGGCATCGCTGCCGGGCATGCTCGAACATGCCTCGGCAGTGATCGTAGGTTCCTCGATTAAGCACGGCGGTGTCTGGAACGAGCCCGTCGACCCGGCCCGGGCCGCTGCGCTCGTTCAGGCACGCGACCGGATCTAGCTTGCTTCCATCGGCCGAAGCAGGCATACAGCGAACGACGTCTGCCGGTTGATCCACGATGCATCGACGGAGAGACCCGCGGACGACGCGAGCGACGTGATCCGATCCGGCGTGTACTTGTGGGACTCCTCAGTCTGGATCCGGGTGCCCTTGGCCAGGCGGACCGTGTGGCCGCCGGCTTCGAACGCGATCGCACGATCGGGAACGACGTAGCTCACGATCGCCTGGCGCGTCTCGTCCCAGCCCGATTCAAAGCGGAACCACGTGCGCTTGACCGGGAGGTCGAACTCGTTCGAAAGCCGGTCGATCATGTTGAGGTTGAACGCCGCCGTGACGCCAGCAATGTCGTTGTACGCGGCCTCCATCGCCGCAATCCCTTTGACCAAATCGAAGCCGACCAGCAGTGCACCGTTCATTCCAGCGAGCTGAGCGAACGAGGCTAGAACCGTGGTCTGCATCTCGGGCGTGAAGTTGCCCATCGACGAACCCGGGAAGTAGACGAGCCGGTCGGCATCAGGCAGTTCGAGATGCTCGAGCCTGAACGGCTGCGTGAAATCCGCGTGGATCGGCATCACAGCCAGGTCCGGGAACGACTCGGCGATCCTGGCCGAGGCCGCTTCGAGCGCTGCATGGCTGATCTCGATCGGGATGTAGCCCGCACAGTCTTCGAGCGCACCGAGCAGCAGCGAGGTCTTGACGCTTGCGCCGCTACCCGGCTCGAGCACCGTGACACCGGGCCCGACCTCGCCGGAGATAGCTCCCGCATGCTCTCGCATGAGCGCGATCTCATCACGTGTCAGCGTGTACTCTGGCTGATCGCAGATCTCTTCGAACAGCTCGGAGCCTCGCTCGTCGTAATGAAGCTTGGCGGGCAGCGATGGGGTGGGGGCGCCGAGCAGTCCGAGAACCTCGTCGCGGAGGTCGGATTGCTCATCTAGCTGCGAATCGAGTGAGGGGGACGTCTCGGGGTCGTGTGTCATGCATTCAGCGATCGTGCAAGGCGAAGGCCGCTGAACTGCCAGCGGTCCCCTGGTTCAAAGAAGTTGCGATACGTTGAGCGTAGGTGGTCGGTGGGTGTCGCGAAGCTGCCACCCCGCAAGACGTATTGATTGCACATGAACTTCCCGTTGTACTCACCGACAGCACCCGGTGGTGGCCGATACCCCGGATACGGACCGTAGGAGCTGCTGGTCCATTCCCACGCATCGCCACGGACCTGACGCATGACCGAGCGGTCGCTGCGCTCGACTGCGGGAGCAGCGTGGAAGCGGCCGGCCTCCAGCAGCCGTCCGTTCGCGTCGTCGTCGCCGGCACTGGTCGGGTAGGCGGTTTCCAGCTCGAACTCTGTCGGGAGCCGGGCCCCGGACCATCGCGCGAACGCGTCCGCCTCGAAGTAGCTCAGGTGTAAGACGGGCTCGGCGTCCCGCAGAGGCCGGGTTCCATACAGCGTGAACTCGCACAGCACGCCGTCGACCTCGCACCAGTACGCGGGCATCCGCCACTCAGCCTGGCTGCGAGCCCTCCAGCCGGCATCGAGCCACAGCTCGGCGCGCTCGTACCCGTTGTCTTCGACGAACGCCCGGTACTCACCGTTGGTGATCAAGCGGTTCTGGAGCGCGAACGGCTCGCGGAAGACCCTGTGCCGCGGCGATTCGTTGTCGAACGTGAAGCCATCGCCTGCGATCGCGCCCACTTCGGTCAGCCCGCCTGCGAACTCAACCCAGTGTGCCGATGAGGCAGACGAGACCTCTTCAGCCGGTTCATCATCGATGTAGGGCACATGCAGCGGGCTGCACGAGAACAGGTGCTTGATGTCCATGAGCAGCAGTTCTTGATGCTGCTGTTCATGGTTCAGCCCCAGCCGGAGCGCTGCGAGAGCTTGCTGCGGCAGCCGGTCCTGCTCGAGCGCCTCGCAGACGGCATCGTCGACCACATGCCGATACGCCAAGACCTCGCCCAAGCCGGGCCGAGTGAGCAGGCCACGGCACGCACGCGGCTGGCGGTCTCCCAATGCGTTGTAGTACGAGTTGAACAGGAACTCGAACCGGTCGTTGTACGCGCTCTTTCCGAGCGCATCGACAGCAATGAAACGCTCAAAAAACCATGTGGTGTGCCCGAGGTGCCACTTCGCCGGTGAGCAGGAGAGCTGCGACTGCACGCAGCAGTCTTCTTCACTGAGCGGTTCGACGAGTGAGAGCGTCCGCTGCCGAGTCCGGCGATAGAGCGTGAGCAGCGTATTGGGTGCCGAGGTCTGAAATGTCGCCTGGTCCGCCGTCGAACGTCGGGTCGTACTCACGGTCGCCTCCTTGCAGGAGTTGGATAGCATAGCCGAACGGGCGGAGCCGTGCTGATACCGCCTGAGACGCCCACTTGTTGTTCGCTCAACCGATGTACGACTCGACACAATTTCTTGGCGCGGGCGCCGGGGTGCTCACCTCTTTTCTCTGGGTGTTGACGTCACTATTCTTCGCTGCGGCGGGCCGACGTATCGGAGTCACGGCTGTCAACGTGCTCCGGATTGTGTTGGCCATTGTGCTGTTGGCAGGGGCGCATCTCTGGCGATTCGGCGACCTTGTTCCCGACGTGGCGTCCAACACCCAGATCGTCTACCTCGCGCTCTCGGGACTCATCGGACTCGCGCTGTGCGATCAGGCGCTCTTCACTGCCTTCCTCGACATCGGGCCGCGTCGGGCGCTGCTGTGCATGACCGCGTCGCCGATTTTCGCAGCGATCTTGGGCGAGTTTGTGCTGGGCGAAACGATCCCGTGGATCGGCTACGCGGGCATTGCGATCGCCATCGCGGGGATCGCCGTGGTTGTAACCCAGCGGTCGGCGGCTGATCGAAGCGACGCCAGTGGCGTGAACAGCCCGCGGCCAAGCCGCATACGCCGCGGATACATCCTCGCGCTGCTCGCTGCCTTCAGCCAGGCCGCAGGCGGCATGTTCTCCAAGTGGGGCATGGGCGTTGGGATCGTCGAGCCGGGCCAAGAGATGGACCCGATGGCCGCGACACTCGTACGCATGGTCTTCGGGCTGTTCGGCATGGCACCGATTGTGCTTGTGCATCTGTGGATGATCCGCAATCGGCGGAGCGAAGCAGAGATCCGCGGCGAGCGCATCTCCGGTATGGCGCTGACCGCTTGCGGTGCCGTTGTCGGCCCGTTCCTGGGTGTCTGGATGTCGCTGGTGGCGTTCCGCTACATCGAGATCGCCGCCGCCCAAACGCTCGCTTCGCTGAGCCCTGTGTTCATCTTGCCATTCGCGCACTTCATGCTGAAAGATCGTGTGGGTCCTCGTGCCATCACCGGCGCATTCGTGGCTCTCGGCGGAGCAGCCATCCTCGCCTTTGCTCCTCAGCTTGCGGCGAACCTGTCTGGTGCCGGTCTGTGACCGAGTCCGCCGCAGACCACGACCGTCCGTTTCGCAAGCCGCGTAGCCGCCGCCGTGGCCACGACCTTGCCAAGCCGGAGGCTATCCCGCAACGCGACCATGCTCGCTCGGTTGAGGCGACGTTCGGTGCGGACCGCCCGCGGATCCGCGCGCTCCTGCGGCGTGATCCTACCCAGGCCCGTGCGCTTATCGAACGCTCGCGTAGCCTCGTCGAATCCCGCCGTGCTCGGTCGGTCACCGTCTCGTATCCGGACACGCTGCCGTTCACCGGCCATGTCGAGCAGATCAAGGCCGCGATGAACGATCACCGCGTTCTCATCGTCGCGGGTGAGACCGGTTCCGGGAAGTCGACCCAGCTCCCGAAGCTCTGTCTCGATCTTGGGCGTGGTGTCGAAGGCATGATCGCTCACACCCAGCCGCGCCGGATCGCTGCGAGGAGCGTCGGCTCTCGCGTCGCGGAGGAGCTCGGCGTTGCGTTCGGTCATGAAGTGGGGTGCACCGTTCGATTCCGCGACGACACCACAAACATGACTCGCATCCGCCTAATGACCGACGGCGTGCTCCTGACACAGACACGGCGTGACCGTCTGCTCGAGGCCTACGACACCATCATCATTGATGAAGCGCACGAGCGGAGCCTCAATATCGATTTCCTGCTCGGAATCGTGACGCGCATCCTGCACCGCAGGCAGGATCTCAAGGTCATCGTGACATCGGCAACGATCGAGACCAGGGCCTTCGCCGACCACTTTGAGCGCGAACTGCACGAGCGGGTTCCGATCGTCGAGGTCAGCGGCAGGACCTACCCGGTCGAGACTGTGTCGCTCACACCCGAGGACGCGCAGTCGGGACCGATGGATCTCTCGGCTGCTGTTGCGCACGCCGTCAGCACCATCCTCGGCTGGGACGCATCGACCGACGCGGGTGACGTGCTCGTGTTCTTGCCCGGCGAGCGCGAGATCCGTGAAGCATCGCACGCGCTGCGGCGGCTGGCGGAGACCGACCCTCGGGCCGCACGGCTCGAGTTGATGCCGCTCTACGCGCGGCTCTCGCCGACAGAGCAGGCCCGCGTCTTCCAGCCGGGTACACGCCGCAGGATCGTGCTCGCGACCAACGTCGCCGAGACTTCGCTGACGGTTCCCGGCATCCGCTATGTCGTCGATTCCGGGCTGGCCCGGATCAACCGCTACTCGACGCGACGCCGCGTGCAGTCTCTCCAGGTCGAACCGGTCAGCCAGGCCTCGGCCCGGCAGCGCGCCGGGCGCTGCGGCCGCGTAGGCCCCGGCACGTGCGTCCGGCTGTACACCGAAGACGACCACGACAAGCGGCCAGAGTTCACACAGCCAGAGATCCAGCGCACCGATCTCGCCGGCGTCATCCTCCAGATGCATGCGCTCTCGCTCGGAGAGCCCAGCAGGTTTCCGTTCGTCGAGCCGCCCGAAACACGCCGTATCAACGATGGCCACGCCACGCTTCATGAGTTAGGCGCCATCGACGCGGAACGCCGGCTAACCACAATCGGTAAGACCATGGCCAAGATGCCCGTGGATCCGCGGGTCGCCCGCATCCTGATCGAAGCGGGCTCTGAGGGAGCGGTCGCCGAGGCGCTGATCGTGGCCTCGGCGCTCGAGACACAGGACCCCCGCGAGCGCCCAGCCGATCGGCGCGACGCGGCCGATGCCGCCCACGCCCGGCACGCCGATCCAGCGTCCGACTTCCGCACCCTCGTTCACCTCTGGGATTTCGTACACCAGGAGCGTGCTCGGCTGTCGCGCTCGGGCTTCCGCGCCGCGATGCGCGACCGATTCCTGTCGCTTCCACGCCTATTCGAGTGGTTCGATACGCACCGCCAGCTCCGCGATATTGCCGCAGAAGCCGGTCTGCGTGCAACGAAGCGGTCCGATGACCCCGCTGCACTGCAAAGAGCGCTGCTGTCGGGATTCGTAACTTCCGTCGGGCAGCCGCACCCCGACGGTGGATTCGCGACGCCATATGCCGGGCGTTTCCACGTGCACCCGGCGTCGGCTGTCAAAGCCCGGCACCGGGGCTGGCTCTTGGCGGCGGACCTGACGCGCACTACGCGGCTCTACGCGAGGCTGTGCGGTTCGATCGATGCCGCATGGGTCGAAGCCAAGGCACGTCACCTCGTCCAGCGTGAGTACAACGACCCGCGGTACAACCCCGAAGCCGGCCGCGTCGAAGCGAGCTGCAAAGTGAGTCTTGGGGCGATCACTATCGCGAACGATCGCCGAGTTGACTTCGCGAGCGTTGATCGGACCGAGGCACGCTCCATCTTCATCCGTGAGGCGCTCATCGAGGGTGGGCTGCGAACCGGTGGCGTGTTCGAGTCACGCAACGCGGCGTTGCTCAACCGACTCCAAGAAGAGCAGGCCAAGCTGCGGATGGCGAGGCTTCCGAGCGATCAGGCACTCCGTGCGTTCTTCGACGCTCGATTACCAGATGACGTGTGCGCGGCGCGCCGCTTCGACCGGTGGCGGCGAAAAGCTGAAGCAGATCGGCCCGAGCTGCTGGTGTTCACCCAGGAGGCGCTCGGCGTCCAGCCGCTCGACGAGTCGCGGCTCGATCAGGCACCGGCCAAGGCACGGTTCGGAGAGGCAGAGGCCGTCTTGGAATACCGGTACAACCCGGGCGGTGACGACGACGGCATCCATGCCACCCTCGGGCTCGCCGATGCAGCGGCGGCACGTGCCGCGGACGCCGACTGGCTCGTACCGGGATGGCTGACGGACAAGATCGAAGCCGTGCTCTCTGGGCTGCCTCGCCAGTACCGCCGGAAGATCGATCGTGAATCCACCCTACCCGAACTCACCAGGGTCATGTGTTCGTCGGAGGGCGATTTCTACGAGCAGCTGGCCAGGCAATTAACCGCATCGACAGGCATGATGATCACCCCCGAGATCTGCCGCGCGGTGCCGTTGCCCAAGCACCTCCGTATGCACCTGCGCGTCACCGAAGGCGAGGCCACCATCGCCGAGGGCCGAGACGCAAGCCTGGTCCTCGAGCAAGCCACCCAGCTGTGGTCTCGCAAGCTCGCAACAAACCGTGCGGCCACGCTCTACGACGCTTGGCCAGAAGATCGAGCATCGATCCAGCCGCCCGACCATTTGCAGCCGAGCGGCACGCGCGCGGTACTCGCCACAGCGGCGGATGCCAAGGCCGCGCAACGCCAGCACTGGCTGGCCTGCAAGCTGCTGATCGGCCGCGCACTCGACCGCGATGTCAAGCAGCTGCTCCGGCATCAGCCGTATGCCGACCAGGCCGCTTTGCTCTACGCGACGCTCGGCGAACCCGCTGGTGAATTCGGTTTCCGCACGCTCACGAGCGCCCTGCTCGCGGAAGTAGACCATTCACCCGATGCTGCGCCCATCACCACCGAGGATGCGCTACTGGCCAGGATCAGCTTGGTGCGTGGTGCGCTCGCCGATCGGCTCACGAGCATCATGGCCGTCTTGCACCCGGCACTGCTCGCCCGCCAGCAGATCCTTGAACAGCTGCCCGATATCCGCGCGCAGGGTACGGGCCCGGCGATCCAGGACATGCGGTACCAGCTCGGACAGCTCCTTTCTGCGCAGGCCCTGCTCGCGGCACCGTGGGAATCGCTCCGGCGGGTTCCGCAGTACACCGAGGGCATCCGCGAGCGCATCCAGCGGCTGCGTCACGGCGGGGCCGCCAAAGACTACGAACGCATGCGAGGCGTGCTCACGCATTGGACGCGATGCGTGAACCTCGCCGCCAACCCGCCGCTCCGGGGTCAAGAGCAGGCGGCGCTGGAAGCCTACCGCTGGGCCATCGAGGAGTATCGCTTGGCGCAGTTTGCGCCCAGGCTCGCCGCACGAGGCCGTGGCTCAACGCGTGAACTCGAAGCGCTCAGCGATGCGCTGAAGGCACGCTGACCGGTGCGTCCGGTTCGGCGGCGGCGGCCGGTGTGTCTGATGCATCCTGCTCCCAGCCGACCCCCGAGGCGCGCGGCCCCCGGATCGCGAAAGCGATGCCCCCGAACACGCCGTGGAGCAGGAAGACCGAGAAGACCAGCAGCGCGATCGCGACCGCCTGGGTCTTCTCTACGCCGTACAGCAGGAACAGCGTGGCGAAGATGCTCTCACGGATCCCGATGCCGTTGATCGATACGGGGATCAGCATCACGATCAGCGCGACCGGGACGAGGAACAGGAAGGGCGAAAAGCCGATGTCAACACCGATCGCGCCCGCAACGAGCCAGTGCAGCAGGACCACGTTCAACTGGAGCAGCAGCGACCACCCCAGCGCACGGACGAAGGCTCCGATGTTGCCGCGGTAGCCCTCGAACGCACGATCCAGCTTGCCCGCGATCGATGCGAACGGCCCGGGCAGTTTCGCGTAGACAGCCCGAAAGAGCCCAAGAACCCACGGGAACGGCAAGAAGACCATCGCCATCGCGCCGGTTACTGCGAGCGTCAGCGCCACAACGACCACGGCCAGAAGCGGGGGAAGCTCGTGCTCACGCAGGATAAACGGCAGCGAGGCCGACGCTAGTAGAGTCAAGGCATAGGTGCCGATCGCGCGGTCGACCAGCAGCGAAGAGACAGCCACCGGCTTCGGGGCTCCGGCCTTCCACGCCTCGTACATCCTGGCTACGTCTCCACCGATTGTGCTCGGCAGGAACTGGTTGAAAAAAACTGCGATCAGCGACGCGCGATAGAGCGCCCAGGCCCCCACACGCACACCAGCCACCCTCAGCAGCCCTCGCCACCGTGTCGATGTGATCCCGTAGCCGACAAAAGGTGTCAGCGCCGCGAAGAACATCAGCAGCGGGTCGGCAGTCCGCATCTCTTCCCACAGCACCGCCAGGTCCGAACGCGACAGCACCCAGGTCAGCAGCCCGGCCGAGACGAGGATCTTCAGCCCGAGCAGCGCCCGCTTGATCGTGCGCTTGTCAGCCATCCGACGGCGCCTCGTGCTCGCGGATCCGAAGGACCTTGGCGGGCACCCCCGCGACAAGCGCGAAATCCGGGACATCCTTTGTCACGACCGCCCCCGCAGCGACGATCGCATCGCGGCCGATCGTGATGCCGTTGATGATCGTGGCGTTCGCGCCGATCCACGCATTGTCGCCGATGGTCAGGTGCATGTTCTCGACATGCCCCTGCTCGACCATCGGGATATCTGTGCGGTCCATGTGGTACTGCCCGCCGCCGATGTAGCAGTGCCCGGCGATCAGCACGTTGTTCCCGAACGTCACGCTGCCTTTGACCGAGGAGTGCACCGTGATCCCGGCGCCGAACCCGCAGTTCTCGCCGATCCTGATTGTGCCCATCTTTGCCGCCAGCTTCGTGCCGGTACCGACCATGGTGCGTGCGCCGATCACGATCGAATCGTCCGCCTCGCTGATCCCGTCCAGACACGCGGCATCATCGACTACCACGCTCCGGTCCAATCGGATGCGGTGGGGATGGCGGATGATCACGTTGCGGCCGATGATCGTGCCCTTGCCGCACGAACCGAACAGCCTCGGGAACAGAACCTGCCGCAGCGCCAGCCCGAGCGCGCCAGGCACCGAGCCCGCAATCAACTGCGTCAGCTCGAAACCCGCGAGCGTCAGCAGCGAACGCGAGCCGATGATCGTGTCCTGATACTTTCGCAGAGGCGAGCCGCCGCCGTCCGTGACACCGTCTTTGATCACGCCCATCGGCACTCCCCCTCTCGCGTACCGGCTTGTCCCGAAATCAGCGGACCCAGCCGTAACACAGCGGCGTCGTCCAGCGAACGCTCGACCGATGATGCCCCGAGTCCGAAGACCTGCGATGCCGCGGGCACGAACGCATCGGTGACCTCGCCAAGATACCACCGCGTTCGGCGGAGCAGTACATCCTCGGGCGACACCGCCTGCTCTTCGTCCCTGAGCCTCTCGAGCAGACGAATGAGCACCGCCCGATCGCTCGGCATCGCCGTCGACAGCACTAGATCACCGAGCGGGTCCTGCAGCACCGGCACCGGTGCCGGGCGATCCCCGGCGAAGACCCTGCGGACAGCCTGCTCCGCGACAAGCCTCGCTGTCGTGTACTTCACGCCCGACACGGTCACGTGCCCGGCTGACCCGCCCGATCTGCCGTGGTCCAGCACCACGGGGCGGTCCGAAGGCTCACCCTTCCCCGGGCTGTGCGCCGGCAGCAGGCCCGACCATACGCAGCGGATGTCCCCGGCACTGACGTCCAGACCCGGCACCGCAGCGCGGATCTCTTCCAGGAACCGGTCGATCGATGCCGAGGTCGGCATTGCGCCCTGGGTGGGCTCGGCGGGCTCGTGCCAAGTCCCTGCCGCGAGCATGCCGTCCATCGGAACGAGGAAGAGCGTCGGCGCGTCCCTCGCCGGTCCGCCGACAGCAATAGCGGACCGAGTCGGCGGCGGAACGTCCAGCAGCAGGTTGAACGCACGCGCCGGCGCAAAAAGCTTCGTACGGTCGGCCTGTTCGGGCACCAACGCCTCATCAAGCACACCCGACCCGGCGCAGTTGATCACCGCACGCGCTGCGATATCAACCCGGCGTGAGCCGTCGGCCGACTCGACCGACAGGCCGCGCACCCGGCCGCCCTCGGCGAGCACCCGCAAGGCCCGGACGCGTGCCGAGACGACCGCCCCCATCTCGCACGCCGCCCGCAGCAGCACGATGAGCACGCGCTCGCTGCTGATCATCCGCGCATCCCACCAGAGTCCGCCGCCCAGCAGGCCCCGCTCCGGGACGAACGGCGCCGCAGCAAGTGTCGCTCTGCGTGAAAGCACCCGCCCATCCGCGAGCGCAGACGTCTTGCCGCCGACGAGACGGCTGCCGATTGCATTGATCGCAAGCGCCGCCCGGAAAGCGATCGGACGCTTCAGGCCGGGTCCCGATAGCGGCATCAGGCACTCGAGGGGTTCGATCAGCGTTGGCATCGTCTCAAGGAACCAGCGCCGCTCGCGGACCGACTGCGTGAAGCGCGGCAGATCCAGCGACTGCAGGTACCGCAGCCCGCCGTGCACGATCCTGTGGCTCGACCAGCTCGTCGCACCACCAAAATCATCCGACTCGACCAGCGCGGTTTTCGCGCCACGCCGCGCGGCCTCGAGCGCGGTGCATACGCCGTAGATCCCGCCACCGATGACAACGACATCGAACTCGCACGAGCCGAGGTCATCGAGGCATCCTCGGAGCGGTCCGGGCTGGTGCGGGGCTGCGTCCCGGGCCAAAGGCGTGCTCCCCCGATCGATCAGCCGGCGTCCGCGTCGCCGGCCGCGTCACCCCGGATCACCTCGCGCACGCGGAACGGGCGCTTGCCCTGGCTCTCGTGGTAGATCCGCACCAGCAATTCGCTGATCACGCCAAAGATGATCAGTTGCACCGCCAGAGGCACGAGCATGAGCGCCAGCATCACCAGCGGGTTCCGGTTCAGACCGAGGAATGGATTGTCCTCCGAGCCCCACCAAAGGATCCCAAGCCGCTGCAGCCCCGCGATAAACAGGCACGCCATCGCGACCAGCAGGATGCCAAACGCGATCTTCGCGAAAAAGTAGAGCGGCTTGCCTACGTAATCGTTCAGGAATTTCACCGTAACGAGATCGAGCAGCACCTTGATCGTCCGGATCAGGCCGTAGTTGCTGCTGCCGTGGACACGAGGCCGGTGGTTGACCGCGACCTCCGCGATGCGGGCGCCCTTCCAGACGCACAACGCGGGCAGGAACCGGTGCATCTCGCCGTACAGCGAAACATCCTCGAGCGCCTCGCGCCGGTAGACCTTCATGGCGCAGCCAAAGTCCTGGATCGGTGTCCACGTGTACTTCGAGATCAGCCGGTTGGCGATCCGCGAGGGCAGCTTCCGCGAGAACAGCTTGTCCTGCCGGTTCTTCCGCCAGCCGCTGACAACGTCAAAGCCTTCTTCCAGCTTCGCGACGAGCATCGGGATGTCGGCCGGGTCGTTCTGGAGGTCACCGTCCATCGTGGCGATGAGCTTGCCTCGCGCCCGCTCGAAACCCGCCGCGAGACCGGCGGTCTGCCCGGAGTTCTTCCGCAGCACCACGACGGTCAGCCGAGGGTCGTCCGTGAAGTTCTCTCGGAGCCGCTGCACCGTTGCGTCGAAGCTCCCATCGTCGATGATGATGCACTCCCAGCGCCACCCGGTGGCGTCGAGCACATCGCGAACTTCGGTAAAGAGCGGGACAACGTTGTCCTCTTCATTCCGGACCGGGATCACCAGGCTCAGGTCGAGCATGTCCGCGATCTCATCTTTGGGCAGCACGGTCCCGCGGGAGCGGCTCGAGATCGGTGTCAGCATCGTCATGGCGTCGCGACCATCCTCGGAACTGGACCGGCTCCGCGCATGCGGCCGGACAGCGTACGCCCAGATCCTACGGGCCCGATGCGACGCCGGGGAGGGTCATCGGTCCGCGGCTCGGGCCGCTGGACCGCGACCATCCGACAGCAGGTAGCGGATCGCGATTTGACGCCGGGCCTTCGCGGCTGATGCCGCATCCCCCCCGGTGCTCGGGGGCGTGGGCTCGGACGAGGGAGCCGTGTCGGCAGCAGGATCGGGAGCGGACGCCCGACGGGGCAGCTCCGAGCCGTACACCGTCCGGGGCCGTTCCGCTTCGCGCTCGACGACCTCGGTGCTCCGGATCACGGCCCCGCGGCCGCCGATGAAGATCGATCCCCGCGGGTGCAGCCTGCCTGGGCGTCCAAAAAAAATCGATCGCCCGCGGCGGTTTGTCTGGAAGCTCCGATCGACATCCGCCAGCGGAAGCGTCCGCCGGCCCTCAATCGTCTGCGTGATCCGCAGCGGCTGGCTGCTGAAGCGAATCGCGTGGGTCGGTCGGACATCACGAGTCGCGTACTCGACGTTCTGTGCCTGGGCAGTCGACACCAAGCCGAGCGGCGTGAACAGAACAAACAGTGCAATGGTTCGTGTCTTCATGACATGACCTCAGTCTGTACAACAGTTTACATGACAACAGCTGTTCCAGGAACCGCAAAAAACCCGGATGCAGGCATCAGTGCGGCTCGGTCATGCTCCGAGGATCGAGAAGGTCCGAGAGCTGTTCGGGTCCGAGCATGCCTTGTTCCATGGCCAGTTCTCGGATCGTCTTACCGGAGGCGAACGCGTCGCCCGCCAGCTTCGCCGAAGCGTCGTAGCCGATCGCTGGCACCAGCGACGTGCACATGGCCAGCGAGCCCTCGATCAGCCCCGCGCACCGCTCTCGGTCGGGTTCGAGCCCCTCGACGAGACGCGTCCGGAAGACATCGCATGCGTTGGTCAGCAGGCCGACAGAGTCAAGCAGGTTCGCTGCCATCATCGGCATCGCCACGTTGAGCTCGAGGACCGAGCCCACGCCTCCGGCCCCACCCATCGTGACCGCCGCATCGTTGCCGACGACCTGGCAGGCGACCATGATCACCGCCTCGCACATCACCGGGTTGACCTTGCCCGGCATGATCGAGGATCCCGGTTGCACCGCAGGCAGCACCAGCTCGCCAAGCCCGCAGCGGGGACCGGAGCCGAGCCAGCGGATGTCGTTGGCGATCTTGCTCAGGCTGACCGCGAGCGTACGCAGGTGTCCCGATGTCTCGACATACGCGTCTTTGGCGTGCTGGGCCTCGCAGTGATTCGAGGCCTCTCGGAACGGAATCCCCGTCTCATCCGCAACCCGATGGGACACTCGGCGTCCAAACTCAGGATGCGTGTTGATGCCCGTCCCGACAGCCGTTCCACCGATCGGCAGCTCCGAGAGCGTCTCGAGTGCTCTGGACAGCCGAGCGTCGGACTGGCGCAGCTGGGCCGCGTAGCCGCCGATGACCTGGCTCAGGCGGATCGGCGTCGCGTCCTGGAGGTGCGTCCGCCCGATCTTGACCACATCATCCCAGGAAGCCGCCTTCGCCTCGAACTGCTCGGCCAGATTGATGACCGCGGGGCGGAGCGTGCCCGCGATCGCGCGGGCCGCGGCGATATGCATCGCCGTCGGAAACGTATCGTTCGACGACTGGCCCATGTTGACATGATCGTTCGGGTGCACGCCCCCCGAGCCTCCGTCGGCCTCGTCCCGATACCAGGCGGGATCCTTCGAACGCCCGATCGCTTCGCCGTGCGCGAGGCATGCCAGGTTCGCGACAACCTCGTTGACGTTCATATTCGTGCTGGTGCCCGAGCCGGTCTGGAAGATATCAACGGGAAAGTGCGCTGCCAGCCCGCCGTGATCGGTCAGCCCCGATGCAATCTGCCCGCACGCGGCGACGATATCGTTCGCCCGCCGGTCATCGAGCCTGTCAAGATCGTTGTTCGTCGAAGCGCATGCGGACTTGAGGACCGCGTACGCCCGAACGATCGCATCGGGCACGCGTCGGCCCGAGATCGGGAAGTTGAGCACCGCCCGCTGGGTGCTGGCGCCGTACAAAGCCGCGGCCGGCACCTGCATCTCTCCCATCGAGTCCTTTTCCGTTCTGGTTGCCGACATAGCCTGCTCCTGTTGGTAGAGGTTGCGGCACTCTAGGAAGAACCCGGCCCGGCCGGGCCGCACCCGAGGAGGTGATCCATGCCGAGTCTGTCCGCCGAGCGACGGGGTCCGCTGCTCTTGGCTGCGCTCGCCGCGCTGCTGCCGATGTCAGCGAACGCACAGCCTGAGAGCCCCTACATCACGCGCGGCGAGTCCAAGCGCTGGGTGCTGCAAGCCACCGTCTCCCTCTCATCGATCCCGACAGCGAACGCCGACCGCTCCGCCTCGCTCAATGACCCCCAGACCAGCGACATCAAGACCTCGCAGCGATTCGATATCGAGCAAGGCACGGTCTTCTGGCCGCTCGCAGGAAGCGCCGGGAGCTACGACGTCGACCGTCGGTCCGCGACGACGGAGATCCGCTTCGATGGATCCGAGGTGCCCGTGTCGGTATCGGTGTTCGAACGCGACACGAGCGGGCACCCGCTGCACTCGGGCGGGGCGTATACGCAGGCCAGCTTCGGCCCGATCGAAAACGTCACCGCCAAGAGTGTGCTCCGCTTCTCCGTCAGGGCCGAGACCTTTCAGACCGTCTTCGACGAGGCCGCAGCGCGGGAGGTGCCCTGGCCGCAAGGCGACTGGCCGCGTGAGGCAGCGAGCGCGTTCGAGCCGGTGATGTTCCTCGACGGGGGGTTCGATGGCCCGTACCGGGACAGCAAGGTGGCCGAGACGGTCCGCCGACTGACCGGGGGGGATCCCAGGTCGCAGCCGCCCGTGGTCACCGCAAAGTGGATCGCGGGCGAACTCGCCAAGACCTTCCGCCCGAGCGGTCAGATCGTGGTCCCCGATGCCAGGCCGGGTACGCCCCGTGTGTCGGGCCAGTCGGTCGGGGCGATCCAGGCATTCAACGTCACCGGCGCCGGCCCCGCGTCCCAGCGCGGCCGGGGCTCGCCGTTGGATCTGCCGCTCCTGCTCGCCGCGTGTTATCGCGAGGCCGGGCTGCCGGCACGGGTCGTCATCGGCTACTCGGCGGATGCGGCCAACCGGGCGACCGAGGCGTTCCGTCGGTCCGACAAGGCGGAGACCGGCCCCTACGCGTGGGTCGAGTTCGCCCTCTACGACGAGCAGCAGCCCAATCCGGCGATGGCTCTGACCTGGGTCCCGGTCGACATCCTGTACATGCGCGCCAACAACGTCGGCCGCCGTCCTTTTGACCAGCCGTGGGAAGGGTTCGGCACAAGCGAGCAGCTCGTGGATATCGTGCCCGTCGGATACCATCTGCACCCGCACAACCTCGCGGCGACGTCTTACGGCGGGTCGATCCAGGTACGCAACCGTCGCCGCGAGCCGATGCCATCGCTGTGGGGATGGAACCTCGTACCGGAGACACCCGCGGCCGTCACCCAGACGCTGGCGTTCGATGTCACATCGCCATCCGTGACCGCGAGCGATCCCGAGCGACGCGCCGGCGAGCGTCCGTAAACCGGAGCCTTAGCTGCATCCGCCGAAGTAATTCACGATGAATGCGAAGTAGTCCGACGAGTCCACTCGGCCGTCGGCGTTCTGATCCGCCGCCGGATCATCAACCGCGAACGCAGCAAGCCAGATATCGAAATCGGCGGGGGTCCTCTCGCCGTCGCCGTCGAGATCGGCTCCGAACCGGGTCCGGATCTCAGCGGGTGGCATGAGGGTTACGGTCGCTCCGTCCTCATCGGCGACGCGCACGACCAGTCGGCTGGTGCCGACGCCGCCGTTGCTGCGGACGCCGATGCGGAACGAGCCGGGCCCGATACGCTGCGCCGGGTCGAGGGTCACGGTCATCTGGCTGCTCTCGGTCAAGGCCACATCGATCGAGGCCGTATCGAGCTCCAATCCGTTGCGGTCGCGGATCACGACTGTCAGATCGGTTCGGCAGCCTTCGCTCGCCTCGATCACGTCCTTGCTGAGCACAGCGGATGAGACGACGGCATCTGGTCGACCTACGCGCTCCGCGGACCACTCGTCGAAGCGTGCCAGAAGCTGATCGACAGGGTCGGGATCGGACCGCTCCGCAAACGCGACGTTGAACTCAAGGAAGAACTCGCCGTCGCCGCAGCCCGACGTCAGCGGGTATGTATCGCCGCGTGGAACCAGAAGCCGGAGCAGTCGCTGGCTCCCGCCGAAGACGGCAAGATCGGGGAACAGGCCGTCTGAAACAGGGAAAAGGGCGGTGCCAGCGAAGTCGAGCGGCGTCGGCGTGCCCTGCAACAGCAGAGGGATAAACGCGAAGCCGGGCTCGAGGTACTCGATCGATGACAGCGTCGCCAGCAGCAACGCTTGTTCACCCTTGTCATCTGTGACGACCCGCAAGTCGCGCACTGAGGTCGGCAGCGAGAGCGTCGGCTGGAACATGTACGGACCGTCGTCAGCAAAGATCGCAACGGTTCGATCGGAGTTCCTTGAAAGGACGACCTCGTCGAAACCGTCTTTGTCGATGTCGATCGCGGCAAGGCCGGAAGGCGATGTCCGGTTCGTGGCGATCAAGCGAGCTTGGCCGTAGACGCCATCACCGTCGCGCGAGAAGATCACCAGTGTGGCAGGATCGCCCGAGACAACGACCAACTCCTGCCCAGGCGTTTCCAGCATCTCCGCTGCGCCCAGCAGCCGCGGGGAAGCGACGTCGAGCGCATCGGCGAGTTCCAGCGAGCCGTCAGCGGCTTCGTAGATCCGTACTTCGTCGTTCGCCGTGGCCGCCACCGCCAGTCGTGCCGGTGAGAGGCCGTCGGCAGGGAGGATCAGCATGGCGCCTGCGGCGGCCGCGCCATCGACAAGAGATGGTTCCTCAAACGAGCCGTCCTGGGCCCGAGCAAGCAGCCAGATGCCCGTGCCGTCAGCGCCCGCCACGACAAGATCGGAGAGCCCGTCGCCGGTGACGTCGCCCGGTGCAATCTGGCCGATCGGTTCTGGGACATCAACCGGTGGCCTGGCGATCAGCCGGCCGCCCGCGCCACGATCGACACGCTCGAAGACTTCGAGGCTCGGTTCGACTGACCGGCCGACGACGAACAGAGTCCCGAGGGGATCACGGAGCATCTCGACGACGAGCAGATCGCTCGGTAGCCGGTAGGACGGTGCGCAGCCCTCGGTGTCACCGGCCCGAGCGACGAGCATGTACGCGATGTCCGCGCTCTTCTCAGGGTTGCTGACGACCGGGCCGCACCCCGTTGGGTCCCGACCGGTGCACGAGCATCGGCCGTCACCGCCGAGCAGCCTGGCTGCGACCATGCCCGCCATCAGCTTCTCGGGGAGATCGCCTTGATCGTCCGCGATCGCCTGCAGAGCACCGGTCACCACAGGCTCGCCGGTCAGCACGTTCCCCTGGATCGCGTAGGCGATATCGCCTCCGGACGGCCCGGCGCCAACGAGCACGCCTGTGAGGCCACCGGCCCACGCGCCTGCCTCTAGACCCGTGAACGTTGCGGCTTCAGCACCCACACGCACGATCCCGTACTGCCGTGTCTCATGCCCGGGATCAAACGAGGCCAACGCATCGACGATCGACGACGGCAAGAGCCCGTCGAGCAGCGAGTCCCGGATGAGCGTCCGGTTGAAGCCGTTGACATCCACAAACGACTGCGCGGTGGCGGCGCCGAGCCCGGGGATCAGCACTGGTGTGTTCTGCTGGAGATCGAAGCGGGTCAGGCAGGTCGCCGAACCCACCGCGATCTCGCCCGTCTTGAGATCGACCAGAAGGATGGACCATGTCGCGGATGCACGGCCGATCGGGACGAGCAACGCGGCGATCGCTGCGAGCATGAGACGGCAGACGGGCTTGTTCATCACACGATCATGACAGCCCGGGCCGGGATCAGCAATACCGAAGCCGGATCGACGCCGATTCGTTGTTTATGCGATCGTGGCGTCGCCGGTGTGCGGGATAAGCAGGTCCGCATAGCTCAAAGCGATCGCCTCGCCCAGGCACGCATCGAACGTGCCACGCAGATCCGCCACCAGCTCGTGGCACCGGCGCACGGGGTGGGCTCGGCTGACCACCGTGACGAACTCGATGAAACGGCCCAGGCTCTCAACATCGTCGAGGTGGATACGGATCGGTCCGGTGAGGTAGATCGAACGCTGCTTCCGGAGCGTCGCTCGGGCCGGCAGGTCCGAGGTGCCGAACCGGGTGCGGGCCGAGGCCTCGTTGTAGACCATCGCGTGGCACAGCCGCGGACGCACGATGTCCGGCCGGTCGTAAAAGATGTATTCTGTGATCGGTTCCTCATCGCCGCCGGCATCGATCGGCGTGGCGACCCGACGCAGCAGCCTGCCGGAAGGGATTCGAAAGGCGGTGTCCTCGTGGCGGTCGACGCCCGCGGCTGTCGCGCCGATATGGTCGCACAGCCGGTGCGCCAGGTCGGCATCCCGCAACTCGGCTTTGAACTCCACCACGTGCATCCGGCGAGTCTACCCGCCGCCGATCAGGCCGTGCGCTGACGGATCGGGCTCTTCCAGGAGTGAGAGCAGGGCAGGCTCGTCGAACACCCGGACACCCAGCTTGTTGGCCTTGTCGAGCTTGGACCCGGCGCCTGGACCGGCGATGACGGCATCGGTTTTGGCGCTCACCGAGCCGCTGACAGCAGCGCCGAGGGCTTCGAGCCGCTCCCGTGCCTCATCCCGGGTCATCGATTCGAGCGTCCCGGTCAGGACAAAACGCAGGCCATCGAGCGGGCGTGCGTCTGCATCCGGCTCGCGATGATCACGGCTGGTCAGGTCGACGCCAACGCTGCGGAGGTCTTCGAAGACGGCTCGGCCCGCGTCCGAGTGCAGGAACGCGTGCACAACCGGGGCGGTCTCCTTACCGAGTCCTGTCTCCGGCCGCACAGTTGGATCAGGGTCCAGGCCGAGCTTCGCAACTTCTTCTTTGCGTGTGATGCTCTTGGGTCGGAGCATCGGCTCTTCGAACGCTAGCAGCGCGTCGTAGTCGGCCACAAGCATCGCCAGCTGCTTGCCGGTCGCGTGGCCAACGTGCCTGATCCCCAGGCTGCCCAGCAGGCGCCCCAGCCCGCGCTGCTTGGAACTCTCGATCCCCGTGAACAGGTTTTCCAGTTTCTTCTCGCCCATGCGTTCGAGCTCGAGCAGCGCGTCGCGGTGCGCGCTGAGCCGGTAGATGTCCGCGAACGATGCCAGCGGGATCGACCCCGAGGCGAGGATCTGGTCGATCGTCGATTCACCGAGCCCGTCGATGTCCATCTGCTTCCGGCCAGCAAACCAGACGAGCTTCTCCCGCAGCTGCGCCGGGCACGCGGGGTTGATGCAGCGCCGGGCAGTCTCCAGCAGCGGGTTGTCGACCGCTTCAGCGGGCTCGACTTCAACTGGACCCCCGCAGATCGGGCAGACCTCGGGGATCTGGACGCGGCGGGCACCTTTCGGACGCAGCTCGGCGACGGCTTCACGCACGTACGGGATGATCTCGCCCGCTTTCTCGATCTCGACGGTGTCGCCGATCCGCAGATCCTTCTGGCGGACCATGCCGTAGTTGTGAAGCGTCGCATGGCGGACGACGGTGCCGGCAAGCGTGACGGGTTCCATGACCGCGCGGGGCGTGATCTTGCCGGTCTTGCCGACCTGGGCTTCAACGGCAAGCAGCCTGGTGCGCGCCCGCTCGGCGGGGTACTTGTACGCGATCAGCCAGCGGGGGCTCTTGCTGGTCACGCCGGCTCTCGACTGATCGTCGAAGCGGTCGAGCCTGACGACCAGGCCGTCGATCAGATAGTCGAGCTCGTGGCGGAGCTTGCGCAGCGATTCGATCGCGCGCTCGATGTCTTCCACGTTCCTGCACGGCCAGCTCCGGTCCGGCACCGGGAAGCCGAGTTCGCCGATCTGTGCGATGAACGCCGAGTGTGACTCTGCGTAGCCCGGGTCTGACAGTTCGCCGCGACCGTGCGCTCGGAATCCGAGCCCGCGTCCTGCCGCAACAGCGGGGTCCTGGCTCTTGAGGGTGCCCGCGCACGCGTTCCGCGGGTTCATGAACGGGTCATCGCCGGCTTCCTCGCGCTCGCGGTTGATCGCCTCGAATCGTGAGTTGGGGATGTAGACCTCGCCGCGGACCTCCAAGACATCCGGAGCGTCTTCGAGCACCAGCGGCAGCGCACGGATCGTGCGGATAGCGCCGACGACATCGTCACCTCGGACGCCGTCACCGCGGGTCAGCGCCCGGGTGAGCGCGCCGTTTTCGTAGCGCAGCGAGACCGCGACCCCGTCGATCTTGGGGTCGCAGACCATCTGGGGTGCCCGGCCGAGCGTCCGCGTCATACGGTCAAACCACTGCTCAATATCCTCGCGGTCGTAGCTGTTGTCGATCGAGAGCATCGGGACGGTGTGCGGATACGACTCGAAGGCATCGAGCGGCTGGCCTCCAACACGGGCGGTGGGGCTGTTCGGATCCTGGAGTTCAGGGTGCGCTGCCTCGATCGAGGCGAGCTCCGCGAGCAGCTTGTCGTATTCCGCGTCGGACATCACCGGAGCGGCGTCCACGTAGTACGCGCGGTTGGCCTGGTGCAGCCTCTGGCGGAGCGTCGCGGCTCGGTCGGAGGGGGTGGCGGTCACTCGGCGGGTGCTCCGTCCGGGCCTGCTCGTCGGCAGCGGACGCTTCGCGGCGGGTAGGATCCGGCGATGCCGGCACGCGTGCTCGATGGTAGCGAGATCGCCCGAACCATGCGGGGGGAGCTGCGCGAACGCGTCGCCTCCATGGGCAGGGCGGGCGTACCCGTCACACTGGACGCGGTGCTGACCGGCGACGAGGACTCCCCGGCTCGTCTCTACGCCCAGAACCAGCAAAAGCAGTGCGAGCAGGTCGGCATCCGGTTCCGCCTCCACGCGCTGCCGTCGGACGCCAGCGCCGGCGACATCGCGGGCACGATCGCCAGTCTCAACAACGACGCCGACGTCACCGGCATCATGCTCCATCTGCCCGTACCCGAGGGCGTCGATGCTTACGAGCTCCAGCGGCGGATCGCCCCTGAGAAGGACATCGAGGGCGTCAACCCGTCGAACATCGGCAACATCGTCTACGGACGCTCGAGCCTCGTGCCGTGTACCGCGCTTGCGGCGATGCGCCTCATCGAAGAAACGGGCGTGCGGCTTCGCGGGAAAACGGCTGTGGTCGTCGGGGCCGGCAACGTTGTCGGCAAGCCGCTGGCGGTCCTTTTGATGCGCGCTGAAGCCACGGTGATCTCCTGCAACGTCCACACACCTGAACTGGGGTCACTGGCCACGCGGGCGGATGTGCTGATCGCGGCTGCCGGCGTGCCGAGGCTGGTCGGTCCGGAGCTGGTCCGAGAGGGAGCCGTTGTCATCGATGTAGGCGTCAACCGGATCGAACAGCCCGATGGCTCCCGGATGACCTGCGGCGACGTGGACTTCGAGAAGGTCCGAGAATCAGCCGGCTGGATCTCGCCGGTGCCGGGCGGGGTTGGGCCGGTCACGGTTGCCACGCTCCTGAGCAATGCGGTGGAAGCGGCCGCGTTGGCATCCGGGGCGACACCTGCGGAGATCACCCCGGCGGATCCTCCAAATTGACTCGCAGCGCCGGTCCGGCTTGAATTACTGTCTGACGGCGATCGCTCCCCGATCGGAGCACCCGTTGGCGGGCAAAAGGACGCGTTACCATGCACACACTCGCCCTGTTCCCGCAGATCGGGCCGCTGGAGGTAGGCATCCTGCTGCTCGCCGGCCTCCTGCTGTTCGGTCGCCGGCTCCCCGAGGTCGGCCGCGGTCTCGGCCGAAGCATCACAGAGTTCAAGCGTGGTCTCAAGGACGTGACCGACGACGTGGATGATGCCGCCAAGGACGCGGCCAGTCCTCCCGAGCAGCTTCCGGCATCTCCGCCGGCGTCGAACGCGGTCCCTGGGACGGTGGCCTCGGGGGAGACTGCTCCATCAGTGGCCAAGCCGGCCGACCCGAACTGATCGCGGACGAAACCGTCCTGAGCGCTGACAGTTGCTGGCGGAGCGGCTAGGCTAGAGGCCCAGGCTGTCGGCTGTGACAGCCGCGGCGCAGGGCGAGGTAGCTCAGCTGGTTTAGAGCGCTGGATTCATAACCCGGAGGTCGGGGGTTCAAGTCCCCCCCTCGCCATTGTGTGATCGATCGGGTCGAGGGATACGCGGATATGCGGGGTAACACGACCCGGCGGGGCGGCTTGAACGGTTCGGCCTCTATCGGCCGAATGGTGGCGATCGCTGCGGCTCTGCTTGTCGCGGCGGTTCTCGGTCCTGTGCGGGGCGCCGACGCCCAGTTCGAGCAGTCGGCAGAGGAGCCAACCTACCCGTTCGGCACCCTGCGACTGGATTACGCGACCCGTCATCCCGAGCTCCCGCTCGTAGATGCCTTCCGCGGGCTGCGCGTGCCCGTCGATGTGCTCGACGGGGTAATGGTCGCGCCGGTCGCGTCCGGCCGGACGCTCGGGGAACTCCTCGACACGCGTGATGGCTCGATCACGGCGTCTGGGCTGAACGCGATCGCCGAACGCGTGGTCGCCTCGCTCAATGACCGTGGGATCGTGGGCGTGCTCGTCGCGCCCGACCCGGCGGAGGTTGACCCCGCGACCGGGGCCGACCTGCGGACCGACCGAGCGGTGCTGACGCTGCGGATCTGGACCGGCCTCGTCACGGACATCCGGACGGTGGGCACGGGAGACCGATTCGCGGCGGATCAAGTGATCGACCACCCTGAGCACGGCCGGATCCTTCGGCTCTCTCCCGCGGCACCGTGGGACGGGCGGAGCCTCAAGCGGCGTGACCTGCTCCGGCGTGAGGTGCTCGAAAACTATGTCTTCCGGCTCAACCGGCACCCGAGCCGACGCGTGGACCTGGCGGTTGCCCCCGCGGCCAGCGAGTCGGCCGGTCCAGACGCGACCGTGCTCGAGTACCTGGTTCGCGAGTCCAAGCCTTGGACGGCGTATCTCCAGGTCTCGAACACCGGCACGGAGCAGACCAACGAGGTCCGCGAGCGGCTCGGGTTCGTCCACAACCAGCTGACCGGACGGGATGACATCCTCCAGCTCGATTTCGTGACCGCGAGCTTCCAGGACTCGTACGCGGGATTCGTTTCGTACGACGCGCCGCTGCCCGGTACGACCCTCGCGCGCGGGCGTGTCTTCGGCACCTTCAGCGACTACACGGCCAGCGATATCGGTCTGCCGGGGCAGGATCTCTCGGGCACGACGGCCACCTATGGCGGCGAGCTATACGTGACCGCGTACCAGCGGCAGTCGCTTTTTGTTGACCTCTTCGGCGGTGTTGTCGGCAAGAGCTACGAGGTCACCAACGATCTGGCGGCCTCAGAGGGGGACACCAACCTTCTGCTCGGCACCGCGGGCGTGCGTCTGGAAGACGTCCGGCCTACGCGCTCGCTGCTCGCCGAGGTCGCGATCGATTGGACCATGGACGGCGGCGATGCCGACCAGCTGCCAGCGCTCGGCCGGCTGCGTGTCGACGAGTTCTGGTCGCGCCTGCGATGGAACGCCCAGGCTTCGTTTTATCTCGAGCCGCTGCTCTGGTACGACGCGTGGAACGACCCGACGACTCCGGGGAGCTCGACGCTCGCGCACGAGGTGGTGCTGGCGTTTCGGGGCCAGTCGGTGTTCGATGCGCGGGTCATCCCGCAGGAGCAGGGGGTTGTCGGCGGGCTGGCGACGGTCCGCGGCTACCCCGAGAGCGCGACGGCCGCGGACACGGTCTACATCGCTTCCGCCGAGTATCGCCTGCACCTGCCGGCGCTGCTGGGGATCCAGAGCGAGCCGGGCACGCTGTTCGGTGACAGCTTCCGTTGGCGGCGCACTCAGCCCTACGGCGTGGCGGACTGGGATCTGGTGCTCGCGGGCTTCGTGGACTATGCCCAGACCGAGGTGAACGACGCCGAGCCGGGCGAATTCTTCGAGGAACTGCTCGGCGTCGGGGCGGGTATCGGGGTGTCGTTCCGGCGCAATGTCCAGGCGCGGGTGGACTGGGGCGTGGCCTTGACGGACCTAGACAACGGCGAGGCGAGCGCGGGCGACAGCGAGATCCACGCGATCCTGACGCTGTCCTACTGAGAACGAGTTCGAACGGAGGAAACGCCATGCGGAGCATGCTCAGCACGACCGATCTCGGCATCGCGAGCCTCGGCCGGATCCTGCCAGCGGCGATGGTCGCATGCGCCGGGCACGCCGCCTCGGCGCAGCCTGAGGGCGAACGGGTCGTGGCGGGGCAGGCCTCGTTCGTGCGAGATGGTGCGGCCACGACGATCACGGCCGCAGACCGCACGATCATCGAGTACCAGTCGTTCGATATCGCGCGTGATCACCGCGTGCAGTTCGTACAGCCCCACGCGGACGCGGCGGTTCTTAACCGGGTGCTCGGCGCTTCGCCCACACAGATCAACGGCACGCTGTCTGCCAACGGCCGCGTCTATCTGGTCAATGAGGCGGGTGTGTACTTCGGATCCACGGCCGTGGTGAACGCGGGCGCGATCCACGCCGCAGCGGGGCGAATGGACGACGCCGATTTCCTCGCCGGCATCGATCGTTTCACGGGCCTGACAGGCTCTGTAGAGCAGCACGGCGCGATCGAGGCTGGAGCGATCCATCTGGCGGGGCGACGGGTGACGAACACCGGCAGCCTGGCCTCGTACGACGGTCTCGTGACGCTGTCTGCCGGTGACGAAGTCCTGCTCGGCCGGCGTGACGGTCACCTTTTCGTGGACATCACTGGGGCATCGGGCGGATCGGGCACCACGAGCGAAGTCGAGCAGTCCGGTCGCATCGACGCGGGGCGCGGCGCTGTGGCCATCGGTGCGGGTGATATGTTCTCGATCGCGTTGCGGCCGACCTCGTCGATCACTGCGTCGCGTGTGACGGTCGAAGGGGTGGGCCAGGGCATCGTGACAGCCTCCGGTGCGGTGGATGCCTCCAATTCGGCCGGTGCAGGCGGGCTGGTTGCGGTCTCGGGCGAGCGCGTGGCTGTGCTGGGCCTCGACGCGGATGCTTCCGGCACGGCGGGTGGCGGTGAGATCCTTCTCGGCGGCGGGCTGCGAGGAGACGGCTCAGTCGTGGCGCCTTCGCGACGGATCAACGTAGATGCCGATTCCGTGCTACGCGCCGACGCGATCGACGCTGGTGACGGGGGGACGATCGTCACATGGTCAGAAGACGCCACGGTCTTCCGAGGTTCGGTTCAGGCCCGCGGCGGTGCAGGCGGCGGTGACGGCGGCTTCGTCGAGGTCTCCAGCCGCGGCGCCCTCTCGTTCGACGGCGCGATCGACACCTCGGCGTCGCTGGGAAGCTTCGGTACGTTTCTTCTCGATCCGGACCGGATTTTCGTCGGTGCGAACCCGTTTGCGCCGGACGATGGCCTGCTGGACGATGCGCAGATCCCGATCGCCGAGGCCCTCGGCACCAACGTGACGATCTCGAAGGGGGCGCTCGAAGCGCTCGGGGCGACGAGCGTCTTGCTCGAAGCGGCGGTCGAGATCGCGATCGGTGGCTTCCCAGACGGCTCACTGAACTTTGGCGCCGAGGACGGTCAGTCTGTCACCATCAATGCCGGCGAGCGGTTCCGCGTCGAGGACGGCACGCGGCTGACGACCCAGGGCGGCGACCTGAGCATCACCGCCTCCGAATCGATTCAGACCAGCGGCCTCGAAACCCGCGGCGGGGCCATCGCGCTGACCGCCGGTGACTCCGTCGCCGCGAGCGAAGGCATCCTGACCACCGGCGCGTTCGCGGTCCGAGCCACCAACCCCGGAGGGATCGTCGAACTCGCCGGGGCCGAGGTGGGTTCGATCCTGCTCGAGGCGGATAGCTTCCGGCCCAGCGCCAATCTGCTGGTCGGCAGCGATGTCGATCTGGTCGGCCTTCCCGAGATCCGGCTGCCCACTGCCAACACGGTTGTGACGATCGGCGCCGTCAGCGGAGGAGATACCTTCGATCTGCGGTTCGATCCCGCGACACAGTTCGAAGGCGGTGGGGGCGTCCGGTTCGTTGGGAGCACGGTCCGGCTGCCGGCGATCGACGGGCTGTCGCGGCTCGAGGTGTCGGCGACCGAACGCGTGGAGCTCACCGGGGATCTGTTGATCCGCAACATCCCGGGCGGGCTCGAGGGCACCATCGATCTGAGCGATTCTGCCAGCGTCTTCCTTATCAGCAACGTCACGCTTGATACGGATACCGCTGGGAGCACGGGCGACGGAGGCGCTGTGCTGCTCGGCGGCACGACCGTCTCCGGGCCCGGACGCACGCTGACGATCGATACCACCGCGGACGCCGACGGTCAATCGGGTCGGATTGAGCTCGGAGGCATCGACACCGCAGGGCTGGTGCTCTCGGGCGGGGACCTCGTGCTCCGAGGGAGCGTCGCTCAGAACGGCCTGGATTTTTCGAACGTTGCGGCGCTGCGTGTCGAGGATCAGGCCAGCATCGGTACGCTTGGCGGCGATGTTGATTTTGCCGGCCTCTCTGTAGACGGGCCCGGTGCGCTCTCGATCGATCTGGAAGACGTTGCTGGTACATCCGGCTCCCTCGTGGGGCTCGGTGATGTTGGTATGGCCGAGCCGCTCGCGTCCTTCTCGATCACCGGTGGCAGCTTCGATGTCCCTACGGTCCGCACGACCGGATCCCAGGCCTACACCGCGTCGGGTGTCGCCACGCTCACAGGCGACCTTTCGAGTGAGACAGCCGGAACGATCAGCCTCGTCGGCCAGATCGCGCTGACGGGCGATACAGCCCTGACGACAGCCGGCGCTTTGGGCGATGACGTCCGCATCGTCGGCACGCTGCTCGGCGCCGACCGGTTCCTGACAACACGCACGCTGCTCGGCTCGACCGAGGTCGATGGCGATATCTCGGTCGGCACGCTGGCGTTCGACGGGAGCACGGCACTCCGCGACGCGACCGTGGAGGCGGCCGGGTTGCTCCGGCTCGGTGGGCAGGCATCGCGCGACACCATCATCGTTGAGACCGGCACGAGCACGGTCCGCTCGACGGGCGGCGACGTGGTCTTCCGCGGCGGGGTCCAAGGGCCGGCCTCTTTGACGACCACGACCGATACGTCCGTCGTGGGGGATGACATCCCGATCATCCGCTTCGAGGGCTCGGTCGGGAACCAGAGCCCGCTAGCGGCGCTCCAGATCGGACAGGGCCGCATGGATGTGCCCGAGGTTGCGACAATCGTCGTTGGACGGATCAACATTGCCGGCGATCCGATCCCGGGTCTCGGTTTCGGGTTCTTCCACGCCGACACCTTCACCATGGGACCCAACGAGAAGCTGACCGCCCTGGGGCCGCTGACCATCGAAGCCGGCTCGCAGGCTGCGCTGGGCGATCTAACCGTTACCGGTGATCTCATCGTCCGAGCGCCGGACATATTGATCAACACCCGCGCGGCGGCACCGCTGGCATCGATCGATACGAGCACGGATCCGGTCACGCTCGTGGCTGCGGGATTGGACGATACAGGCGTGGATTTTGTCGTCGGGGGCGGGGCGGTCTTCGAGGGGACTGTCCGCCGGAGCGATCTGAATGCGCCCATGCCAACGCTCAGCGAACCCAACGGCGATGTGCTGATCCCCGGGCTGCAGATCCGGGCACTCAACGAGCCTCTGACCGACGCAGATGTGGTTTTCAATCGGCGGACCGGTGCGGGCGGCGGGATGATCGAGCGGACGACCGTGCTCGATGCCCAAGCCTTCGGTGCGACCACGGTCCCGCTGTCGAGCAGCATCGTAGACGAATCCGTCGATCGCTCTGCGATCGTCCGATTGGCCGACGTCTTGCAGCTTCCTTCCGACGATCCCGTGATCCCCAGCGCCGCGAGCGAGGGCTTTGGGGTACGCGGACCTTCGCCCACGGAGTCACGTTCCGCGGCGCGCGGCGTCCGGATCCTCAGCGACTACCCGACCACGCTGCGTGACGCAGGCCGGGTCTCGGTCGCGGCCCAGCGGCTGGCACCGGGGGCACTGGCAGGGCTCGAGGCGGCGCTGAGCCGTCTGACGACCCGGGCCGGGTTCGCACCGGGTGACACGGATCGGGCCCTGAGCCGTGTCCGGTCGGCGTTTGATCTGGCCAGGACCAGCTACCGCACTTCGACCGGGCGGTCGCTTGAGAGCGCAGACGGATTCGAGCTCTACGCGGCGCTGGCCGGCGTGAACGAAGACGCCAATGCCCTGATCCGGGATACAGCGGCCCTGATCGAATCGATCCGCGGATTGGGTGTCAGCGAGGGCGAGCGTCGGCGGCTTGAGGATGCGGTGCTCGATGCCGTCACCCCGCGGAGCATGTCGGTGTCGACCTCCCGTGGCGTGATCGAGGCCGTGCTCGAAGGCCGTTGAGTGGGCCTTGAGCCGATGCTACCCTGCATACAGCTGGTTTCGGCAGCCGTTTCTGGCTGGGTTGGATGCCTGTCGTTTCTCGGAGGAACCTGATGACCATGTTGCTTGGCCGTCCGCTGCGTTCTGCTCTCGCGCTTTGCACCGTCGCCGCTGCCTCGCTGGCCGGCTCGGTTCAGGCCCAAGAGAAAGTGCTCCAACTCCCGATCCGCACCGACGGGCCCAAGAGCCTCGATCCGGCCGTGGGTTCCACGACCTACGACAACATGGCCTGCGTCCAGATGTACGAGACGCTCCTGGTCAACCGATACGCCGATCCGATGACCATCGAGCCGCTGCTGCTGGCCGAGATGCCAACGGTCAGCGAGGACGGGACCATCTATCGCTTCCGTCTGAAGGAGGGTGTCTTCTTCCACGACGATGAGTGCTTCCCGGGCGGCGAGGGCCGTCAGCTGGTGGCTGAAGATGTCTTCTACTCGATCAAGCGGCTCATGGACCGCGACAACCAGCTCAAGAACGAGTGGCTGCTCGCCGGCACGATCAAGGGCCTGGAGGTCAACCCTGAGGGCACGACCTTCGACTACGACGCGCCGATCGAGGGCTTCCGCACGATCAGCGATCTCGAGTTCGAGATCGAGCTGAACAAGCCGGTGACCAGGTTCCTGTACGTCCTGAGCATGTTCCAGACCTCGATCGTGCCCCGCGAGGCGGTCGAGCACTACGGCGAGGACTTCGGGCGCAACCCTGTGGGTACCGGCCCGTTCATCCTCGACGAGTGGATCCCAAAGAAGAGCCTGACCGCAGATAGCAACCCGAACTACCACGAGGTGCTGTACCCGGCGCGGGATGAGTGGTCGAGTGAGGACCGCCGGAATCGGCTGCACCGCCCGGCGGGTCAGCAGGTCCCCTTCGTGGATCGCATCGAGTTCACGATGTTCGTCGAGGATCAGCCGATGTGGCTGCGGTTCCAGGCGGGCGACATCGGCTATACCGAGGTGCCTGCGGAGTATTTCGAGCAGGCATTCGACGGGCGTACCAAAGACCTGCTCCCGGATGTCCGCGAGAGGGGGATCCGCTATCACCGCAACCCGCTGCTGGATTTCATCTTCCGCGGGTTCAATATGGAGGATGAGCTCCTCGGCGGGTACACGCCGGAGAAGCGGGCTCTCCGCCAGGCGATCCATCTCGCCATCGACCTCGACGAGTTCAGCGACCGCTTCTACCAGGGCAACACCGTGCAGTACGACGGCCCGATCCCGCCGGGCCTGGCCGGGCACCCAGAGGGTGGCACGGCGCCGGTGAGCTACCGCGGCCCGAACCTCGAGCTGGCTCGCCAGAAGCTCGCCGATGCCGGATACCCCAACGGCGAGGGGCTCCCGCCGATCAAGTTCTACACCAGTCGCGGCGGCAACAACCCGGAGCAGGTCGAGATGATGAAGCGTCAGCTCGCGGAGGTCGGCATCGACTTCCAGCCCGAACTGGTCGACTTCTCGACGCTGATCGAGTTCACGAACAACAAGAAGGCGCCGATGTTCGGCTTCGCGTGGTCCAGTGACTACCCGGACGCCGAGAACAACCTCGCGCTGTTCTACTCGCCCAACGAGTCACCCGGCTCGAACCACTACAACTACAAGAACCCGGAGTATGACAGGCTCTACAAGAAGATCCTGACCATGCAACCCGGCCCGGAGCGGACGGCGATCTACGAGCAGATGCGCGACATGGTGATCGAGGACACGCCGTACGTCGGCTCGATGGCCCGCACGCGTTACTACCTGATCAACCCGTGGCTGCTGAACGCCAAGCCGAGCGAGCGCTTCTACAGCTGGTTCAAGTTCCTCGACGTCGACGACAGCAAGCGGCCTCAGTAACGCCGACGGAGATCCCGCCGCATGTGGTCGTACGTTGTCCGAAGGCTGCTGTACAACATCCCGGTGTACCTCGGGATCATTCTGCTTGTTATGGCCGCTCTCCGGGTCAACGACCCCGTCACGGCGTACCTTGGCAAGAACGCGACCGAAGCCTCCTACAACGAGATCAAGGCCGACATGGGCCTCGACAAGTCCTTTCTGGTCCAGTATGCCCGAGTGATCGGCAACATCGCGACGCTGAACTTCGGTGAGGTGCGTTCCTGGGAGCAGGAACGGCCGATCGACGAGATCATCACCACCGCCGTGCCCGCGACGGCGATGATCACAGTCCCGGCTCTCGTGATTACCGCGAGCATCTCGATCCTGATCGGCCTGATCTGCGCATTTACCCGGGGGCGATGGATCGATAAGACGCTGATGTTTGTCGCTGTGATCGGCATGAGCATTAGCTTCCTGGTCTACATCATCGTGGGACAGTACTGGGGCGGTGCGGTCTTCGGCGGTGAAGCGGGAGTGCTGCCCTTCGAGATCGAGGGCTACAACACCGATCTGTCCACCATCTCGTTCTGGGCTTCCAATCCCCTGCACGCCGCGCACGAATGGCTGCGTTACTGCGGCCTGCCTGTGCTCATCAGCGTGATCGTGGCGATGGGGTACGACACGCGGTTCTACCGAGCCGTCATGGTCGAAGAGACCGGCCGTGACTACATCACAACGGCTCGTGCGAAGGGCGCGACTAGCCGGAAGATCATGTTCGTCCACATGCTCAAGAACGCGATGATCCCGATCATCACGCGGATCATGATCAGCCTGCCGTTCCTGATCGTCGGGTCGATCCTGCTCGAATATTACTTCGGTATCCCGGGCATGGGCCGGACCCTCATCACCGCGATCACATCCAAGGATTTCCCGGTCGTCGAGTACATGTCGGCGCTGTTCGCGGCGGTGGTCATCGTGACCGTGATCCTGACAGACGTGCTGTACGCTCTGGTCGATCCGCGAGTGCGTCTGTCATGATCCGGCGTTTCTTCCGATCACGAGGGGCCCAGAAGCTCCGCCGGAACCGCTGGGCGCTGGTGTCCCTGGTCATCATCGGTGCGTATTTCCTCGCAGCCGCGTGGATGATGGCGATGGACGCGGTGCAGTGGTTCGGCAAGACGACCGGCGCGTACGACATCTCGTCGACGCCGGTCGTCAGCACGTTCCTGAACGAACGCATGCTCGAGGAAGCCGGGCCGCCCAGCCTCGGGGGGCTGGGGCGACCGATCGGTCTGACGGGATCGCTTGACTACATCGACTACTTCTTTAGCCGCGTGCGTGAGGGCGTCGAAACGGTCGCTTCGATCGATCCCGATAGCGGGCAGACGTACGCGTCGGTCTTCGCGGAGTTCGCGGTCCAGGAGCGGCGTCTGCTCGATCTCGAACCCGATGCGTTGCTCGCGCAGCTTGAAGAGGGCGAACAGGTGCTCGCCAAGCTGGATGATGCACGCCGCCTGGTCAACGCCGCCCAGACAGTCGGCGTGCAGGTCCGTGTTGTCCGAGCGAACCTTGCCACGCTGGCTGATCCGCCAGAGGACGCCGAAATCGATTTCCTCCGTGAGGATGTGGCTTTTGCCATCGAGGACCTGCTCGGGTTCATCGAGAGCTACACCTCGGTGACCTCGGAGGCCTCCTCCTTCGATGACCTACCCACGGATGCGCTCCTGGACGCTGTCGATGCGCTCTACGAGGGCGCCGATCCGCAAGGCGACCTCGCCGCGGTGCTCGAATCGATCGAGAACACGTCGATCATCGAATCGGACAGACAGCAGACAGGCGTCTCGGCACTGATCCCAGAGGCCGAGGCTGCTGTGGATGAGCTGATGCCGATCCCCGACGGGCTCGCCGGCCTGACATACCGGACGCGCCTGCTGCTGGGTACCGACCGCCAGGGGCGATCGATCCTGATCCGTTCGATCGCGTCGGGCAAGGTCGCGGTGCAGGTCGGGGTGATCGTGGGTCTGACCGCGGTGCTGATCGGAAGCCTGCTCGGCGCTGCGGCTGCGTTTTTTGGCGGGTGGGTCGACCACGTCGTGACCTGGCTCTACTCGATCTTCACCTCGATCCCGCAGCTCGTGCTGCTTGCGGTGCTGAGCTTTATGTTCCTCTCCGGACCGCTGCAGGACCTGCGGGGTCTTCCGTCGCTGTTTATTGCGTTTGCGATCACGTACTGGATCGGGCCGTGCCGGGTGATCCGGGGCGAGGCGATGAAGATCAAGGAGCTCGAGTACGTTCAGGCCGCTACTGCGATCGGATTCGGCCGGTTCTACATCCTCGTCAAGCACATCCTTCCCAACACGCTGCATCTGATGTTCATCAACTTCTCGCTGCTCTTCGTCGGCGCGATCAAGGGGGAGGTGATCCTGACCTTCCTGAACCTCGGCCTGCCGATCGGCGAGGGCGCGAGTTGGGGCATCATGATCAGCCAGGCCAAGAGTGAGGTCGTCCAGGGCTTTTTCTGGCAGATCGGAGCCGCCACCTTCTTTATGTTCGTCCTGGTTCTCGCGTTCAACATCCTGTCCGACGCGCTTCAGGACGCGTTCGACCCGAAGCACGTCGGCTAGCAGCCGAGCCGGATCGCAAGCATGGTTTCCGAAGCCGCACGCCAACCCGTTCTCAGAGTCAGAGGCCTGACGACACGGTTCCGCACCGACCGTGGCATCGTGACGGCGGTCGATGATGTCAGCTTCGATGTCCACGCCGGTGAAACGGTCGGCATCGTCGGCGAATCGGGCTGCGGCAAGACGGTTACCAGCAAGTCCATCATGCGGCTGCTTCCCGAACGCACCAGCATCATCGAGCCGACCAGCCAGATGCTCTTTGACGGTACCAACCTCGCCACGGCGAGCGATGACGAGATGCGGCGTATCCGCGGCGACAAGATCGCCATGATCTTCCAGGAGCCCATGACGAGCCTCAACCCGGTCTTCACCGTCGGATGGCAGATCGACGAGGCCCTGCGGTACCACACCAAGCTCAGCAAGCGTGAACGCCGCGACCGAGCGATCGAGATGCTCCGGCTCGTCGAGATCCCGAACCCCGAACAGCGCGTCAAGGAATACCCTCACCAGCTTTCCGGCGGAATGCGTCAGCGGGTGATGATCGCGATCGCGCTCTGTTGCGAGCCGGATGTCCTTATCGCAGATGAGCCGACGACCGCACTCGACGTCACGATCCAGGCTCAGATCCTGGCACTGATGGATGACCTCCGCAAGAAGCTCAACACGGCGATCATCCTCATCACGCACGACCTCGGTGTAGTCGCGCAGACCTGCGACCGAGTGATCGTGATGTATGCCGGACGGGTGATCGAGTCCGCGCCTGTCCACGACCTGTTCCATCGGCCACAGCACCCGTACGCAAAGGCCCTGCTGGAATCGATCCCCCGCGCGGGCGACAAGGTTGCCGGCAAGCGTCTGCCGACCATCAAGGGGATCGTTCCCAGCCTGTTTGAGCTGCCTAAGGGATGCCGATTCCAGGACCGTTGCCCGCACAAGGCAGACATCTGCGTCGATGATGAGCCAGAACTCGTAGCTCACGCGTTCGCCGCTAGGCCTGTCAGGTGCCATACCCCGCTGAACCAGGAGCCGGAGTTCCGCGTCTCGGCAGGGTCAGCTTCCGAGGGCGCGCGATGACCCAGGCCGCCGCACAGACGGCTCCACAGGACCCTCCGCTCGGCGCCGAAGAGAAGCCCTTTCTTGAAGCGCGCAACCTCGTCAAGCGGTTCCCGGTCCGTGGCGGCGTGCTGAACCGCATCGTCTCGAACGTGCACGCCGTCACCGATGTGTCGTTCCAGATCAAACGCGGCGAGACGCTCGGTGTTGTCGGGGAGTCCGGCTGCGGCAAGAGCACGCTCGGCAAGATGCTCATCAGGCTGCTCGAGCCGACCGCTGGCTCGATCGCGCTCGAGGGCCGCGAGATCACTGGCCTCGGCCACCAGGCGATGATGCCGGTCCGCCGACGCATGCAGATTATCTTCCAGGACCCGTACTCATCGCTCAACCCGCGGCTGACCGTCCGACAGCTCCTGCGCGAGGCGATCGGGTTCCACGGGATCGTCGCACGCGACGAGATGGAAGACTACATCGATGGGCTGATCGAAACGGTCGGCCTGCGTCCGGAGGCCAAGCTCAAGTTCCCGCACGAGTTCTCCGGCGGCCAGCGTCAGCGGCTTGGCATCGCCCGGGCGCTCGCGCTCAAGCCAGAGTTCATCGTCGCCGACGAGCCGGTCTCTGCTCTGGATGTTTCCATTCAGGCCCAGGTCCTGAACCTGATGATGGATCTCAAGGAACAGTTCGGGCTGACGATGCTCTTCATCAGCCACGACCTGAAGGTTGTCGAGCACTTCTGCGACCGCGTGCTGGTGATGTACCTCGGTCGGGTGGTCGAGTCGCTGCCCTGCGACCGTCTGAGAACCGATGCCCAGCACCCGTACACACGCGCGCTGCTCGGTGCCAACCCCATCGATGACCCTGACCAGCGCCGCCCTCTGACGATCCTTCAGGGCGATGTCCCGAGCCCGCTGAACCCGCCGCCCGGCTGCGCGTTCGCAGGACGGTGCCCCGAGGTCACGGATCCCTGCCGACGCGAGGTTCCGCCGCTGACGCTCAAGACGAGCGGCTATCCCGCGGCCTGCTGGGAACGCCAAGACGCCTGATCTCCGAGATTCCCCGGATGCCGATGCCGGCTGATCCGCTCAACCCGGATCGCGGTGGTGGCCACCGATCGGCCATTGGATCCGCGCAAGAAAAAACTCGACTTCAGCCGTCGCCGGAGTCGAGTCATGGGAAGAGAGAGACAAGACACCCACAAGATGCCACGGCTTCGGGACCGTGCCAGTGGTTTGGGCAACTTTTTTTGATTGCGACAGTCGAACGGGTGCGGATCGAGAAAAAACCCACCTGAGAGGCTCTGAAGGCGGTTTTGTGGCCGGCTGGTCCGGGCTTCTTTCTTGGCTGAACGTGCTTGAGCCGGCGTCAGTTCCCGGTGAACAGCCCGCTGCCGCTGCCCTCTTCGCTCTGGCGGCCTTCGATCGCCGCGATCAGGAACCCGGTGGCGAGGATCATCATCTCATCGAGCGGCTTGTCGTTGTGGATCGCGACACCCAATCGGTATACGAACAGATTGAAGTGCGTCCGGAACGTCGCGACCGGGCTTCCGTCGGTGTGTGCGAGTTCGAACTTCTGGGGCGAGAAGACTGAGACCAGCGGTAAGAACCGCCGCATGAGTGCCATGCTCATGGAGTCCTCCCGGAGCGTGCCGATCTCGTCGCCTTCGGGACTGAGGACAGCCCACTCGTCGCGGACCATGGATTTAAACCCCTTCCGCCGGACGGAGCCCAGGCGTCTTCCCTCGGGTAGGTCGACGTCGTACGTCGTCCCGAAGTCAAGGATCGTGCGCGCCTCGATCGTCAGCAGGATCTCTGTCTTTGAGTCGTCCGTGAAGAGCTCGAGCTTCTCTCGGAAGCGGAAGGCCTTTTGCTTGCAGTAGCCGATGATGCTGCCTTCTGCGTCATAGATGTGGAACGCGGCACCGAAGATCTTGATGATCTTCTGCCGGATCGTGTACCGCTCGCCGGGCTTGGGCGTAAAGGCCATCGCATCGCTCCTTGGTTCGCGAAGCCTAGCGCAGACCTGTCGCTAATGAAAAAGGCGGAGGCAACGCCCCCGCCCAGTACGCTCGATGCTGCACCGCTCAGGCTTCTTCGCCGACCTGCCATCGGTAGAAGGCCTTGATACTGGCGCCGCCGAGAAGGTCCTTGATCTTCTTGGACGGGTCCATGACAAAATCCTGCTCGAGCAGCGCGACTTCGGAGAAGAACTTGCGCATGCCGCCCTCGACCATCTTTTCAGCGATCTCCTGCGGCTTGCCGCTCTCGACGGCCTGCTCGATCCGGAACTTCCGCTCTTTCTCGACGATCGCTTCAGGGATCTCGTCGGGGGTCACGCCCATCGGCCTCGGGACGGCCGCGGTGACGTGCATGCAGATCTGTCGGAGGACGTCCTCGCCCGCGTCGCCGTTGGCGTGGATAAGCACGCCGGTCTTGCCGTCGTGGTGGACGTAGGTCCCGAAGACATCGCCGTCTTGCTTGGCAACCTTGCGCAGGCGGGCGATGGAGGCATTCTCGCCGGTGGAGATTCGGATCTCGTCGATGCCGGACTTCATAGCGTCAGACGGTTCAACAGGACCCTCCGGCGCGTCGAGCGTCATCTGCGCGACCTTGTCGGTCGCGGCAATGAACTGGTCGTTCTTGGCTGTGAAGTCGGTCTCGGCTCGGATCTCAACGATGGACGCACCTGTGTCGTTGACGGCGACCGCGACCCGGCCCTCGCCGGCGACGCGATCGGTCCGGGTGTCCATCTTGCCCTTCATCTTCTTGCGGAGGTAGTCCTCGGCGGCCTCATGGTCGCCGCCGGTCTCAACGAGCGCTTTCTTGCACTCCATCATCGAAAGCCCGGTTTTCTGCCGGAGGGCCATCACGTCCTTGGCGCTGATTTCAGCCATGGTCTCTGCTCCAGGTCGCCGCGACGCGGCGCGGTGTGCGGTGGGGGAGTCGGCGTCCGGGCCTTGGCGGTCGCCGATGGTTCGTCATTCGATGTGTGCGATGTGCGTTCAGACGGTCGAGTCGGTCGGGGCTGGCACCGCGGGCCCTTCGGCGGGTTGCGGCTGGCTTTCCGATGCAGAAGCGGACGCCTCCCCGCGGTACTGGGATCGCCTGCTGCCGCGGCGCTGGGGGCGGTCGGGAGCCTCGCTGCTCTCATCGGTGTCCTGGCTCTCGGCCGGCGGCTGGTCTGTACGCTGCTGCTTGCCCTCGTGGATCGCCTTGCAGAGTTCACGGACGATCACCTCGATCGAGCGCATCGAGTCATCGTTCCCCGGGATCGGGATGTCAGCGAGTGCCGGGTCGCCGTCGGTATCGATCAGGCAGATCGTGGGGATGCCGAGCTTCTGCGCTTCACGGAGTGCGGTCTGCTCGCGGTTGACATCGATGACCACGATCGCGCCCGGGAGCTTGTCCATCTTGCGGACGCCGTCGAGGTTGCGCTTGATCTTGCGGCTCTCGCGGCGCAGCTGGCTCTCCATCTTCTTGGAGTAGCTCTGGAAGTTATCCTCGGCCTCGATCGCTTCGAGCTCCTCGAGCCGCTTGAGCCGGGCGCGGATGGTCCGGAAGTTCGTGAGGGTTCCGCCCAGCCAACGCTCGGTCACGTAGTGCTGGCCGGCGTCGCCGACGTATTGCTCGAGGATCTGGCGGGCTTGACGCTTCGTGCCGACGAAGCAGACATCTCGGCCGCCTGCAACGCTGCGGGTAATGAACTTCTTCGCGAGCAGGAGGCCCTTGATCGTCTCTTTGATATCGATGATGTGGATGCCGTTGCGCTTGCCGTAGATGTACCCGGACATCTTCGGATTCCAGCCGCTCGAGCGCTGACCGAAGTGGATGCCGGCCTCGATGAGTTCTTGGACGAGTGAGCCCGGGTTCTGGCCCTGGCTCTGGTTCTGGTCAGCCATGCGATGGCTCCGTTTCCTGGCAGCGACACCCGTGGTCCGCCGATCGCGCCGGCACAGGCCGGTACGCACCACGACAGGGCGCTTCGTCTTGTGCCGGGCATGCCCAGCACCGGAATGTGATCAACCGGACGGGCCGGGTACCAAGCCGACCATTATCCGCACACGCGTGCGATCCACACGTGCCAGTGAGTATAGCCGTGCTCGCTGTCCCGCCGCGGGTCCGGGTAGACGATCGTGGGGGCCGGCGGCTAGGCTGGCTGTCTCGGGCGCATAGCTCAGTTGGCTAGAGCGCTGCCGTCACATGGCAGAGGTCACAGGTTCGAGTCCTGTTGCGCCCATTTGGCTGGATGTGATTGTGTTTGTCGGGTTCTCGTTCAGGCATGCCGCATCATGCATATGTGAAGAGTTTGCGAAGCGATTGCCCTCGTTCGGCGTGAAGCCGGGCAAGCTTGACAATTCGTGTGGATCCTGTGAATCGGGCACGATTCTGAGCTTCTCAGAGCTCTTCACCGGATACGATTCTTCATACAGTGTCTTGTAAGAGACTCGTGGCTCAGGCGCGCCTGGGGCAGCGTGCCCCGACGCGGCCTGTGTATCCCAGACGCCATCCAGTTCCTGTTCACCATTGAGGAGAGTGATCGTGAACCGAAGCCGCATGATGATCCTGCTGGCATGTGCCGGTACCGCCGGGGCCGCGTTCGGCCAAGACAGTGTCGCCCCCGCGGGCGCGACGAACGATTCGGATGCCATCAGCCCGTACACCACCGCCGAGCAGCTCAATGAGTACGTCATTGATCTGTCCCCGATTACCTCGTCGAAGGGCAAGAGCTTCGGTATCGCGCCGATCACGAAGGCGTCGTTCGGTGCCGCAGGCGTGATGTTCCCGAACAACCTGATCTCCGGCAACCAGCTCAGCCGCCTCCGTTCGTCGAGCCCGGTCCCGGCTCTCGATGGACCGTACCTGACATGGAGCACGCCCGGTGCGGGTGTGAACAGCCAGGTCAACGTCGGTCCGACGAGTTCGGTCAACGGGCCTGCGAACGGCTCGTACCTCGGTTTCACGTTCACCGATTTCAACGGTGAGGCCGGCAACCATATCGCGGGTCAGATCGGCTACGACCCGGCAGACCCGAGCCGGCTCTACGTCAGCCGCGCCATCTCGGCGATCAACAGCAGCACAAACGGCACAACGAGCAGCTCGGACTTCGTTACCGGCGCGATCGACGAGGCCGGCCAGGTCATGCTGCAGGCCAATGACTTCAGCCTGAACGGTCCGGCTCAGATCAGCGGCTACAACCACTTCCGGGTCGACCTCAACGCCCGTGACTACAGCCAGCTCAACATCATCAACGGCTTGGGTGCCTCAGATTCTCCCTCCACGACGGACATCATCCGCGGCGACGACCGCATCCTGAATTCGGCGCAGCTCGTGCCGACCGCGCTGGGTGGGCCCGCGATGTTCGTCCAGACGACGTTCGGTGACGGTGGCGCTGATAGCGAACTGATCTATGAGAACGCCCCGCTGAATACGCCCGATACGACCGACCACCGCGGACCCGCTTCCGAGCACCGCGGCACGGTCGCCATGCTGCCAGAGGCGTTCTTCGATGAGAACGATGTGATCACGGCCGCCATCTTGGCCAAGGATGACATCGGTCCCTCGCAGACCACTGCGATCAGCATCTGGGGCGCGGATGTCACCGGCCAGCCCACAGCTCCGGGGCAGCGGTTCATCCATCCCGGCACCATCCTGGATCCGCAGGCGGGCATTACGCTCTTCCCGGGCGAGTTCATGCATACCGGTGGGATCACACCGTTCCGAGGCGGCGTGTCGCAGGTCGCACTGGGCACCACGCTCGACGGCGACCTGCTCTTCGCGGCCTGGGCCAACTCGCTGTCCAGCGCGCTCTCGCCGATCCCGGATGCCGACCAAGGCTCCCAGGCAACCGTGCTGGTCGTCGGCAAGCTGCCCGCGGACGGCGGGGGGGTCGAGTGGTCCGTCGCCGGCTGGCTCAGCGCGACGACGGGTACGGGCAAGCCCTACACCGATGCGAACGGTGTGCTGATCGGCGAGCTCGCTGCGCAGCAGTCGATCGGCGGCGGGGTAGTGCCTCCGGGCACCAACTCGGCCCCGGCCTTCGACTCGGCAGGCAACCTCTACTGGATGCAGGCGATCCGGGACTACGGCCCCAACGGTCAGCCCGACATCGTCTTCCCTGATGACGACATCGTTACCACCGCCATCGTTCGCGCCAACTACCTCGCCGACGCCGACGGCAACGGCAACTTCGGCTTCGACCTCGAAGATATTGTCCGTTTCCAGGATGATTTCTTTTCGGCCGGCACGGGCCTGGACTACGGCTTCACGTTCCTCTCGCCCAACGGCGGCGGCGGGACGATCTCGACCAGCACGATCTTCTCGAACTCGGTGACCTCCGAGCCGCTCGCAGGTGCGGTGATCACCGACAGCACCCAGGCCGAGACGCTCGGCGGACTCATCTTCGGCGCTGAGATCACCTACGACGTCGATGGTGACGGCTTCCTGGACGGTGCGACCGACGATCAGGATTACCAGGCATTGATGTACATCCAGCCTTTGGGAGGAGACACGATCGTTGACTGCAACGAGAACGGCAGTGCTGACGCCGACGACATCGCACAGGGCACGTCAAATGACGTCAACAGCAATGGCATTCCGGATGAGTGTGAGCTCACCCGCCGGTGCGGCGATGTGAACGCCGACGGCACAGTCAACGACTCCGATTTCTTCGCCTGGGTCACCGCCTTCATCGCAGCGCCGCCCTCGGCTGCCGATCTGACGGCGTGTGATGTCAACACCGACGGCGTCTGCAACGATTCGGACTTCTTCGCATGGGTGACGGAGTTCATCAGCACCCCCGGCGCGCAGAGCTTCTGCCCTCCGTTGCCGTAAAGTCTTCCCCGAAAGCCGGTTAGGTCTTCGTGAACCGTTTCCTTCCCGGCACGTATCGACTATCCTGCTGCGTCCGTCCTTGCCGGGGCGGACGCAGTCTTTTGATCAGGCCACGCTCGTGAGCCACCGGAGATACCGACCTATGCCCGTCCGCATGTTCATTGCCTTTCTCGTGGCGTTCGTAGCCAACGCGTCTTCCGCACAGTTTGATCCGCTCAACGGCCAGTGGGGCAAGGACGTCGAGAGCGATATCCGTGTGATGACTTGGAACGTCCGCGACACGATCTGCCGGTCGAACCCGAAGAACGCGGCCTGGAGCGACTGGTCGGCTGCGGTTCGCATCGTCGCTGCGATGAAACCGGATGTGCTGATCCTTCAGGAAACCGCCGATAACAGCGGCAACAACACTGGGGGTGGCATCGATTCGGTCCCGCAACTCGAAACGGTCATTGATCTGTTCATGAACGGCGGGTCGGATCCTTTCCGATCCGGGGAACAGGCCACGGAGTATGTGAAGCTGTACGACTCGGCGTTGGAGCTTCCGCATGTCTACGTCAGCGAGTCGGACGACGGCTTCAACCGCAACGTCATCCTCAGCCGCTGGCCGTTTGTCGACCTCAACGGGGACGGACGGCCGACGACGCCCTCGTTCTCAACCGCTTCGGGCAGCAGCGGGGTGCGGGGGATCCAGTTCGCCGAGATCAACCTCCCGAACGAAACGTATCTCGGTGATCTCGTCGTCTCGAATGCCCACCTCAAGGCGTTCGGAGACAGCGGGAGCCAGGCGCAGCGTGTAGCCGCGGCGATGGCGCTCAACTCCTACATCTGGAACTTCTACGAGGGTGCCGGGACAGCCACGGTCGACCCGAACAACCAGGTCTCGGATTTCCCGCCGGCCACAAGCGTGCTGGACGCCAACACGGCCATCGTCTGGGGAGGTGACTACAACGAGGACGAGCTGACCAACGGGCGAAACGGCCCTGTCGCGATCTCGATCGACGGCACCGACAAGGACGCGTCCGATGCGGTGGAAGACAGCGCGACCGAGCCGTTCAGCGGATCCCGTGCCACCCAGTCCAGCAGCAAGCTCGACTGGATGATGTGGCAGGACAGCGTCGCGTCCGCGCGGAACCAGTTCATCTTCAACACACAGCAGACGCCCCAAGCGCAGATGCCCCCGGAGCTGATCGGCTTCGGCCTGTTCCCGCCCTTCAACGGGGTAACGGCTAGCGCGACCGCCTCCGATCACCGCCCTGTGATCGTTGATCTTGTCGTCCCGCTGGGGCAGTCGCAGTCCGGACCAGAGCCGTTCGATCTGGTCTCGCCCGCTGACGGCGCGGTCCAGCTCCCGATCCCGAACGTGATCCTCTCGTGGCAGGCCTCGGAGCGTGCAGATTCGTACAGCGTCATCGTCGCGCGTGATCCATCGCTTACTGACCGCATCCTGGACATCCAGGATGTCGGCCTGACGACAGCGTTCCTCTTCCAGCTCGAGCAGTGCCAGACGTATTACTGGTCGGTCACGGCGGTGAACACGACCGGGCAGCAGGTCTCGAGCCCCGAAATCGCATCGTTCTCGATGTTCAACCCGGGTGATCAGAACAACGACGGTTCCGTCGATGATTCGGACTTCTTCGCGTGGGTCACGAACTTCACGAACCAGGATCCCGCCGGCGATGTCAACGGTGATTCCATTGTCGATGATTCCGACTTCTTCGCGTGGGTGACGATCTTCACGACTGGCTGTTGATCTGATCGGCCTCATCCAAAAACCGAACCGCACGGGATCCCTCCCAAAAGCCCGATAATACATGTTATGTAAAAGTGCCTGCCCGTGAGGCGTGCGCTACGCTCCCAGACCCGTCGGGAAGAGCCCGCGGAGCCCCGGAGCGTATAGCCATGCATCGAACCGTCTCACTGGTCCTCGCCGGCGTACTCGTCTGCGTTTCGTCCACCGTTGCCTCGGCCCAGCAAGGCGGCAAGCCGGAACTCACCGCCGAGCAATGGCAGCAGGTCGATGCGCTTCTGGGCGAGATGACGCTTCGAGAAAAGGCCGGGCAGATGGTGCAGTTGACGCTCGGCGCGATCAGCTCACAGCTCAAGAACGCGACCGACGAGCACGTGCTCGATGTAGACAAAGCCCGGGCGATGGTCGCCGAGTCGGGGATCGGTTCCATCCTCAATGCCGCCGACGTCGCGATGCCGCCAGAGCAGTGGCGTGAGATCGTCACGACGCTCCAAGAGATCGCAGTCGAGGAATCCGCCCATGGCATCCCGCTGATTTACGGCGTTGATTCTGTGCATGGCGCCAACTACATCCTGGGCGCCACGATCTTCCCGCAGAATCTGACCCTCGCCGCGACATGGAATACCGATCTCGCGCACGCGATGGGCCGCGTGACCGCTGATGAAACCCGGGCGGTAGGCATCCCGTGGAACTTCGCGCCCGTCGCGGATGTCAAGCGTCATCCCGCGTGGTCGCGTGTGTTCGAGACACTCGGCGAGGATCCCTACCTCGCAGGCGAGCTTGCCGTGGCTCAGATCCGTGGTATGCAAGAGCCGGATGGTCCGGACAGCCTGGTGCTCGCGGCTACGGCTAAGCACTTCGTGGGCTATTCCGAGCCGCGCACGGGGCGTGACCGCACCCCTGCTTCGATCGCGCACCAGGATCTCGAGGATATCTTCGTGCTGCCGTTCCGGATGGCGGTCGATGCCGGCGTGCGGAGCATCATGGTCAACTCGGGCGAGGTCAACGGCGTGCCGGTGCACGCCAACCCGGTGCTCCTCACAGATCTGCTCCGCGATGACCTTGGCTTCGAGGGTGTCGTCGTAACCGACTGGGAGGACATCGGGAAGCTCGTGAACTTCCACGGCGCCGCGGCCGACGAGCGTGAGGCAACGCGTCTGGCGGTCGAGGCGGGGATCGATATCACGATGGCGCCGTTCTCGGTCTCATTTATCGATCACGTTGTTGATCTGGTCGAGTCGGGCGAACTGTCCGAATCGAGGATCGATGCCTCAGCCCGCCGCATCATCGCGCTCAAGTTTGAACTCGGGCTGTTCGAGAGCCCGCTTCCTCCTGCCGGGGAGATCGAGCGGATCGGATCGCCCGAAGCGGCGCTCGCCAGCCTGGAGACCGCGAGGCAGGGCATCGTGCTGCTCGAGAACGGCGAGGGCACGCTCCCCTTGGCGAGCGATGGCCCGATCCTGATTGCCGGACCGATGGCCGACCGGCTCGCACCGCTTCACGGTTCGTGGACCTACAGCTGGCAGGGCACGGACGAGGCGCTCTACCCAAAGACCCCGACCATCCTCGACGCGATGCGTGAGCGTTTCGGCGCCGATCGCATCAGCACCGATCAAGCCGACGCGGGCGACGCCTCGGCCATCGTCCTCTGCATCGGTGAAGATCCCTCGACCGAGCAGATCGGTGACATCACGGACCTCACGCTCGATGACGCGCAGCTCGAGCTCGTGCGTTCGTTCGAAGATGCTTCGGCGCCCGTGATCCTTGTGCTCGTGACGAACCGACCCCGCGTGATCACCCCGATCGCGGACATCGCCGACGCGGTGCTCTGGCTCGGTCAGCCGGGCCCATACGGGCCTGAGGCGCTGGCCGAGATCGTCGCCGGCGATGTGAACCCGAGCGGGCACCTCCCGTTCTCCTACCCGCAGTTCGTCAACGCTCTCGTGCTCTACAACCACAAACCCAGCGAGGTCTCTGAGGTCGGTGGCTCGCCCGCCGGCAAGTACAACCCGCTGTACGCGTTCGGTCACGGCCTGTCGTACACCACGTTCGAGCACAGCGGTCTCGAGGCGGTACGTTCCGGCGATACGGTCCGAGTCTCGGTCGAGGTCTCGAACACAGGCTCCGTAGACGGCGATGACGTCGTGCAGGTCTACGTCTCGGATCCGCCCAACCCTGTTACGCCTCGGGTCAAGCGCCTCGTGGGGTTCGACCGAGTCTCGCTCGCGGGTGGGTCTTCTGAGCGTGTGACCGTCGAAATCCCGCTGGATCGCTTCCAGCGGGCCGACGCCACGGGCATCAACACGCTCTACACGGGGACGTACATCATCCGTGTTGGCGAGCTCGAATCGGCGATCGAGTTGGAGTAGCCTGAAAAAGGAAATCGAAGCGGTCGCCCACGGCTCTCCTTCAGCCGCCGAGGGCACCGAGTACCGGTTCGACGATCGCGGCGAGCGGGACTTCCTGCCGTTCCGCGCTACCGGCGCGCACTTGGAACTCCACCATGCCGCGTTCCAACGCTTTGTCGCCGATCGTCAGCCGGATGGGCATGCCGATCAAATCCGCGTCCTTGAACTTCACACCCGGCCGTTCCTTGCGGTCATCGACAAGCACGTCGAGGCCGGCCCCGCGAAGCTGATCGGTGATCGTGGCCACGGCCTCGGCGTGTGCGGGCTTCTTGGGGTCCATGACAACGACGAGCACATCGTACGGGGCGATCGGTGCGGGCCACACGATGCCTCGATCATCGTGACGCTGCTCGACACTCGCCGCGATCGTGCGGCTTACGCCGATGCCGTAGCACCCCATGATGACCGTGGTCTTCTTCTGCTGCTCGTTGAGGATTGCGAAATCGAACGCTTCGGAGTAGATCGTTCCGAGCTTGAAGATGTGGCCAACCTCGATGCCCCGACGAGCCTCCAGGGTCGAAGCCGGGTCTTTCGGCGACGGATCGCCCGCCTTGGCGTTGCGGATGTCGGCAACCTTCACACCGGCCAAGTTCGCTGCCGAAGCTGACGACACGCCGGCGTCTCGACGCCACGAGAAGCCGGTCACGTGGTGGTCAACCCGGTCGGCGCCGGTTGCCCAGGCATCGTCCGTGGCGGCGTCCGGATCGATCACGAGCTGACAGCCCCGCTCGGTCGCGGCACGCGGGCTGATATATCCGACCGCGAAACCCGCCGCCCGTGCTTCTGCGTCGTCCGCAAGCGTGAGCGATCGGCCGACCGCATCGCGCAGCTTGCCCTCGTTGACTTCATGGTCGCCGCGTACGGTCGCGAGCACCCACGCGGGATCATCGCCCGCGCGGCCGGCCTTGAACAGGATGGTCTTGAGCATCCCGCGTGGCTCGATGCCCAGGTGCGATGCGACCGCATCGATGCCGGGCATCTTGGGCGTGTGGTGCTCGGCGAGGGGCTGCGCAGCGTCGGCGTCCGCGATCGACCACGGACGCTCGCCGATCTCGCACTTCTCAACATTCGCGGCGTACCCGGACGCGGGGCAGATCAGGATCGTGTCCTCGCCGGTCGCCGCATTGACCATGAACTCGTGCGAAGCCGATCCGCCGATCGGGCCCGCTTCGGCCTCGACGACCGTAAAGCCGAGCCCGCACCGCTCGAAGATCCTGACGTACGCCTCGTAGAGCCTGTCGTAGACCTCGTTGAGCCCCCCCGGACCTTCGACCGAAGTATGCATCGAGTATGCGTCCTTCATCACGAACTCGCGGCCACGCAGAAGCCCCGCACGTGGGCGGAACTCATCGCGGTACTTCGTCTGGATCTGATAGAGCGTCAGCGGCAACTGTTTGTAGCTCGTCACCGCAGACTTGGCGTAGTCGGTGAGCGTTTCTTCGTGCGTCGGCCCGAGCGCGACTGAGCGGCCGTGCCTGTCGGTCAGCTTGAACAGCAAGTCGCCGTAGGCCTCGTCCCTCTTTGTGCCGGCGTAGAGCTCGATGGGAACAAAGGCGGGCATGCGCAGCTCGGCGGCCCCGGCCGCGTTCATCTCCTCCCGCACGATCTGGCTGATCTTCTCAAGGACGCGCAGGCCCAGCGGCAGGAAGCTGTAGACGCCCGCCGCCACCTGCCGGATATAGCCGCCTCGCACCAGCAGTTGATGGCTTGGCGTCGTGGCCTCGGCGGGCGCCTCGCGGAGAGTCGGGATCGAGGTCTGCGTCCATCGGTGCACCTCGCCGAGGCGCACCGACCGAGATGTGTGATCGCTCGGGGGTGTCATGGCGACAACTCTAGCCCCGGCGGAGTGAGCGCCCCGGTAGATCAACTCGGCCTGCGTTGGTACTGGTGTCCACATCCGGAAGCGGGCAACCGATCGCCTGCCAGGCGCGCTCCCAGCGCTCACGCGACGCTTCGGCGGCCTCGCCCCGGCTCCCCCACCACCACGCGTGCTGCAGCGGAACGGCCTGGTCGACCGCCAACTCCGCGACCTGTGCATCGCGGAGATCCGCCAGCGGCGTCTCGATCACCACGCCATCGGGATCGTCGATCGCAGCGAGCCGTTCGGTCAGCAGCGAGCGTTCAACGATGCCTGCAGCCCGCTCGACATCGAGTGACTCCGGATCCAGCGGCACCCCCGCATGGACAGGCCAGATAACCCTTGCAGCTCCGTGCTCGCGAGCGAGGCGTGTCGCTGCGAGCAGGCCCTCAGAGGCACCGCCTGGCATGCCGCTGGGTTCGAGCATCTCGCCGCCATAGAGGCCCACCTGCCGCCGTACCGCAGATTGGCGCGGGCGAGCGTCGCCGGTCACGATCCATAGGCAAGCGATGACGGCCGCGCTTCCCGCGGCCTCTTGCCGCTCCGTGGCGTGGGCGAGCGCGACCATCGATGGCACATCGCCATCGACGAGCACCAGCGTGGATGCATCCCTCGTCACTGCCGCATGCTACCGCGCCGCAGGGGCGCCCGCTCGCAGTCGTTCGGCTCAGCAGCCGCCGCTGGTAAAGACCGTAACCCAGGCGAAGAAATCGCTATCCGAGCAGCTTCCGTCGAGGTTGACGTCGCATGCCGCCGACTGCTGGGTAAACGCGGTGACCCAGGCGAAGAAGTCCGAGTCGTTGACGCTGCCATCAGAGTTCACATCGGCCGGGCAGTCGGCTCCGAGGAACTCGAACCGAAGGCGGTCGACGTTGTACTCTTCAAAGAAGCCGGAGTTGTTGATGAACCGCATCGGTTGTTCACCGGCAGCAAGGGTCACGGTGGTCTCGACCTCCTGCCAGCTCTGGAACCCGCCCGTGGCTGGAACATCGACCATGCCGACGCTCTCGCCGCCGAATTCCAGCTCGAACCGGCCGCCAGTGCTCTGCGATGCAACCCGGGCCGTCACGCGATAGTTGCCGGCCTGTTCGACATCCACGCTGTAGCGCATGAACTCGGCGAAACCGATCCAGCCGACGTTGAACCCGCCGCCGACCGTCGGCTCGATATCGACATCGTCCTGCGGCCGGTACGCCCCGCCTCTGTTCTCCACATCGACATCGAAGAAGGCCTCATTCGGATAGCCGATATCGTAATCCTCGACCTCGATCGTCCCCGGGATGGACGCGGGCGAGCCGTTGAACGGCACCGGGTCCAGTGAGTAGATGCGGACATAGTCGACTTCCATCGTCTGCGGGAAGACGGACGAGCCGTTGGGGTTGCCCGGGAAGTTGCCGCCGACGGCAACGTTGAGCAGCAGGTGGAACTGCTGATCGAACGGCGCACGGAAGCTCATCGGCGCGGCCCCGCTGAACCACGTCGTTCGGTTGATGGAGCGGTAGAGCTGTCCGTCGATGTAGAACCGGATCCAGTTCTGGTCCCACTCGGCGGCGTAGACGTGAAAATCTTGGGAGAAGTCGGTGCCATCGGCGAACTGGCCGCCGGTCTGCACGCTGTTCGGCCCGCCGTAGTGGATGGTGCCGTAGATCCGGTCCGCGAAGTTGACCGACTCCATGATGTCGATCTCGCCGCTGAAGGGCCAGTTTCCGTAGGGCGAGTTCGAGGCGAGCATCCAGAACGCGGGCCAGATGCCCGTGGTGCTCGGCAGCTTGATGCGGCCCTCGATCCATCCGTACTTGAAGTCGACCTTCTCGAGCGTGCGCAGCCTTGCCGAGGTGTAGTCCTTGTTCTCGAACGCCTGGCGTCGAGCAGTGATCTTGAGAGTGCCGTTTGACACTGAGACGTTCGCAGGATCATCACGGTAGTACTGCAGCTCGTTGTTGCCCCAGCCCGGGATGCCGAACTGTGTGCCGTCGCCGATCATCGGCGTCCAGTTGTCCCGGTTGAGTCCGTTGCCGTCGAACTCATCGCTCCACACCAGGCGCGCCGATTCCGGAAGCCCTTGGCCATGGGCCGCGCTGGCTGTGATCACAGATAGCAGTGCGAACATCACACGCTTGGTCATCGATTGCTCCCGGAATGACTCGCCACGAGACGCCGACATATTCTGCGTCGACGCTCAGATCATACCTCGGGGCGCTCAGCAATCACGCGGTTTCGAGCCGGGTATACACCGCGGCAGTCGAGCCATACGTCCGAAAAATGGGCGAGTTGGATACGCACGTATACCGGACGCTGCGCTCCGGACTAGGTCCATAGCCAAAAACTTTGCAATCGCATTGTATACATGCAGGCCGATCTCTCAGAGTGGCCGTATTCTATCTTGACAAGGCTGTGGCGAGTCACGACACTCGTTTTTCGACCCCATAAACGGGGCCCCCAGGGAGATACGGATGCTGATGAATGTTCGGTATCGGCCGCTGAGCCGGTCGCGCGGCTTCACACTCATCGAACTGCTCGTTGTCATTGCGATCATCGCGCTTCTGATCGGCATCCTGCTGCCGGCACTCGGCCGGGCCAGGCTCTCGGCCCGCAACACGCTCGACTTGACCAACCAGCGTCAGCTCGCGCAGGGCGTCATCCTGTATGCGCAGGATAACGATGGGCTCTTCCCGCCGAACCACTTCGACCTCGATCGGCTCGGGAGCAACCAGAACCGTCAGGGCCGTCGGTGGTTCGATATCGATGTGATCGGGGACATCATCCCATCGCTCGATTTCGGTGACATCGAATTCGCCGATCTCGACACGCTCTCCGGCCCGGCGCCCAACGTCGCGGGCGGTGTAGCGCTCAACCCGAACCACATCGGCGGCGGCCGTTCCTACGCGATGAACTACTGGGCTTCCGCGTACGTGAACGTTCGCGCCGTTGGCACCGCGAGCAATTTCCGTGCGATCAAGCCTGGAGAACTGAATGGCGCGTCGAACGCTGGCCTTGGTCGCCGGTTCAAGGATGATGTCCTCTACGGGTCCGATGTGATCCTGATCGGCAACGCGTGGGGCAATTTCATCAAGGGTGATGAGGGCCTCGGCTACACGCAGGAAACGTTTGGCGGCGAGGGGCTGCCCGGCGTTCGCTTCGGCTTCGAACTCGATAATGGCGGGGTGACGCCTAGCGATCTCTTCGGCAATTGGGAAACCGAGGGAGCGGACGAACTCGACGGGCCTGCCAGCGAAGTCGCCTCGTACATCCCGTACTACCGCCACGCCGGCCGCACCAACAGGTTCCAGGCACTCGAGGGCAAGTCGGGCTTCGCCTTCGCCGACGGCAGCGCACGCTCGATCGACTACAACGATCTGGTCGACCTCTCCGAGGGAAATGGGCGCAGCTCCTATCGGGCACTCTGGACGCCGGACGACCGCCGTATTGAAAACGATCCGCCATCCGGCAACCGCTGAACGTCATCCCTCGGCACCCGACGTGAGACACCGGGTCGCCGATTGCATTCCAAGTGCCGGGCAGAAAGGACTGCTCGGCCGCACACGGGCGAGAGCCCAAGAGAGAGACAGGAGTATCAGAGATGAAGAACCTCATGATCGCCGCGATGGTCGCGGCCGCGGGCAGCACGACCGCTCAAATCGTGAACTATTCGCAGGACTTCGAGGGCCTGGTCCAGACAGACGCGCAAGCCCTCGAGAACGACGGCTGGCTCGTCGGGGCCAACGTTTTTGAGCCAGATGGCACCACATTCCTCTACAACTACTTCGCGTTCGTGGCGCCCAACGGCGGAGCGGCCTTCTCCGCGGTTGCTTCCGGTGAGGGCGGCCCCGCGCAGGGAGCCCAGCAGCTCTCGGTCTACAACGACTACAACAACGCCGACCACAACCTCGGCCGCGTTATCGAGGCCAACGTCTTCCGTGAGGTTGCCATCGACGCGAGCAACGTCGGCCAGACCATCGAGTTCTCGTTCGATGCCAAGCTCGGCAACATCACCGAGGCACCCGCTTCGACAGCGAGCGCGTTCATCAAGACCATCGATCCGGCCAACGGCTTCGCCACAACCAACTTCCTCCGGATCGATGACGACCAGTTCAGCACGCTGTGGAGCAGCCACAGCATCTCGCTCAACATCAACGCGGGCCTCGTTGGCCAGCTCTTCCAGATCGGTTTCCTCAACACGGCCACGAGCTTCGAGTCGTCGGGCGTGTTCTACGACAACATCAACGTCGCCGTGCCGGCCCCCGCGTCGGCCGCGCTGCTCGGCCTCGGTGGCCTCGTCGCCGCCCGCCGTCGCCGCGCCTGATCCGTCCTATCTGTCCCGCGGGCCCAACCCGGCCCGCGGGGCCTTTCCCACTCGTGTCACCGTTTCAGCACAAGACCCGGCCCGCTCGTGGCCTGGGCATTCGGAGAGATTGCAATGAAGACCGCCCTGTGTACAGCCCTCATGCTTGCCGCCGGCACCGCGACGGCCCAGAACTGCACGATTACCAACAACGGTATCGTCGCCGAGTACGATCAAAACTTCGAGACATTCCCGGTCGCTATCCAAGGGACGGAGGAATGCTCGCTGTCCGGCGACGGCTGGATCGTCGGCGCGAATGTCTTCGATGGCTTCGGCAACTTCCTGTACAACTACTTCGCTTTCCCGGCCCTGAACGAGGGGTCGGCGTTCCAGGCGGTCGTTGACGGCCAGGGCGGCCCGCCCCAGGGCGACCGCGTGCTCTCGGTCTTCAGCGATTACAACAACGGCGATCATGGGAACGGGAACACCATCAGCGCGAACACGTTCCGCGAGTACACGATCGATGCCGGCAACATCGGTCAGACGTGGTACTTCTCGTTCGACTCGAAGCTCGGCAACATCACCGAGGCCCCGAGCTCGACCGCGACCGCGTTCATCGCCACCATCGACCCCGCCAATGGATTCGCCCAGACGAACCGCATCGTCTTCGATTCCAGCGCGGTCGTCGGCGTCAACTGGGATCGGTATGAGATCAGCCTTGATCTGACCGATCCGCTGCTCGAGGGCCAACTGTTCCAGATCGGCTTCGAGAGCAGCGCGACCAACTTTGACGCCTCGGGCATGTTCTACGACAACATCGTCCTGAGCCAGACGCCGACAATCGGCGGCGGCGGCGATGATCGGCTTTGCGGCGATGTGAACGACGACGGCTCGATCAACGACTCCGACTTCTTCGCCTGGGTCACCGCCTTCACCGCGAGCCCGCAGACGCCCGAGCAGCTCACCGCCTGCGACGTGAACAACGACGGCAACTGCAACGACTCGGACTTCTTCGCCTGGGTCACCGAGTTCACCAACGCGCTCTCGGGCGGTACGCTTTCCGAGTGCCCCAACCTCTAATCAGCTGATGACAGCCTGATCTATCAACGCGCAGCCTGGGGGTCTACCCTGGGCTGCGTTTTTTAAGGGGGATTGCTGATATGAATACACCGAAGCTTGTTTGCCGTGTCGGCGCGCTGCTGACGCTCTTCTGGGTTTCATCTTCGGCACGGGCGCAAGCCATCCCGGTCACCGTGGAGAAAACCGACGCCGGGTACCGCTTGCTCCGCGGCGGAGAGCCGTACTACGTTAAGGGTGCTGGCGGTACGCGTCACCTGGAACTGCTGGTCGAGTCTGGTGGGAATTCCATCCGCACTTGGGGCGCTGACCAGCTCGAGCCGGTCACTTGGCCAGACGGCAGAACGATGTCACTGATGGACCGTGCGCACGAGCTGGGATTGACCGTCTGCGCGGGCTTCTGGATCGATCACATGCCGGGCGGTTTCAAGCCAGGCACGCTTGACTATGACGATCCTGCACAAGTCGAAGCGCAGCTCGAGCGCGCGCGGGCGTTTGCGCGCGAGTGGAAGGATCACCCCGCCCTGCTGATCTGGGGGGTCGGCAACGAGGTCGCCGGCGACGACCGCGTGCGAGCCTTTCAGGAACTCAACCGCGTCGCGAAAGCGATCAAGGAAGTCGATCCACACCACCCAACCATGACAGTGCTCGCTGGTATCTGGCCCGATCAGGCCGCTCTCTTTGCGCAGCACTGCCCGGATATCGACCTGCTGGGTGTCAACGCCTACGGCGGGCTCGCGGTCGTTCCCACGGACCTGCTCAGCCAGGGCTACGACGGCCCTTACCTTGCCACCGAGTATGGCCCGATCGGTCACTGGGAAGTCGATTCGACACCCTGGGGCGCCGAGATCGAGCAACCATCCGGCCCCAAGTCGCGGACGTACGAATCCATGCACCGGATCGGTGTCACCGATGTGCCAGATAGAGCGCTCGGGGGCTACGTCTTCCTCTGGGGCAACAAGCAGGAACGCACCGACACGTGGTACAGCATGATTCTCGAGACCGGTGAGAAGACCGCGGCTGTCGATGCCATGACCCGTGTGTGGTCCGGTCGCGAACCAGAGAATCGTGCGCCCCTCGTCGAGGCCATCGAATCCGATCTTGCCCTCGCCACTGTTGCGCCGGGCTCCGAGTGGACGGCCTCTGTCTCGGTTACCGACCCCGATGGAGACAACCTTTCCTACGAGTGGGTCGTCCGGGAGGAGAGCTCGGACAAGGGGGCCGGTGGTGCATTCGAGCGCACACCCGGCGATGTCAACGGCGGGATCGAGGATCCGGGTTCAGCGACAGTAGCCCTTCGGGTTCCCCAAACGCCAGGGCCGTACAGGCTGCACGTGTACGTCCGCGACGGGCGTGGCGCCGTAGGGGTGGCCAACGTCCCGTTCCTCGTCGAATGAAGAATCGCGAAGATTCCCTCGGCATGCGGTCCGAGCCGGGACGCGCAGCCGCGCAATGCTGAATCGGCCGAACGGGCCTAATAGTTCGGCGTGGGCGCGCGGTAGGTGGATAGATCGACCGATCGAAACCACTCGATCGTTTTGAGCAGCCCCTCGTTGAGTTCCGTATCCGGAGACCAATCGAGACGCTCTCCCGCCAGTGTGATATCGGGGCGGCGCTGTTTTGGATCATCCTCGGGCAGCGGCTCGAACACAAGCTTGCTTGGAGACGAGAGCAGCGCGATGACCTGCTCTGCGAGGCCGCGGATCGTGAACTCGTGCGGATTGCCGAGGTTCACCGGCCCGACAAAATCGTCAGGGCCTTCCATCATGCGGATGATGCCCTCGACCAGATCGTCGCGATAGCAGAAGGAGCGGGTCTGTGTGCCATCCCCGAAGATCGTGATGTCCTCACCCGCGAGCGCCTGCCGGATGAAATTGCTCACGACCCGGCCGTCGTACGGGTGCATGCGGGGTCCATAGGTGTTGAAGATCCGCACGACCCGGATATTGACACGGTTCTGGCGGTGGTAATCGAAGAAGAGCGTCTCGGCGGCTCGCTTGCCTTCGTCGTAGCACGCCCGCAGCCCGATCGGATTGACGTTCCCGCGGTACGACTCGGGCTGGGGATGCACATCCGGATCGCCGTAGACCTCGCTCGTCGAGGCCTGGAGCACCTTCGCGCCGCACCGCTTGGCCATGCCCAGCACATTGATCGCGCCCATGACCGACGTCTTCATGGTCTTGATCGGGTTGAACTGGTAGTGACCCGGCGCAGCGGGACACGCGAGGTTGTAGATCTCATCGACCTCGAGCCACAGCGGGTGCGTGACGTCGTGGCGGATCAACTCGAAATTCTCGAGACCGAGCAGGTGCGACACGTTCGATTTCTGGCTCGTAAAGAAGTTGTCGATGCAGATGACATCGTGCCCCTGGCGAACGAGCCGCTCACACAGGTGCGAGCCGAGGAACCCCGCGCCACCCGTCACGAGCACCCGCTTGAGCGCCGTCACGCCGGCACCCCCCTGCCGGCCTCAGTGCGTTCGGCGAGCCAAGCCGCGTATGACCGGATCCGCTCGATCGGGTCGTGTGCTGGCGTATAGCCGAGCGATTCGATCGCCGAGCGCATATCAGCGCAGGTGTAGCTCTGATAGAAACGAGCGATCGAGGCCGGCATCTCGAAGTACTCCGTCGGACGATCACCGTGATTGACACCGAGACCCTGGCGGACCGCATCCGCTACCTCGTCGAAGGTCGTCGCCCGCCCGGAGCCGGCGTTGTAGACGCCCGGTATGGGCGTCGCGTGCCCACCGATCCCCGCTGCCGCGAGTGTCAGCCCGATGATGTCCTCCACCGGCACCTGGTCGCGGGCCTGGGAGCCGTCTCGGAACAGCCTCGGACGCTGACCGTCCAGGATCTGACGTGTCAGCTGCCGCGCCATCGAAGCCATCGAGCCCTTGGCCTCCTCACCCGGACCGAAGACGTTGAAGTACCGAAGGCCGATCACCCAGGCTGGGTCGAGCCCTGCTTCTTCGCGATCCTGTTGGTACCGCTGATGCGCGGTCTCCATCAGCCACTTGCTAAAGCCGTAGACGTTGTCGGGGGTACCCGCCGAGGACTCCGGGAACGGCTCGCCTCGCGCCGCCTGAGGTGGCGTGCCGTAGGTCGCGGCGCTCGAGGCATACACGAGCGGGACCTCCCCCTCGCCGGCGATGCGCAGGAGTTCGTGCCAAGACTCACCCGCGTTCTCGCGGATCATCTCGGACTCATCCTCGTGCGTGGTCGTGGTGATCGCGCCCAGATGAAACACCGCGGCGGGCCGAGTCTCGACGATAAGCGAAGCCCAATCGACCGCGTCGACCGACTCGGGGATGACCTCGCCCAGGAACGGCTCGCCCGAGATGCGGGCGCACGCTTCGACCAGATTCGCAAAGGTGCCTGTCCGTGCCGAGTCGATGACAACGCAGGTGCTGCCGGGCCGCTCCCGCTGGAGAGTGGCCACGAGGTTGGCCCCGATGAACCCGAGGCCCCCTGTGACGAGATACTGCGCAGCCGCCATCAATCGCCTCGCTCGATCATGCTCTTCCGTTCCGCGGCCGCGTCGTGAAAGACGATACCCGGCTCAGATCCGGCGCGGTGCCAGTAGATGAACGCCGATCCCACGATCAGCGCCACCGCGAGAACCTCCGCTTTTCCCAAGCGCCGGCCGTTCGCGGACGATCGGTTCATGACGGCTCCGGGGGCGCGAGCGGTGTCGGCGACGGGTCCGGGGATGGGTCGCGCTTGCCAGACCAGACCAGCGGCGCCGCCACCGCCACGGATGAATACGTGCCGACCAGCACGCCGATAAGCAACGTGTACGAAAACGCCCGAACGCCCTCGCCGCCCGCCCAGTAGAGGATGAGCACCGCGATGAGCGTCGTGCCCGAAGTGATGACCGTGCGGCTGAGCGTCTGATTGATCGATCGATTGACAACCTGCCGGCTCGCATAATCCAGCTTGCCACGGTTCTCGCGGATGCGGTCCATGATGATGATCGAATCGTTCAGCGAGTACCCGATGATCGTCAGCAACGCCGCGACAAGGCTCAGATCGATCTTGAATGGGAGGATATTCACGCTCCGGGCGATCGCAGCCGTGCCCTCGTGCTCGTACAAGATCTCTGCGAGCGCGATCAGTCCGATCGCGATCATCACGTCATGCACGAGCGCCACAAGAGCTGCGCCGGAATAGCGCACGGAACCAAACCGGACCCAGATGTAGATCGTGATCAGCAGGAAGCTCAGGAACACCGCGGCGACAGCACGGGCGCGGAACGAGCCCGCGATCGACGCATCGAAGCTGTCCACGCCCGCGAGCGACTCACTCCGCTTGAGTGCCTTGTTCGCGAGGTCCCACTCGACCGCGGCGACCTCAGCCCACCAGCGGTCCTCGCTGTCCAGCACCGACAGCCCGGGGTCGTTCACGAGCAGCACCGCGGACTCCACGGCCTCGTCGGTCCCCTCGAGCAGCAGCAGATCCCAGCTGCGCCCGAGCGTGTCGCTGAACTCACCGTCGCGGCGCATGAACTCCAGCCTCTGGCGGAGATCCTGCATCGATGGCAGCGGGTTCAGGTCCTCGAGGATCACGGCGACACCACCCTCGAAAGCTGAGACATCCGCGACGACGCTCGGCCGCTGGATGGACTGCCCCAGACGAGGATCAGTGATCGCAAACACGGGGGCGCTTGTGACCTCTGGCTCCGCGTCAGCGCGGAACGACAGGGGCGGCTTCGTCGGCAGGACATCGGCGAACGCTTCCTGGAGCGCGCCGCTGATCACGCTGTCCTGCTCACGGGCAAGCGTCTTGATCCGGAATGTATCCGACGTCACGCCGTCCGCCGCCGGGTTCACCGGCAGCACTTCGGCTGTAGCGAGGTCGCCCAGGATCGACTCCGGGCCCTCACGCTCAGCGATCGCGAACACGCGTTCCTGAACTTCGGGACGCGCCATCGTTATGCGTTCACCCTGGTCATCCTCGGCCAGCACCATGGTGACGGCCGTGCCGCCCCGGAACTCGTTGTCGAGCATCTCGCCGCCCTGGCGGACGATCATCGTTACGCCCAGGCCGACAAAGAAGACCGACACCACGATCGCAGGCACACGGATCCGGAGCCAGTCGATATTCGGCTCGAGCGCCCGCTCGAGCGGGGGCACCGATCCGGGCAGCGAGGGCAGCGACTTGACCCCAAACTTCTCGATCATCACCGCGAAGAGCAGGCGACTGATAACCAGGGCGGTGAACAGCGTGCCAACCACGCCGATACCAAGTGTGATCGCGAATCCTTTGATTTCCTGCGTGCCGATATTGGCCAGCACCAGGCAGACGATCAGGTTCGTCACGTTGCCATCGACGATCGACGAAAGGGCTTTGTCGAAGCCGAGCTGAACGGCCTTCTTGATCGCCACGCCGTTGCGCAGCTCCTCGCGGATCCGCTCGAAGATCAGCACGTTCGCATCGACGGCCATGCCGAACGTCAGGATGATCCCCGCGATCCCCGGCAGCGTGAGGGCAGCCCTGCCGAGCGCGAGCATCGCCAGGATCAGCAGCGCGTTGCAGGCGAGCGCCGTGACAGCGATGCCACCGGCCATGAAGTAATAAAAGATCATGAACAGGCTGACAACGATCAGCGCGATGACACCGGCCTTCAGGCCCGCGTCCAGGTTGTCCTGCCCGAGTTCCGGCCCGAGGACCGACTGCGCGATCGGGCGGGGTGACAGGCTCGCCGACAGCGTGCCAGCGTTGAGCGTCCGGATGATGTTCCGACGCTCCAGGCCCGACGTGATGCCCGTGATCTGGCCCTGGCTCGTGATCTTGCCCAGCAGGTTCGGCGCGGTGATCGCCTTGTTATCCAGAAGCACGGCCATCCGCTCGCCGATGTTCGATTCCGTCAGCCGTCCGAGCAGCTGTGCGCCGTTCGGGTCCATCCGGAAGCCAACGGCGGGTGCGCCGTTTTGGTCGGCCGTCTCGAAGGCGCTGGCAACACGCCAGCTGTCCTCGCGCGATTCCTGGAGCAGGGCCTTATCGCGGCGGTCGTATAGCAGCATGTAATACACACCGTCGTAGGGCTCAACGACAAAATCGTTGACTGCGAAGTGTGCCGCTGGATTTTCCAGCATGCGCTTCGCGTCCTGCACGCTTTTCACCCATGCCGTGGGGTCCGACACCTCAAACCAGCGGGCATCCGGCGCTGTCGCGGCCCGGGGGCCCTCGCTCCGGAGACGCTGACGAAGATCCAGCTCGTCGGGATGCTCATCAACCCGCAGCGCAATCCGGTACTCGAGCACGCCCGAGCCCTGCAGCAAACGTATCAGATCGCTGGGGTCATCGAGCGTGGAACGCTCCACCTCGTACGCCTCGTACGTCGCCACCACCGAATCGATAACCTCGATCTTGTCGGGGTGATCCTGGCGCAGGTCGGCAAGCTTCTGCGCCTGCGGGCTCGGGATCGCGAAGGGCTCCTCCCCTTCATCGTCCAGCACCAGCCGTTCCTGCTTCGAAGAACCCAGGGCGTCGCGCAGTTCCTCGGCATACAGCACGCCGTCAAGAATCGCCTCGCGTGCTTCGTCGAGCGCGTTGCTCGCGGCTCCGAACTCGAGGTTGATCGCATCGATGACCTCATCGGGTGCCTGGGGATCACTCGTGGTCGCTCGTTCCAACCGCTCGGCCGACTCCCGCTCCGCGTCAACCGCGGCCGCAGCATCGTTGAGCAGCGCCAGGCGTGTCGCGTCGTCACCGGCAAGCCGAGCGATCGCTTCGGATCTGGGCCCGGGTTGCAAAGCGAGCGCAGAGTCGATCTGCGTTGACGTCACCTCGCGCGCCGCGATGGACGCCAGTTCCGCCTCATAGTCAGCACGCAACGCCTTGACCGCGTCGCTGGGAAGCGGCATGGTGATCTCGAGCCGGTCGCGGCCCTGCGGTACGATCGATATCTCAAGAAGACCGTCAGGGTCCACGCGGTCCTTGAGAACCGTGATCGTCCGGTCCATGACCTCGCCGGCGTTCTCCTGGCTATCGATCTGGAGCTGGTAGATCAGGCTGAACCCGCCGCGCAGGTCTTTGCCCTGACGCAGCGATTCGCTGGGCGGCCAGATCGAGGCCGCGGCCAGAACCAGCAGGCCGAGCACCAGGCAGGAGTTTCGAACGATGTGACGCATCGGGCCGGTGCCTCTTCACGCACGCCGCGCCGCGGGGCCGGTGCCGTGCTTGGGTCGTGGGTCAGGGGGGATGCTAGGAAGCCGTGCCAACCGCCAGCGAGGGCTCCGCGGTGCTCCCCTCGACGCCTCCGCCAGGAGCCTCCCGCAGCACCTGCTGGATCGCGGCCTTGGCCACCCGCAGCCGGGTCTTGTCCTGCTCATCGATGATCAGGATGATCTCTTCGTCGCGGACCTCGCTGATGCTGCCGATGATCCCGCCGATCGTCTGGACGCGATCATGCTTCTTCAGAGCCGCCAGCAGCTCCTGCTTGCGCTTTTGCTCCTTCTTCTGAGCTCGGCCTGAGAGGAAGATCATCAGGACGAAGATCAGAATCAGCGGAAGGAACAGGAACAGCCCGCTACCACCTCCGCCCGGAGGCGGGCCGCTCGGCGTTGCGCCCGCGCCGTCTGGCTGGAGGGTGGATCCCTCGCCGGCTGGAGCGGATGCTTCGCTTGGAAGCCCTGGGATCACCGGTTGTCCGTCTTGCCTCACCACCATGATGTCCTTTCACGGACGGTCCGACGCGGCCGCTCTGCGGATCCTCAGATCCCATATCGCGACCGTACATCGGCGGGGAGCCCCTCGACGGCCACCGGCCACCGCTGGGCGAACTCGAACCACGCATCATCCCGGATCGCCGCGCGGATGTCCAACATCAGCCTCTGAAAGTGCCGCACATTGTGGATGCTCACGAGCATCGGTCCCAGCATCTCCCCGGCTCGGAACAGGTGCCGGATCGTCCCGCGTGAGAACCCTGAGACGCCCACAGGCATCGGCCCGCCGTACCGCCGCGGGTCGCACGCCGGGCAGTCGCAGCCCGGCTCGATGACCCCTTGGTCGTCTTCGTGCTTCCGGTTTTTCAGGCGGACCGCCCCGTGCCGCGTGAACGCCGTCCCGCTCCGCCCGTTGCGTGTCGGCAGGACGCAGTCGAACAGGTCCACCCCCGCCAGAACCGCCGACAGGATGTCTCGCTCGTACCCCACCCCCATCAGGTACCGCGGCCGATCCTCCGGCAGCAGCGGCGCTGTATGCCGGACCACCCGGTCGATGTCCTCGGCCGTCTCCCCCACCGCCACGCCGCCGATCGCGTAGCCGGGCAGGTCCACACCGCACACACGCTCAGCCGACCACGACCGCCGCGCCAGATCGGTCCCACCCTGGACGATGCCGAACAGCGCCTGGTCGTCCTTCCGCGCGTGCGCCCCCGCGCACCGCTCGAGCCAGCGGACCGTGCGCTCGTTGGCAACGTCGAGCCGGGCCTGGTGGTCGTAGCCCGTGCGCTTCGAGGCGTCACGCATCGCAGCCAGCTTCAGCCGTGTCTGGTTCACGGGCCCAGCGCTCGGGTCGATCGAAGGCGGGCAGTCATCGAAGGCCATGATGATGTCCGCCCCAAGCTTGTTTTGCGCCTCCATCGACGACTCGGGTCCCATCCGGATGCTGGACCCATCGACGATCGACTTGAACGTCACACCGTCGTCATCGACCGCGTTCTTGTCGGCCATGCTGTACGCCTGGTAGCCTCCCGAATCGGTCAGGATCGGGCCGTCCCAGCCCATCATCGCGTGGAGCCCGCCGAGCGCCTCGACTACGTCCGGCCCCGGCCGCAGCAGCAGGTGATACGTGTTCGCGAGCAGCACACCGCACCCGCAGTCGAGCAGAAGCGAAGGATAGATGCCCTTGACAGTCGCCTTGGTGCCAACGGTCATGAAGCCCGGCGTCGGCACCTCGCCGTGGGGCGTCCTGAGCACACCGACCCGGGCCGAACCCCGAGCATCGCGGCTTGTGATCTCGAATTCGATCGGCCCCGCCACCGCGATGGGCTACCGGCTGTCCCGCGCATCACGCGACGCACGCTCGAGCGTCTTCTTTTCGCGGGATGACAGGCTATGCAGCCCCTCCGCGCTGACCTTTGCGAGGATCCGGTCGATCTCCTTCTGGTCCTTCCCGCTTGCACGGTTCGGCATGCGCGGCTTCGGCCGAGCGCTGCCGCCCTGCTTCTTGCGTCCGCCGAGAAGCTGGAAATCTAGGAACCCTCGCAGCAGGTGCTGGCGACGGATGAAGTAAAACCCCGCGATTGCGCCGCCGAGGTGGGCCGCGTCACCGCCAGCGTTCGCGCCGCCGAGGAGGAGATTAAAGGCTGAGATCCCGACGTAGGCGTACGCGATCCAAGCCATCTTCAGCGGGATCGGCGGGAAGAGCAGCATCACACGCATGTCGGGCGCGATGCGGGCGCACGCGACGACCACGCCGAACACACCCGCGGACGCACCGATCAGCGGCGTCCCCGCCCCAGTGAATGCCAGCGTGCCCGGCAGCGGCACGCCCAGCGACGCCAGCCCCGCGAAGAGCATGTACAGCAGACCCCCCGCCATGCCGCAGATCAGGTAGAAAGACAGGTACCGGCTGCGACCGAGGTAGTCCTCGACCATGCGGCCGAAGATGAACAGCCCGAACATGTTGAAGAACCAGTGCGTCAAGTCGGCGTGCAGGAATTGGAACGTCACGAGGCGCCACACTTCCAGGCGCAGGAAGCCGTGCAGCAGCGAGAAGTGCCCATAGCCATTGAGCGCGTGCCACGTGCGAAACTGCTCGTAGCCAACCTGCGCATTGGTCACGGGGTCGACGACCGGCTTCTGCCAAGGCAGTCCGATGACCACGTTCGCCGGTCTCTGTACCTCGACAACCTGCGACCGATCGAGAATCTCCGAGGGCACGGCGCTGTCGTACACAACAACATCGCGGATATCCACCATCGGCAGCGAGAGGTCGATGAAGAAGACGGCGGTATTCAGGATGATCAGCCAGAGCGTGACCGACAGCTTCTTGGGCCGCATGGCGCCCCAGCCGCCGCCCCCGAACCCTGATCCGAACGAGCCCGCTCCGCGGCTGTCGTCCTTGTAGTAGGAACGGTCGTGGATGCCCATTCAGCGGTCCCCGTGCTCGGTCCCGGGCTTGGGACCCGACGCAGCGTCGAGCGCTGTCCGCTCGTCTTCGGTCAGGCTTTCGATGCCCGAGCGGCTGATCTTGGCCAGGATCGCATCGATCGCGTCTTCCTCCGGCTCGGCGGTCTGCTCCCCGCTGCCGATGACATCCGCTGATGCCGACTCCAGCGGCATGAACGATGCCTCCTCATCGTCCGCCTCGGACGGTTCCGTCCAGTCCTCCGGGGCCAGAAGCCGGCTGCGCCGCTGCTCCTGCCAGCAGACGAAGAAGCCCGCGGCCGCCACCGCGATCACGGGCGTGGTCTCTGTCAGCCAGCCCACGGCTGCAAGCACGACAGCCGTCAGCATCCCTACTGCGTGCCCGAGAGCCGCGGGAGTCTCCGAGCCCTCATCCGAGCGTGTGCCCAGGGCCCCTTGCAGCACCCGCCCGCCGTCGAGCGGCAGCATCGGCAGCAGATGGAACAGCAACACCGCCGAGTTGACCGCGTAGAGCGTCCAGAGCCCGCCCAGCAGGATGCCATCGGCGTACATCTCACGCTCGAGCCCGACCCGCTCGACCGGCCAGAAGACCACCGCATCCCAGCGGCCCGTCATAGCGTACAACGCACCCCCAAGACAGAGCAGCAGCAGCACCGAGGCCGAGAGCCCGACGGCGCCCTGCCCGATGCAGCGGCCCGGTGAGGCGTCCGGGCTCGGTGGTACGGCGTTGCCAAGCGGCCAGAGCACCACAGGCGACGCACGGTCATCTCCACGCGTCACCAGCGCCCACACAGCAAGTTCTCTGAACAGCAGCACGAGGGCCACCGACCCAAGCCACCACAGCTCGAACGGCCAGCCGCGCGCATCGTGCGGGATCGATCGGACCAGGCGGAGCACCGACCAGATCAGCAGCACCAGGTGCAGCCGCAGCACAAGCCCGCCGAGGCGGCCCGCGGGAACGGACCAGCCGAGCGGGTTCTCACCCTCGCCGAAGACCCGCCCGAGCAGCCCCGATCGGAAACTCACGCGAATGCTCCGGCTGGCAGAAATCCCGTCATGGCAAGCGCTGCGATCGACTTGCCGTCGAGATCACGTCCCGCCTCGAGCCAGGCCCCGATCTCGACAGGGGACAGCGCCACGACCTCGATCGATTCGTCATCCTCGAGCGACTGGCCCACGTGCGTCAACGATCCGGCAGAAAACACGTGCATGAGCTCATCGCTCATCCCCGGTGATGGGTAGAACCGGCCGGCCGACTCGACGGTTGCGGCCCGATAGCCGGTTTCCTCTTCGAGTTCCCTGGCCGCGCAGCGTTCCGGCGGTTCGTCGCGGTCCATCGTGCCAGCGGGCAACTCGAGCATTGAGCGGCCGAGGGTCACGCGGGTCTGGCGGACAAACAGCACGCGTCCGTCGCCGAGCGTGGCGACGACGATCACAGCCCCCGGATGACGGACGAGCTCACGCTCGATCAGTGCCCCGGAACGCGTCCGGATCTCGGCGACCGCGAAGTCGAACTTGCGGCCACGATGAATCCGACGCTCCCCCTCGCTGGACTGGCCGCTTGGCATCGGAAGAATCGTACCGTGGCGACGCTGACGAACACAGAGCCCGAAGGGCAGGCCGAGCCGACAGGATCGGCCGAAGCCGGAGGGAGCGCCTCGCCGCCCGCGGTCGTTCGGCTCCGCGATCTCCACAAGGGCTTCAGCGGTCAGCCGGTCCTGCGTGGGATCGACTTGGATCTGCCCGAGGGCACCGCAACCGTCGTCGTCGGGCCCAGCGGGTGCGGCAAGTCCGTGATGCTCAAGCACATCGTGGGCCTGCTGACCCCCGACCGGGGCGAGGTCTGGTTCCGAGATACACGCGTTGACACGCTCCCGGAGCACCGGCTCGGGCCCGTCCGCCTCCGCGTGGGGCTGCTGTTCCAGCTCGGCGCCCTGTTCGATTCCATGACCGTCACCGAGAACCTGGATTTCCCGGTCCGCGAGCACGGCCGGGGCTCACGGGCCGAGCGGCTCGACCAGATCCATGAGGCGCTCGAGATGGTCGATATGGTCGGGTCGGGCCACAAGCTGCCTTCCGAGCTCTCAGGGGGCCAGCGCAAACGGGTCGCGCTCGCTCGGGCGCTCATGCTCCAGCCCGAGGTCATCCTCTACGACGAGCCGACAACCGGGCTCGACCCCGAGCGGGCCCGCGGAATTGACGATCTGGTCCTGCGTCTCCAGGAGCGTCTGGGCATCACCAGCTTGGTCGTCACGCACGATCTGGTCAGCGCGCGGCGGATCGGCGGGCGGATCGTCATGCTCGACCAGGGCCGGGTCCTGGCCATCGGCAGCTACGAGGAGCTTGCTCGGTCCGCTGAGCCGCGCATCCGCCAGTTCTTCGACGCCGCCGGCATCAGCTAGACTCAACCGCGCCCCAGGGTTCTTGCGCACGGAGGCAGCATGCGACGGACCACACGTGACGCGATGATCGGCCTGACCGCGATCGGCGGGCTCGTCGTCCTCGCCTGGATGCTGCTCCGCTTCGGCGAGCTGGCCGGCGTCGGGGAGGAATTCGAGACGATCGTCCTGCGTGTCGATTCAGCCCGCGGTGTCTCGGCCGTCTCGCCCGTCTCGCTCAACGGTGTGCGAGTCGGTGACGTGACCGAGATCCGACTGGCCGGCGACGGCTCGCGTCAGGTGCTCATCGAGCTGCGGATGCGCGAGGGGACCGGGCTCTCGGCGCCGTTCGAGGCGCGCGTCGATGCCAATTTCGTCGGCGTCTCGGTCGTCGACCTGACCCCGGTCGAAGGTGTCGAGGGCACTCCGATCCGCGGGGAGGGCGAGGAGTATCCCGTCGACCTCATCTCGCTCCGGCAGACGCTGACCGATGAGGTACTCGAACGCATCGGCACGTTCGAAGACACCCGTGAAGAGTTCGTCACGCTCATGCGGACGTACCAGGATCTCGGCGACCGGCTCACCGAATCCGTCCAGGGCGATGAGAAGTCCGCAACGGGCCTGGAACCGACCCTCGAACGCTTCAACCGGGCGATCGAGCGGTTCGATTCCTCCGCAGAGGCGATCAGCCAAGACACACGGGCGATCCGGCTCCGAGCAGAGGCCACCCTTGACACTGCCGACGCCACCCTCCGCTCGATCGACGGCGCGGCAGCACAGGTCGAGGCCATCGCGCAGGGGATCCGTGCCGGCGAGGGCACCCTCGGACAGTTGGCGACCAACCCCGACCTCTACGACGCCCTCACCGCCACAGCGGAGCAGCTCCGCCAGCTGGTCCGCGATGCTCGGCTGCTGATCGAGAAGACCCGAGATGAGGGATTCGATTTTTTCTGAGCGAGCGGGCACAGCAAGCCTTGATATTCTGTTTTTGTTTGGTATTGTCGGTGTGTGGTTCTCTTCATCGACATGAACGCGTTCTTCGCATCCGTCGAGCAGCAGGACGATCCCTCGCTGCGAGGCCGTCCCGTCGGGGTGCTTCCACTGGCGACCGATCGGACCTGCTGCATCGCTGTGAGCTACGAGGCCCGGGCTCATGGCGTCAGGACCGGCACTCCGGCGTGGGAAGCACCGGCTCTCTGCCCGGGCATCGTGCTCCGGCAGGCCAGGGTTTCGCGATACATCGAGTGTCACCACCAGATCAAGGACGCGATCGACCGCGTCGTGCCGATCGAAGCGGTCTGTTCGGTCGACGAGTTCCGCTGCCGGCTCACGGGCTGGCACGCCGACCGGCAGACCGCGCTGAGGCTGGCTGATGAAGTGCGTGCATCGATCCGGACGACTGCGGGCGATGCGCTGCGTTGTTCCATCGGCCTCGCCCCCAACGCCATGCTGGGCAAGCTCGCCAGCGGCATGCACAAACCCGATGGGCTGACCGAGATCCGGGCCGAGCAGCTGCCGGGTGTGCTGCACCCCCTCAAGCTGACGGACCTGCCTGGCATCTCGGACCGGATGGCCCAGCGCCTTCATGCCAATGGCATCGCGACGGTAGAGCGGCTGTGCGCGGCCTCGCGGAAACAGCTCCGCGCCGCCTGGGGCGGCGTCATCGGTGAGGACTGGTGGCACTGGCTGCGCGGCGAGGAGGCAGGACGCGCCGACGGGCCTCGGCGGTCGTTCGGCAACCAGCACGTGCTCGCACCTGAGCTGCGCACGCCAGAAGGCAGCCGCGCTGTCGCGGTCCGGCTGCTGCACAAGGCCGCGGCGAGGGTGCGGTTCGAGCGCGTCATGGCCCAGCGGCTCTCGCTGAGCGTCGCGCCGCAGGGCCGGGACGGTCTCTATCACGATGGACTGTCGCTCTCCTGCCGCTTTACCCCGACCAGTGAGACGGGGGACCTGATGCACTGGCTGGTGCGCCTGTGGGACAGTCGGCCCGGCATCATCGCCAAGCGGGTCACGGTGGTGCTGAGCGATCTGATCCCGATCGGCTTGGCGGGTTCGTCACTGTTCGAGCGCGAGAACGCACGCGTGCGGCTCGGCCGAGCGATGGACGCGATCAATCAGAAGATGGGGCACGCCTCGGTCTACTACGCTGCGATGCACCAAGCCAAGGACGCCGCTCCGCGACGGATCGCGTTCCACAGCATCCCGGAGATGACGCTGGCAGATACGGAGGTGTAGACGATCGGCCTAGCGCCACCAGGTTGATGCGCCGTACTCACCCTGCTCACCGAGCTCCTCGGCGATCCGGAGCAGCTGGTTGTACTTCGCGTTGCGGTCGCTGCGGCACGGAGCGCCGGTCTTGATCTGGCCGCAGTTGGTCGCGACGGCGATGTCGGCGATGGTGGCGTCTTCGGTCTCGCCCGAGCGGTGGCTGAGTACGCAGCTAAAGCGGTTGCGGGTGGCATAGTTCACCGCGTCGAACGTCTCGCTGAGCGTGCCGATCTGATTGACTTTAACGAGGACCGCGTTGCCCGCCCGCTCGGCAACACCTCGCTCTACGAACTTCTTGTTGGTCACGAACAGATCGTCGCCGACAAGCTGCACAGTGTCGCCGAGCTTGGCCGTCAGCTTGGCCCAGCCCTCCCAGTCATTCTCGGCGAGCCCGTCCTCGATCGAGCGGATCGGGTATTTCTGACACCAGCCGGCCCAGAGGTCGATCAACTCGTCGGACGAGATGACGTCCTGTGAGCTGGAGAAGAACTTGTAGCCCTGCTTGCCGTCCTTGTCGGCCTCGTTCCAGAGCTCGCTCGTGGCGGGGTCGAGTGCCACGAAGATCTGCTCGCCCCACTTGTAGCCGGCCTTGTCGGTGGCCTCTTCGATGACCTTGAGCGCATCCTCGTTGTCTTTCAGGTCGGGGGCAAAGCCGCCCTCGTCGCCGACGGCGGTCGACATGCCGCGATCCTTGAGGACTTTCTTGAGCGTGTGGTAGATCTCGACTCCGGCGCGGAGGCCGTCCTCGAACCGCTCGAATCCCCAGGGCTGGATCATGAACTCCTGGAAGTCGACGGTGTTGTCGGCGTGCTTACCGCCGTTGAGGATGTTGAGCATCGGGACGGGCAGGGTTTTGGCCGCGGAGCCGCCCAGGTATCGATAGAGGGGGAGGCCCGAGCCTTCGGCGGCGGCGCGGGCGGCGGCCATCGAAACCCCCAGCGTGGCGTTCGCGCCGAGGCTGGACTTGTTCTCCGAGCCGTCGAGCTCGAGCATCTCCTGATCGATGCCCTCCTGATCGCGTGCGTCGAAGCCCTCGATAGCGGGCGCGATGCGGTCGTTGACGTTGGCGACGGCTGCCTCGACGCCCTTGCCCATCCAGGCCTCGCCGCCGTCGCGCAGCTCGACGGCCTCGTTCTCGCCGGTCGAGGCCCCACTGGGCACGGCCGCACGCCCGGATGCACCTGATTCGAGGACGACCTCGGCCTCGAGCGTCGGATTCCCGCGTGAATCGAGGACCTGGCGGGCGTGAATCAGGTCGATGCCGAAGGACATGGCGTGGCTCCTTGGGAGTAGGACGGGCGGGATGTCGAAATCCGGAAGGTTTCGGGACCGGGACGGGTTTGTCGAGACGATACTAGTCGGAGCCTGCTCGGCGGAGTCGGGGGCGACGCCACGCAACGCGAGCAGCCGGCGTCTACGCTCACGCATCGAGGTTCGGAGGTCGGCATGAACGCCAGCCAGGCACAGGACGGCTTCGCGGGCAAGCTTGAGGCGATCCGCGCGGAACTCTCGGCCCAGGGCACCAGGGTCCTTGTCATCTGCGAGGCCGGGTTCGATGCTTTCTTCGCCGACGATGTTGACGCGGCGAAGACCGCGATCGATCTCGACGATCCGATCGACCGCGCCGATGTCGAGCTCGAGAACGCGTGCGTCGAGCTGCTGTGCGACGCATCCCGCGAGCAGCGCGAGCTGGCGCCGGCGCAGCTCCGGGAGGTGCTCGTCGCGGCCAAAGCCAATAACGAGCTGGAGCGGATCGCCGACTGCGCTGTCACCATCGCCGAGCAGGTTGTCCGGCGCGAGGGCGCCGAGCTGCCCAACACGCTTCGCGTGCTCGCCAACAGTGTGCTGGGCGTGGTGCGAGATGCTCAGACGTGCCTTGACGACCGCGATGCGGATCTAGCCAAACAGGTGCTGCGGAGCGAGGACACGATCCTGGGCTTCAAGCAGGCGGTGCGTGATGCTGCGGAGAAAGCCATCGCGGCTGGGACGATGACCGTCCAGACAGGCTTCGTCCTGCACGAGCTCGCCAGCGCGTGCGAGCACATGGCTGATCACGCGACCAACATTGCCGAGCAGGTGCTCTATGCCGTGACGGGCACGATCGTTCGTCACTGCGAGACGGGTTGGATCGAGATCAATCTCTGATCAGGTTCTCGTCGATCGCGGTCGGATCCGGCTGCGGTCGGTTTCAGGTCGCTGCGGGTTTGGGCGCCTTGTAGAACGGCAGCTGCACGACCTCGGCCTCCAGCGTCGCCTTGCCGGTCTCGATGGTCAGGGCGGTTCCGATCTCGGTCTGTGCCGCATCGATCAGGGCCATAGCGATGGACTGACCAAGCGTCGGGCTCTTGCAGCCGCTCGTCACGACGCCGCATTCGCTGCCGCTCGCCATGATCTTCATGCCCTGGCGTGCTGTCCGCGGGCTGTCGATGACCAGGCCGATGAGCCGCCGGTCGGGGCCCCCGGCATCGCGTGTCGCCAGCAGCGCCTTCTGTCCGATGAACGCCTCTTCGGCGCCATCCTCGGGCTCTTTGTCGAGGTTGATGGCGAAATCGACGCCGCAGGCAAGAGCGTTGATGTCCTCCCCGAGCTCGTGCCCGTAGAGCGGCATGCCGGCTTCGAGCCGCAGCGAGTCGCGCGCCCCGAGCCCCGCGGGCCGGAGCACGGCGTCGGCCGCGGACGGATCGACGTCTTTCATCAGCAGCTTGAGCGCCATACCCGTCGCGCCGGCGGGCAGGATGACCTCTACGCCGTCTTCGCCCGTGTAGCCTGTGCGGCTGACGATCAGCTTGAGTACCAGCAGGTTCTTGACGGCGAAGCGGTACCGCTTCAAGCCCGGGATCTCCTTGGAAACGCCCGAGATCAGGTCCATGACCTGTGGCCCCTGGATCGCCACCATCGCTGTGGATTCGGTCTGGTCGTTGAACTTGACGTTCAGATCGCGTACGGCGATAAGGCTCTGGAGATGCTCAACAATCTTCGTGCGGTTCGCTGCGTTGACAACCATCAGGAAGTCGTCGTCGTCTAGCCGGTAGACGATCACATCGTCCTTGACGCCTCCCGTCTCGTTGAGCACGAGCGCATACCGGCACTGCCCGGTTTGCATCGACCTGATGCTGCGCGAGCAGGCGAGGTCGAGCAGCCTCCGGGCATGGCGGCCGGCGATGCTCAGACGGCCCATATGCGAGACATCGAAGATGCCTCCGGACCGGCGGACCTGCTCGTGTTCTTCGATGATGCCCGTGTAGCTCATGGGCATCTCCCAGCCCGCGAAGTCGACCAATCGGCCGCCGTGCTCGGCGTGGAACTTGTGCAGCGGGGTCTGCTTCATGGCGTAGGGCTCCGGCGGGTGCCCGCGGACAGCGGGCCGTGCAGTCCTTTGAACCTACGCGGGCCAGGGGACGTTGTCGAGCAGCCGGACGCCCTCGAGCGTCGCCGTGACGAGAATCCTGGACGGGAATTCATCGGGTGCATTCGGGCGGCGTGTGAGCGTGTCGGCATCGCGCAGCACCGCGTACTCGACGCCGAAACCGGCTTCGGAAAGGCGCTCGCGGAGCCGGGGCTCGATGCCGTTTGGGTCCAGCTCCGCCTGGGCCCTGCGCAATGACCGGATCAGGCCCGGCAGCTGCTGTCGTGCCCCAGGCGACAGGTGCACGTTCCGGCTCGACATCGCTACGCCCCGCTCGTCGCGGCAGGTCGGCGAGACCACGACCTCGATGGCTCGCGATTGCTGGCGGCACATCGCATCGATCACACGGTACTGCTGCCAGTCCTTCTCGCCGAACACGGCCACGCTGGGCTCGAACAGATCAAACAGCCGGCTGACAACCCTGCAGACACCCCCGAAATGCCCGGGCCGGTAGCGGTCTTCTAGGCCGGGCTCGGTCGCGACCGCTGGCAGCCGAACGCTCGGCGCCGCAGCGGGGTCACCTGGCGGATAGATCGCGGCAACGTCGGGCGTGAGTACGACATCGACCCCTGCATCGCGTAGCAGTGCCAGATCGTCATCCAGCGGCCTGGGATAGTCCTTGAGGTCGGCCGGGTCGTTGAACTGGGTGGGGTTGACGAAGATCGAGGCGGCGAGCCGGTGACCCCTTTGCTCGGCCATCTGCCCGGCGTGACGCAGGAGTGCCGCGTGTCCGACGTGCAACGCGCCCATCGTGGGCACGAGCACGCACGGCCCATCGAGAGCGGCAGGCAGCTCTGCCGGATCGATCACCACCCGCATGTCGGATCGCATGACGGAGGATGGCGCGAGGGACGGGCGCCGTCAAGCATCGCGGGCGTCGAGGAACCACTGCGTTAGCGCATCGCGGACGGCCGTGTCTGCTGGGCGATCGGTCAGGGCGATGCGGATGGCGTACTGCCCGTCGCTGTCGTAGACGCAAGAGGCGATCCTGCCCAGCAGTAGCATGGGTTCGTCGTCGATCAGGTGGATCGCCATGCCGACTGTTGCGTTGACGTAGCACATCCGCCTGGATCGGACCTCAAGGATCGAGCGGCTGATCGCCTGTGCCCGGACGCACCACGGCGGGCCGGGGCGACCACGCTCGTCCAGATCGCAGATGTCGACCGGGGCTGAGAATGTTCTCAGCGTGCTTTGCGTGTTGGTCATCAGAGCAGCCATCGAACGACCTCTGGGCCGATCATGTTCGGCCCCGATGTGGGGCATCGACACCTGATCTGGGGATATTCAGCGATCGTCTTGTGAGATCGGCTCGAAGGCTGTCTCGACCGATGGGGTTCACCCAGCTTGTCAGAGCTCAGCCATCCCGGCGGACCGGTGTGGGTGGATCTAGGCTGAGCGGATGGCTTCGCATGATCTGGAAAGCTGGGCAGATCGGCTCTACCAAACGGCACTGGTCACACTGCCCGATCCGACGCCGGAGCACATCTGGCAGCTCGCCAGGGGGCAGGGCAGGGCTGGGACCGCCGCGCTGCTCGCCTCAGCGCTCACGGGTGCTCGGCCGAGCGCTGTGCCGGCTCCGAAGTCGCTGGACGAGTTGCTGCTTTCGGCCTCGGCCGGGCTGGCGATCGAGCCCGATGGGCCGCGCGGCGGACCTGGCCCGATGACACCGCGTAGCCCGGAGGATGTGATCGAGGTCTGGACCGAGTCTGAGCTGACCTCGGTGCACGCTGGCTGGTCGCTTGAGAGCTGGAAGCCGCGAGTCATCGACGCGGCTCGGTGGCTCCTCGGGGAGATCCAGCCCGACAACGCGACCAACCTACCCTGGGCGGTACATGTCTTCGCGTCGCTTGGGGTCACGGATGGGCTGGTGGAAGCGACCATGTATGCCGAGACGCTGCTCCACAACTGTGTGGTGCAGGGCGCGGGCAGGCCTGACGGGCTATCGGCGCTGATCCTGCTGGACGCAGCTCGTCAGCTTCGCCTTGAGAGGACGGCGAAATAGGCGAACTTCAGGCGAGCGGCTCGCTCACTGGCTCGCTGGCGCTGCGCAGCAGCCACCGGGCGGGGTCACGCACAGCGTCCTGACCGTGACGGTGCGCGAGTGCTGCCGCGACCAGCCCCATGAACGCTGGCTGTGGCGTCAGAGGTCGGCTGGTCAGCTCGGGGTGGTACTGGGCCGCCAGGAAGAACGGGTGCGAGGGCCGGGTGTCGCCCTCGGGACGTGCCGAGGGAAGCTCGAGCACCTGCATGATCGGGTGCGAGGGGTGGCGTCCGCTGAAGACCAGGCCGGCATCGGCGATCGCCTCGATCCGATCAGGCTCGACCTCGTAGCGGTGGCGGAACCGCTCGCGGACGCTCTCGCCGCTGAACAGCTGGCTCGCAAGCGTACCCGGCGTGAGCATGACGTCTTGGGCTCCGAGGCGCATCGAACCGCCGAGCCCCTCGATCTTCTTCTGCTCTGGCAGTTCGCTGATAACGAAGGCACCGTCCTGGGCAAACTCGGTGCTGGTCGCATCGGCCAGGCCCATGACGTTGCGGGCGAACTCGATGACCGCGACCTGGAAACCAAGGCAGATGCCCAGGTAGGGCACACGGTGCTCCCGGCAGTAGCGGACCGCATCGATCTTGCCCTGGACGCCCCGGATCCCGAAGCCGCCGGGGACGATCACGCCGTCAAGATCCTGGAGGAGCCGTTTGGCGTCTTGGGGGCCTCGGATCTCGGGGGTGTCGAGCCAGCACTGCTCGATCCGTGCCGGCTGGTGGGCGGAACAGTGCTCGAGTGACTTGTCGATGGAGGCGTAGGCGTCGCGGAGTTCGGTGTACTTGCCGAGGATGCCGATGCGGATGTCGTGACGGATCGTCGATGTGAGCCCAACAATAAAGCGGCGCCATCGATCCCGGGCGGCGTCTTCGTGCTGTGCGTCCACGCGGTCGTGGAGGCCAAGGATGGAGAGGATCTCTCGGTCGAGGCCTTCGGCACGCAGCTCGTCGGGGATGGTGTAGATGCTCGGTCGGTCGTGCATGCTGAAGACACGGTTCAGCGGCACGTTGGAGAACATCGCGATCTTCTGGCGGGCGGCGTCTTCAACAGGGTTGCCGGCGCGGCAGGCGATGATGTGCGGCTGGATGCCCGCCTCCATCAGGCGTTTGATGCCAAGCTGTGCCGCTTTGGACTTCTGCTCGCCGAGTGCTTTGGGCTCGATCACATAGGTGAGCGCGACGAAGCAGGTCGAGCCCTCGCCTTCCTCGAATGCAAGCTCGCGGAGCGCCTCGATGTAGAAGCCGTTCTCGTAGTCGCCCGCGGTGCCGCCGACCTCGACGAAGACCACATCGGCCGGTGCGCCGTCTCGTCCGCCGCGGACCGCCAGCTCGCGGAGCTTGCGTTTCACCTCGCCGGTGACGTGGGGGATCATCTGGACATCGCGGCCCAGGTAGCTGCCCCGACGCTCGCGTGTGAGCACCTCGCTGAAGATCTGGCCGCTGGTGATGTAGTTGCGACCGGCCATGTTCTGGTCCAGCACCCGCTCGTAGGTGCCCAGGTCCATATCGCACTCGGTCCCGTCGTCGAGGACGAAGACCTCGCCGTGGCGGTACGGGTTGAGCGTGCCGGCATCGACGTTGAGGTAGCCCTCGAGCTTGATCGGGGCGACGGCTAGGCCCTTGTCCTTGAGAGCCTTGGCCATGCTGGAGGCGAAGATGCCTTTGCCAAGCCCGGACATGACCGTGCCGATGACGACGACGTACTTGGTTCGGCCCTTGACATAGCCGTCGGGCATCGGCGAGTAGAACTCGGTCTCGACGCTGGCGTTGGCGGTGGATGCCAGGGACACGCCGGGCTTGTGGGCCGACGTCTGCGCACCCCCGTGTGAACCGCCCGCGGCCTGGGATGCGCCCGGTGCTCGCGCCGGAGGCGACGATGCCGCGACGTGGATGTCGGGCGTGTCGCTGCGGCTCGTCGTGGGCATAGTTGAGTTTACCACGGGCTCAGCCTCCTTGCTGACGTTCGGACGGCGCCTGCGGACGCGCGGCGCGATACCGAGCCACGAATGCTCGGTACTGATCCGGGGTGTCGATGCCCGGCCGGGGGCTCGCAACGCTGGCAACTGCGATGGTGTAGCCGTGCTCGAGAAAGCGGAGCTGTTCGAGACGCTCGGCCTGTTCGAGCGGTGTGGGCGCGAGGTCGGCGACGCGCTTCAGGAACCAGGCCCGATATGTATACAGGCCCACATGTCGCAGCCGCTGCGTTCCGTTGCCGTCCCGGTCGTGCGGGATCGGGGCACGGCTGAACAACAGGGCGCGGCTGCTCGCGTCGAGGACGACCTTCACGAGATTCGGGTCGGCCGCGTCCTCTTGGGGGCCGAATGGGGTGGCAACGGTGGCGATCGGGGCTTGGGAAGCGAGCAACGCCTCAATACCGGCGCGGATGGCCTCGGGCTCGATCTCGGGTTCATCGCCCTGGATGTTGACTACGGGGGTGTCGTCGGGCAGATCGAGGCTGCAGACCACCTCGGCGATGCGGCTGGTGCCGTTGGGATGCTCCCCGGTCAGGACCGCCTCGAATCCGGCCAGTGTGACCGCTTCGGCGACCTCTGGTGCGTCGGTCGCGACCAGGACGCGTTCGAGCGTGTCCAGGCGTCTGGCGGCGTGGCAGACGTGCACGATCAGCGGCATGCCTGTGTCGTCGGCCAGGACCTTTCGGGGGAAGCGTTGCGAACCCAGCCGAGCCGGGATGATGGCGACCGGGCTGGGCCCGTCGCGGCTCACGAGGCCTTGAGCCTCGTCACGAGGGCCTTGGCGTCGGTGTATCGCTGCTGGATGTCGGCGTAGTCGAACTGCTGCATCGCGATGCCGCTGGCGATGCGCTCGGCCTCTTGAGCCTCTTCGAGCGAGGATTCGGAGTCGGCTTTGCGGAAGAGCGCATCCATCAGCGCGTAGCGTAGCTTCAGGCCGAGTTCATCGCGGTCATCGGTGTGGCTTGCGAGCGCTTGGCGGAGCGTGTCGATCGCAGGATCGACCAGCCCGATCTTGCCGAAGCTCTCGCCGAGCATGGACAGCGAGCGGGCACGGTACTTGTTGTCGGCCTGGCTCTTCTGGAGCAGCGGTATGGCGAGGTTGTAGTCCTCGGCCTCGTAGTAGCGCCTTGCGAGCTCGTACTTCGGGCCGCTATCGGTCGGGAAGGCGTCGACTCGGGCCTTGTACTCCTGGATCTCGAGATCGCGGAACTTGGCTTCGGCCTTGGGCAGCTTGTTTTTTGCGTCGGCATCGCCCGCCTCGGCTTTTTGCCTGATCGTCACGAGCTGTCGGCGTGCGACGCGGAGCTGGATCTCGCCGGCCTGCTGGCGAAAGGTGAACTGGCTGTGCCGCTCGAAGGCCTTCATGGCGAGCTTGTAGGCGAGCCTTTCGTCGTCGGGCCTGCCGCGTTCGAGCAGGCGTTTGATCAGCGTCTTGGTTGCGGGGATGTCGTCGGGTCGGGATTCGTAGTCGGCCTTGGCGACCTCCAGGAGCTTTTCCTTGGTTTCGTCGGTCTTGGAGATGGCGTCGCCGGCTTCGAGGAGAGCCTGCTTGTCGGCATCCTTGACATTCCTGCGGAACCCGCCCTCGCCGCGTTCTTCGAATCCGCCGCTGGACATCGTGGCCTGTGCGGATAGGTTGCGCACTTCTGCGGCGAGCTTGCCGTCGGACGGGTCGAGCCTGATCGCGGCCTCGCCAGCGCGGACGGCCAGGTCATGGGCACCGATCGAAGACATGGCGTTGAGGAGCTTGACCGGCGCGTCCTTCTTGAGCTTCGGGTCGTTGGCGATCGCCCGGAGTGCACGCTCACCGAGCCAATAGGCGGGCTCTCCGAGCTCGGCAAGCGTCGCGGCTTCGGCGGCTCGTACGGCCAGCAGCGCATCGGCGGGCTTGAGGGCCCAGGCGAGGACGGCGTCGAGGTACTTGCCCACGTTGCCCTTGGCGGCGGTGGCTTGCTTGGTCTCCTTGCTCGGGCCCTTCTTTGGGTTCTCGGCGGTAAAGGACAGGGCCGCGGTGGTGAAGTGCTCGAGCGCTGTGACGCTTGTGCCGTCGAAGGCCATCCCGCGGAGCCAGAGCTGCATCGCGTAGTCGTAGTTGCCGGTGTCCTGGGTGGCCCGCGCATGCTCGAAGAAGGTGCGGGCCTTGTCGGGCTGCCAGCCGTCGGGAGCTTCTCCTTCGTCGTTCTTCTTGTTGCCTTTGCCGAAGAGTGCCACGCCCGCTGTTCCTCGCCGTTTGCGTCTATGGGCGGCTTCAACGCCGAACCGGTCCGACATGGAGTCTAGGGCTCGAAGGCCCGTACGAGGCGGCGCTACGATCGGCTGATGGCTGTGGATCCTTCAGGCCTGTGGCTTCGTCTGCACCCCGACCGGGTGCTGCGTGAGCGTGCCGAGCCCATCGGGACGGTCGACGAGACGGTCCGGGAACTTGTCGCTTCGATGCTCGAGATCATGCGCGAGGCTGATGGGATCGGGCTCGCCGCCCCGCAGGTTGGGGTCTCCAAGCGTGTTTTTGTCTGCGATGTGCCGGGGGCGACGGGCGAGCAGGCCGAGTCGGAGCCGCGCACCGTGACCGACGGCCCGCTGGTCTGCATCGACCCCGTGATCGAGGATCCCTCGGACGAGCGTTCGCCGTTTGATGAGGGCTGTCTCAGCCTGCCGGGGATCCGCGGCGATGTCATCCGGCCGGAGGTCGTCCGGCTCTCGGCGCTGGGGTTGGACGGTGCGCGGTTCACTGTTGTCTGCGGTGGGCTGCTGGCTCGGTGTGTGCAGCATGAGCTGGACCATCTCGATGGGGTGCTGATCCTCGATCGGATGACTCAGATGTCGCGGCTGAAAAACCGGCGACGGATCCGCGAACTCGAGGCGGGCGCATGAGGCTGGCGTTTCTCGGGTCGGGCGCGTTCGGCATCCCGACGCTCGCAGCGTTGTCGTCGGCGCACGAACTCGCCCTCGTGGTGACCCAGCCGGCCAAGCCCGCCGGGCGTGGCGGGAAAGTCCGGCCGACGCCGGTCGCAGCATGGTGTGCCGAGCATGCGGCGGGTGTGCCCGTGATCGAGCCAGTCTCCATCAACGAGGCCGATATCCGCACGCGAGTCCGGGCGGTCGGCGCAGACGTGTGGGTCGTGATCGCCTACGGACAGAAGCTAGGGCCAGCGCTGCTCGAAGGCATGATGGCGGTCAATCTGCACGCGTCGCTCCTGCCTCGCTGGCGTGGGGCGGCGCCGATCCATCACGCGATCCTGTCTGGAGACACTGTTGTTGGCAACAGCGTGATCACGCTCGCGGAGGAGATGGACGCCGGCGATGTGCTGGGCCAGAGCGAGCGCACGATCGATCACACTCAGACGACTGGCGAGTTGCACGACGCGCTCGCTGACGACGGCGCACCGCTGATGCTCGATGTGCTCCGGCATATCGGCGATGGCACCGTGGCACGCCGAGCTCAAGATGCTTCGGAGGTGACGCTTGCACCGAAGCTGTCCCGCGCCGATGCGCGGCTCGATCTTGCTGAGCGGGCGGATCGCGTGCGCTGTCGGATCAACGGGCTGAGCCCGTGGCCCGGGTGCTCGGGCGAGGTTGGTGGCACGCGGATCAAGCTGCTGCGGGCTGGCCCTTGCGAGGCCGATCTCGCCGGACCTGCCGGGACCATCCTCGATGTACAGGAGGGATTGGTCGCCTGCGGCGAGGGCGCGGTGCGCCTGCTGGACGTGCAGCCCGCGGGAGGGCGGTCGATGGCGTTCGATGCGTTCGCGCGTGGGCGGGGCGTTGAAAGCGGTATGCTGCTGGAGCCAACTATGGACAGCGGCCGCGGCTGAGATCGAGCCTGTTGCGGCCGGGGATGGAGCCCCATCGACGATGCGCACTCTCTGGGATCTGCTGCCGAAGAAGCGTCAGATTGCCGTGGAACCGGCGGCTAGCCCCCGGCACTCCACCCGTCGCTCTGGACCAGCGCAGGCACGATACGAGCGGATGACGCGCGCGATGCTGGAACGGTACCGCATCCGCGTCCGCAAGTGGCGCAGCTCAACCAGCGGCGTGGCGTGGCAGGTGACGTACGCGGACGGGAGCGTTTCGAGGCTGATCGAATCGCCAAGGCCGCGCGGGCCGATGTCCGCTGCGGTGTTCCTTCACGAGATCGGGCATCACGCGATCGGGTTCAACGTGTATGCACCGCGTTGCCTCGAGGAGTACCACGCGTGGCGTTTCTCGATCGCCGAGATGCGGGCGTGGGAGATTGCGGTGACACAGCGGGTGCAGGAGCGGCTGCACGATTCGCTGCACTACACGCTCGCGAAGGCACTCCGTAGGGGTCTCAAGCGCGTGCCGATCGAGCTGCTGCCCTACCGCGAACCCCGGCGAGACGCGGGCACGGCGGCGCTTATTGAGGTTCCGGCGGCTGCCGCGGCTTCAGCCTGATCTCAGCGCTCCGCGCATGGGCTTCGAGTCCTTCGAGCCGCGCGATCGTGGCGGCGTCTCTGTAGGCGGGCTCAGCCTCCCGGGGGTCTGTGATCGTGATGCTCGTCCTGATGCGGAGGAAGTCGAAGACGCTTAGGCCGCCAACCGAACGGGCCGTACCCCCCGTGGGCAGCGTGTGGTTGGGTCCGACGCCGTAGTCGCCCAGAACTTCGGCTGTGTCGGAACCGACGAAGACCGCGCCGTAATGATGAACACGCGATGCGAACGCGTTAGCATCGTCCAGGTGCAGCTCGAGGTGTTCCGGCGCGAGCCGATCGGTGATGTTGATCGCCTGCTCCAAATCAGGAACAAAGCACACAAAGCCGTTGGCGCAGGCCTGTCTCGCGATCTTGGCGGTGTGGAGTGTCGCGAGCTGGCGGTCGAGCGCGGCGTTCACCCGTTCTGGAAGGTCGCGATCGAGCGCGACGAGGATGGGCCTGGCCTGCGGGTCGTGCTCGGCCTGCGCAAGCAGATCCGCTGCGACGGTTTCGGGATCGGCTGAGTTGTCGGCAACGACCACGAGCTCGCTCGGGCCCGCGAGCATGTCGATCCGCACACGGCCTGAGACAAGCTGCTTGGCCGCGGTCACGTAGGCGTTGCCTGGGCCGGCCACGGCGTCGCACGGCGGGAAGGCATCTTCGAGACCGCGGACCATCAGCGCGATGGCTTGGGCACCGCCGATAGCGAGCAGCCCATCGGCTCCCGAGATGCCGGCCGCGGCGAGGGTGGCCGGGCTCGGGTTGGGGCTCGCGACCACGACGCGTTCGACGCCGGCCTCGCGGGCTGTCCGGGCGGTCATCAGCACCGACGAGGGCAGTGGGAACCGTCCGCCGGGCGCGTAGCAGCCCGCGGTGACGACCGGCGCGAGCTCTTGAGCAGCGGTACCGCCGGGGACAGGGTGCTCGAACGCCCGGATGCTCGCACGCTGTGCCCGAGCGAACGAGGCGATGCGCGCGTCTGCGTGCTCGAGCGCTTCCCTGGCGTCACGATCGAGCTGTTTGATCGCGCCGCGGAGGCTGTCGGCATCGATCCAGATCGGCGCGTCGATGGCGGTGATGTCACCAAGCTCGTGGGCCCACCGTCGTGCAGACTGCGCGCCGTGTTCGAGGACATCGTCCAGGATTGTGCGAGCGGCGCCCGCGATCTCGGGCGTGATCGCGTCGAGCGAGGACGCACGTACCTCTTCGGGATCGACGCGTCGGAGCGCGCTCACGTGGTGGCCCCCTTTGCATTGCCGGGCCGGCGTGAGATCAGCATGGACCGGCGATCGAGCTCACGCTCGACCATGTCGAGGCTGCCGCCTCGGGCCCGCAGAGCAACGAGCGCGAAGTAGATCACGTCGGCGGCCTCCCAGGCGGCGTCCTGCGGCGTGCCGCTCTCGATCAGCTCACCTGCTTCCTCCATGAGCTTGGCCCGAAGGAGCGACGGATCGCTCAGCAGCCGGTTGGTGTACGACCCGTCTAGATCGCTCTTGATGCGGTCGGCGATCGTTGCCTCGAGGCTGCGAAGGCCGGACCGCGGGCCGAAACAGGTATCCGTGCCCGTATGGCAGAACGGGCCTTGCTGCTCGACGACGGCTCTGAGCGTGTCACGATCGCAATCGGCTTCGAGGCGCAGCAGCCGCTGTGTGTATCCGCTGGTTGCACCCTTGCGCCAGAGCCCGCCACGGGATCTGGAGTAGTAGATCCCGCGGCCCTCGTCTATCGCCGCCGCCACGCTCTCGGGCGATGAATAGACCAGACCGAGCGCGATGCCCGAGGGATCGCTCACGACGGTCGGGATCAGGCCGTCGGCCCGGTCTGTCTGGAATGGAGCCAGGAAGGCATCGGCCAGCGGCAGCGAGTTGTTGTAGATGGCCATGCCGACCTGGGCGTCGACACCGAGCCGGTCGAGCTGCGCGATCTCATCGGCGGTGGTCACGCCTCCGGCGAGGGTCAGCCGGGCATCGCCGACGAGTTTCGTTAGCTCTTCGGCCAGCGCAAGGTCGGCGCCCGCGAGCCGGCCCTCACGCTCGACGGTGGTGACGAGGAACCCAGCGACGTGGGGCGCGAGCTCTTGGATGCTCTCGAGCAGCGGCTTGCCGGTGGTCTTCCGCCAGCCTTCGACGACGATCTCGCCGTCCTTGGCGTCGAGCGCAGCGATCACACGCTCTCGCGGCAGCTCTCGGAGGACCGACGGTCTTGCAGCGGTGCCGAGGATAACCCGCCGCGCGCCCGCGTCGAGCCACCGGATGGCGGCTTCGGCGGAGCGGATGCCCCCTCCGACGCGGCACGGGTACCGCTCGCACAGACTGCGGATGACCGCCTCGTTCGATCCTTCACCCTTGGCGGCGTCGAGATCGATTACGGCTATCTCGCCGACGCGGGCGAAGCGCTCGGCGATGGGCGCCGGGTCCCCGGCATCGATCGCGAGCGTCTCGCCGCCGACGAGCTGGACGGCGCGGCCGCCCTGGATGTCGATCGATGGCACGATCATGCTGGTTGGTCCTTCTGCGTTGCCGCGGCGGGGGCGCGGACAGAGATGCCCAGACCGCGGAGCCGTTCTTTCACGGTGCCGACGGTCGTGTGCCCGTCGTGGAAGATCGACGCGGCCAGTACGGCGTGCGCACCGGCGTGGATGGCGTCCGCCATGTGCTCAGGCGAGTGTGCGCCACCCGAGGCGATCACGGGCACGGTCGTGCGCGCACAGACCACTTCGAGCAGCTCAAGGTCGTATCCCTGCTGGGTGCCGTCGCGGTCCCAGCTTGTCAGAAGCAGCTCGCCAGCGCCGAGGCGTTCAGCCTCGGCCGCCCAGGCGACGGCATCATGGGGCGTCTGCTCCCGGCCGCCGGTCACACGCACGCCCCAGCCACCCTCGGCGGTACGGGCCGCATCGATTGCAACAACAGCGCACTGCGTTCCGAATCGCTCCGCGAGCGTGGCGATGAGCGATGGATCCCGCACAGCCGCTGAATTCACCGCGACCTTGTCGGCACCCGCCTCGAGGAGTTCTCGCGCATCCTCGGAGGTCCGCACGCCACCGCCGCAGGTCAGCGCGATGCCGAGTGAACGGCGGACATCCCGTACGGTCTCGAGCTGGTGCTGGCGTCCTTCGTGGGTCGCGCTGACATCCAACAGCACGAGCTCATCGGCGCCCTGCGCTTCGTAGGCCGCGGCTCGCTCGACCGGATCGCCCGCGTCGCGGAGCCCCTGGAACCGGATGCCCTTGACGACTCGGCCGTCGCGGCAATCCAGGCACGGGATGACTCGCGTTGTCAGCACCGCACGCCCCCTTCGACCATCGCAAGCCATCGACGGAGCAGCCGCGTCCCGTAGAGGCCCGAGAGCTCCGGGTGGAACTGGCAGGTCACGACCCCGCCGCGTTCGAGCCCTGCGACAAAGCGTCCGCCGTAGTCGGCGTGCGCCGCCTGCCAGCCGGCCGGCGCCGCGAGCAGGCGGTACGAGTTGGCGAAGTACGCGGCACCGCCTTCGAGGCAGTTCGCCGATGGGTCGGCCTCGACCGTGTTCCAGCCGAGGTGCGGCACGCGGAGGCCAGCGCGTTCCGCGGCGTCAAACCGCTCGACGTGGCCCGGATGGATCCCAAGGCCGATAGCACCGGGAGATTCATCGCTCGAGGCCGAGAGCAGCTGGTGGCCGAGGCAGATACAGAGCGTTGGCCGGAGCGCGGTGAGGCGTTCACGGAGCGGCTCGATCCAACCTGCGTCCCGGAGCGTGTGCATCGCGTGGCCGAACGAGCCGACTCCGGGCAGGATGAGACCTTCGGCGCCGTCGATGTCTGAGGCGCTGCGGACCAGACTCGCGGCGGCTGACTGCCTCGCAAGCGCAGCGATGACAGACGCGATATTCGCTGCACCCGTCGGCAGGATCCGGATGGAGGACGTGTCGGCGGTCATCCGAGCGTGCCCTTGGTGCTCGGGATCCCGCCGCCGGTGGGCTCACATGCGCGCCGGAGTGCAACAGCGCACGCCTAGAACGCGGCCTCGGCCCTGTGGTGGTCGTTGTTGCCACGGATGACATCGAGGTGCAACGCGAAACGGCCTGTTGTAGCAAGCGATTGGAAGAAGTGTGTCAGGTTCTCGGTTGCGAGCCCGCCGAGGCTCTCACGGCGGAACCCGAGCTCGATGACGGGCAGCGGCCGCCCGGAAAGATCGATCGCAGCCCGGCAGAGCGCTTCGTCCATCGGGACGGTCGCATCACCGAAACGCTCGATGCCCGCGCGCTGTTGCAGCGCTTGGTCGATGGCAGATCCGAGTGCCAGGCCGCAGTCTTCGATCGTGTGGTGGTCATCGACGTGCAGATCGCCCTTGCAGCGGAGCGTCAGGCCTACGCGGCCGTGGGTGGCCCACGCGGTCAGCATGTGATCGAAGAAGCCGAGCCCGGTCTCGATGGCGGGTTCGGCCGGTCGGTCAAGGCTCAGCTCGAGCTCGATCGCGGTTTCGGAGGTCTTACGCTGGATCTTGGCGGTGCGTTCAGCGTGGCTCATCAGGGTTCTCCTCAAGCGTCTCGCTGAGCGCTCGCATGAGTTCGCTGGTCTGGGTGTCATCGGCTGGGCAGGTGATCCGGAGGGCGTCGTTCAGGACGGGGTGTTCGTTCCAGCGGCGGATCAGGATGCCGCGCTCGAGCAGCGCCCGCCAGACCGCCTCAGCCGAAGCGTGCCGGAAGAACACGAAGTTCGCTCGGCTGTCGGTGCGGCGGATCCCGAAGCTGTCCATGAGTTCGTGCAATGCCGCCCGGCTGCGCAGGACCGCGGCGATGGTCTGCTGCAAACGATCCCGACCGGTTCTGAGCGCCGTCTCGACGATGGCGCGGCTCGCGGCAGAGACGCTGAATGGCCCCCCTGCCGCCCTGAGCTCCGCGATGCTCTCAGCGGTTCCCACGGCGTAGCCCACCCGCAGGCCGGCCAGACCCCATGCCTTCGAGAACGTCCGGATGGCTACGACACGGTCGGAGGTCAGCGCGAGATCCGTTAGCCGATCGTCGCCGAACTCCTCGTACGCCAGGTCGAGCATCACGGGCGTATCGGTCGCGTCAACAACACGCTCGATCGCGGCGCGATCGATGGCCCGGCCCGTGGGGTTGTTGGGCGTCACGAGGGCGATGAGCCGTGCGTTGCTGGTCCGAGCGGCATCGATCGTTGCCAAGGCGGGATAGGCGTCGTTGTCCGCCCAAGGGATCTCGATGGCGCCGGCACCTGCAAGCCTGGCGTACCGAGGGATCATCTCGAACGTCGGCGTGGCCACCACGGCAGCTCGATCAGGCCCGAGGTACGCCCGGCAGCAGCGGTCGATCGCTTCGTCGCCGCCGGCGGTGATCAGGAGATTCTCGGGTTCGCAGCCGAGGGTTCGGGCCAGTGCCGATTCCAGCTCGTTCCCGCGCGGGTATCGGTTCAGTGCGAGGCTGGCGAGCGTTTCGAGCCAGGACGGATCCTGGGCGGGGCCCTCGTTCATATCGAGTCGCAGGCGGCACGACTCGGGTGCGGCCTGAGGGCGGTAGGCATCGCTTCGCCGCTGTATGGCTGGATCGCGCGCGTTCATCGGACGATCTGGGTTGGCGTGGTGACGACGAGATCTGTCGCGCCCCGTGCTCGTAGTGCGGGGATGAGCTCGGTCAGGGCCGCTCTTGGGACAGCGGCCCGCACGGCGTATCCGGCATCGCCGCGGAGCGGTGCCACGGTCGGGTCGCGCATCGCCGGGAGCGCATCGACCACGGCTTCCAGAGCATCGTGAGCAACGTTCATGTCCAGCATCGCCCGGTCTCGCGCCTCGAGCACGGAGCGCAGCAGCACCACGATCTGATCGATGCGATCGCGTCGGTCTGGGTCGGCGAGCGCTTCGGCATTGGCGTAGAGGCGCGTGGTCGATCGGTGGAGTTCGTCGAACACGTGGAGCCCGTTGGCGCGGAGGGTGTCACCCGAGGCGGCGATATCCACGACCGCGTCGGCGTCCTCGGGCGGGAAGACCTCGGTCGCGCCGTAGGTTCGGACGATCTCGGCATCGATCCCGGCCCGGGCGATCCACTCGCCGGTGAGCCTGACCATCTCCGCGGCGATGCGGATCTTGTTGCCCGGCTTCGGACGAAGTGTGCCCGTCTCATCGAGCATGTCACGCGGAGCTGCGGCGACTAAGCGGACGGCGTCGAGCCCGGTATCGAGCACCTCGACCACGCCGCCTGGGCTTTCGGTGTCATAGCCGAGTTCGCGTACCCAGTCGGCACCAGCGAAGCCGAGGTCCCGCGAGCCGGCGTGCAGCATCTCGATGATGTTCTGGGGCTTGAGGATCTTCGCTTCGGTTCCTTCGAGGGATACCCGCGGGCGGTAGCCGCGTTCGGACATCGTGACCCGGATACCGGCTGATCCCAGCAGATCAAGCACGCCGCGTTGCATGCGTCCCTTCGGGAGGCCCAGCCGTAGCGGAGAGGCACGATCGTTTGGCGGGGTAGGCATGGTCGGGTCCTGCACGCTGGGGAAAGGCCGAGGGGCTGGAATCGGTACTCTGGGTTGAGCAAAGGACACAAGCGACCGTTTCACGCTCGCTCGAACCGCACCGGATTGCGGACGGCCGTCCTCGCAGACTGACCCGCCCAGCACATCCAGAGTTCCCGGTTCGAGCGAGCGTGAAACGGTCGCTTGTGTGCTTTGCTCAACCCAGAGTACCGATTCCAGCCCCACGGCCTTTCCCCAGCGTGCAGGACCCGACCATGCCTACCCCGCCAAACGAT
>JBCCZQ010000001.1:0-103187 GCA_039187315.1 Planctomycetota bacterium | reverse complement strand
GGCGGGCGTCGCCACCAGATCGACCAACGACCGGTCCACCTCCGGCGGCTTCGTGAAGTGCTGACCCGATACCGATGCCGCCACAAACGCCAAAGAAACCAAAGACAAAAAAGACAAACGGGGGCTCATCGTGGGTCCTCTCGCGGTGTTTGATGCTCGACAACAGCGTTCTAGACAGGGACGCGCAGGTTCTTCGGGCGGCCAGAATCGGTTCGGAGCATCGGTTGTCCTCGCCCAAGAGTGAGAAGGCGTCTCAATTGCATTCTCGTCACGATAACTGCTCTCACAGCCTGATCAAGCCTGTACATTTGTCGATAAAGGAATAGATTATAGGCGGACTGGATCCTGTTTAACCAGATTGATTACTGCTTGACAGAAAGTTACACTGCTCAGGGTCATCCATGGATTGCACGTTCAACAGCCATGCCGAGCGTTCTGGGTGGGTTCAGCCGAGCGGGAGACACACCGCGCTCGCTGGGGCTGTCAGGCTGGTCTGGACACTGCTGGCCCTCGTTCACTTGGTTCCGCTCGTGCTCGTTGGGCTGCGACTGTGCCTTGAGCCATCTTGGCTGGACGCGGGTTCGTTCCTGCTGCTGCTGGCCGTCACGGGGTTGTTCGGCGCGAAGGCAGCGAACGTCTCGTGGCTGCGCACCGATCGACCGGTCTTCGAGGCGGTGGCCTGGCTGATCGCCGGCGCTCTCGCCCATGGCGATGTCGCAGTTCCAATTGTGGCCTCGCAACCCAGTCTGCCTGTGGCGGCTGTCATCGCGGGCGGTTCGGCTGCGATGTCCAGGCGTGCAAGGCTGGGACTGAACCGTGGCCTACGCGGCTTCGAGTCATTGCTCGACACCGCACGGGCGATCTTTGCGTCGCTGCATGCGCGCGTGGTGATTCGGTTGACGAAGCTTGGGTCATCCGGCCTGCGCACGGTCGGCCGGTATGGAAAGGCTGCCGAGCCGTTGGCTCTCGGCTGGTCTGCTCGCCCGCCGCCTTTGCTTGCTTGAACTCCTGTCGACCTGATACGACGCCGGTCTGCGTAGCCACGGTTCTGATACCGCGTGCACGCTCGAATCGGATAGTTCAAGCTTGCAAAGGAAGAACCGATGCCGACATGTGATGCACACTCGGTGTGCGCAGGCTGCTCGGGCGAGCAGGCCCGGTGCGTATGCCATCGAGAGAGCAAGCGTGCTGCGCTGCTCCTGAACCTTGGAACACCCGACACACCCTCCAACGGCGATGTCCGCCGCTACCTCCGCGAGTTTCTTGCGGATCCGTTTGTCATCAAGCTGCCACGCGGCTTCCGATGGCTGACGCCGGCGCTCTCGGCGATGATCGCGACGTTCCGGGGCGCGAAATCCGCGGAGGCATACCGCGAGATCTGGTGGGATGAGGGCTCGCCGCTGAAAGTCATCACCGCACGGCAGGCAGAGCGTCTGAGCGACAAGCTGGGGGGCGATTGGTCGGTCTATTACGCGATGCGGTACGCCAATCCGAGCATCCGTGATGTGCTGAACAGGATGTCCGAGGACGGCGTGACAGACATCGTGGTCGTACCGATGTACCCGCAGTTTGCAGGCCCGACGACCGCGACGGCACTCGAGGTGCTCTACCGCGAGCTCCGGACGCGTGGCCTGCGATTCTCGCTCGCGGTGCGCAACGATTGGTACGACGATCGGGGGTATATCGATGCGCAGGCCGAGCTGCTGCACCGCTTCATCGCCGAACGGCAGCTCCGGCACGACAGCGCGTTTCTGCTCTTCAGCACGCACTCGATGCCGGCGTCGTATATCAAAGCCGGCGACCCGTACGAGGGCCAAGTCCGTCGGTCGATGGAGCTGGTGCTCAAGCGGCTCGGATGGCCCGATGATCGAACATCGCTGAGTTTTCAGAGCAAGCTAGGCCCGGTCCCGTGGCTGGCACCCGCCACAGAGGATGTGCTTGCACAGCTCGCCGAGCGCGGTGAGAAAGATGTCGTCGTCTGCCCGATCAGTTTCACGGCCGACTGCCTGGAGACGCTCGAGGAGATCGGCATGGGGTACGCCGAGATGTTCGAGGAGCAATCCGCAGGCGGGACGCTGCACCTTGTACCATCGCTCAACGACGATGCGGGCTTTATTGATGCGTTGGCCGCAATCGTCCGTCGTGGCCCACGCCGGCTCGATCATGCAGCACAGCTCGATACGCTCCGGGTTTCGCGGTCGCACGAGCCGATCGCTGCCGTCATCGACCGGCTTGTGATGGTGGGTACGGCCGTACCGGGTCCGCTCGAGAGTGGGGGAGTCTCTGCTGCTGCCGATGCATCGGCCCTGCGGCGGATCCATCGGGAGCGAGACGATGCGCTGGTGGTCGCCCGCCGCGTACATGCGCTCGATGGAGTCGACGGTTGCGTCCCACTGAACACATGCCAGCGGGCAGAGCTCTACGCGGTCATCGAGGACGGCGCCGATATCGAACGGGTCACGCGTGCGATCCGCAACAGCTTCTACCGGATCGATGCTGCTGAGGGCGACCCACAGATCGAGCCGGTTGTGCTCAGCGGTCAGCAGGCGTTTCGGCGTCTGCTCTCGTGTGCGTTGGGGCTGTCTAGCAGGCTGCCCGCGGAATCCGATGCGATCGAGCAGGTCCGTTCGTCTGCCCGCATGGCGCTGCATGCTGACACGCTCAGCCACGGGCTCGAGCGTATCTTCGAGCACGCCACGGCGTCGGCGGAACACATCGGTGAGTCTGAGGGATGGTCGGCCTTTTCAACATCATTCGGCGAGGCCGCGCTCTCCGGCCTTGGGATCGCACCGACAGGCGATGTGGTCATCATCGGCGGATCGACCACCTCGAAGAAGGTCCTGCGAACGATCGCTGATGCTGGGACTTCGCACCTGACGTTCATCTATCGAGGCGCTGCCCGCAAGGACATCGTTCGGTACGTTCGCTCGGCTGCGCCGCACGCGATACGGCTCTGTGTCCATCGCTACGACGATCAGCAGGTGCTTGATGCGATCGCGCACGCCGACACCGTTGTCTTCGGACTCGACAACCGGCTGCCCGTGATCCAGCGCTCGCAGATCGAACAGCTCAGGGACTTCGCGCGTCGCCCGCTGACCGTGGTCGATTTCAATGCGTTCGGCTCGACGCAGCCTCTCGACGCAATCGATGGTGTGCGGGTCTTCGACAGCGGTATGGTCCGCCGGGCCGCGGAGGCGCGAGGCGCGCAGATCCGCTCGTCTTCCGGTTTTGTCGATGCGCTCTCGCGGGTCCGTGCCGCGATTGGGCATGAGCATGCGGCCATGCCCGGCTGCCCGAGCGATCCGCGCGAACGGATGCTCGAACCGAGCCCACTCAGCTGCGCGTTGGCGACCGATGTCCATGGTTCTGGGTGTAACGGCTGCCATCGCCGTGCCGCCGGGAGGGTGGCGCTGTGATACCCCTGCCCGTGATCGATCGAGGGATGTTCTCGAAGTACAGCGGTCTGAGTCTGCCTCGTCACGTCGCGTATCCGATGCCTATTTGGTGGGCGGATGTCGACGATGCCGAGGCTGCAAGGATCCGCAGCCTGTCTGTACACAGCGAGCGTTCCCGTGACCTATCGCTGTATGTGCACATCCCCTTCTGTGAAAAGATGTGCCGTTTCTGCGCGTGCAACCGCACGATCCTCCGGAAGGACTCGCCGACAGGACAGGAGAGAGTCGATCGGTACCTCGACGCGCTCATCGTCGAATTGAGCCGGCGAGCGGAAGATGTCGGCACGCTGTCTGGAAGGCGCCGGCGTCTGCGGCAGATCCATTGGGGGGGCGGCACGCCGACCTACTTGACGCTGGTGCAGATCGAGCGGCTGCATCAGGCGACAGCCGCACTGTTCGACATCGATGCAGATGCCGAGATCTCGATCGAGGTTGATCCGCGAGTCACGACACGCGAGCAGCTCGAGCTGCTGCATCAGCTGGGATTCAACCGCATCTCGTTCGGTGTGCAGGACTTCGACCCGAAAGTCCAGGAGCACGTCGGTCGGATCCAGCCGCTGTCGATGGTGCGCGCGACGACAGTGCATGCGCGTGAAATCGGCTACGAGAGCGTCAACTTTGATCTGATCTACGGGCTTCCCTACCAGACGCTGGAGGGCGTTGTCGACACGATCGAACGCACTCGCGTGCTCAGACCCGACCGCATCGCGTTCTATCACTACGCACAGATCCCCGACCGCATCGCGAACCAGCGTGGGCTGCACCACGAAGCGATGCCCGATTCCGATACGAAGCTGAGCATGATGCTCGAGGCGTCTGCCCGCTTCCTCGAAGAAGGGTACCGGTTCATCGGGCTCGACCACTTCGCGTTGCCCACAGAAAGGCTCGCACGATCTGTCCGGACCGGCGAGATCCATCGGTCGTTCCAGGGCATGACCACGGGTGCCGAGCTCGATCTGATCGGAATCGGATGCTCGTCGATCAGCGTGTACCCGCGGAGTGCGTATCTCCAGAACGTCCGCGATCCGGCTGAGTACACGCAACGCATCCTGGGTGGAGAAGAGCCCGCCATGCGCGGGCTGGAGCTGTCGGTGGAGGACGGCCATCGGCAAGCGATCCTGATGGATCTGTATTGCTACGGCGGGATCGACCCGGTGCGGCTCGCATCGCTTGGAGTCGAGGCGCACGCGTACATCGAAGCTGCGGCTGATGCGATCGATCGCTTGGAATCGGACGGTCTGCTCCGGCGGACGGACAGCGGGGGCCTGCTCTTGACTGATCCGCTCGGTCGCGTGCTGATGCGGAATGTCGCGGCCGCATTCGATTCTTATCTCGGGGACGCGGCGCCATGGTCCGGGATGCAGCAAACCTTCTCAGCGAGCGCGTGATATGACCGGGCCCACCCCATCGCCCGACAACGATCTCGTGTTGCGTGCGATGCGCGGCGAACGCACCGAGCGCACGCCCGTATGGCTCATGCGGCAAGCCGGCCGATTCGACCCGGCGTATCGCCAAGCCAGATCCGAAGCCGGGCTCGAACTCGAGGCGCTCTTCGCGAGCCCGACACATGCGGCAGATATCACGGTTCTCCCGCTGCGGTTCGGCGTAGACGCAGCCATCTTGTTCCAGGACATCCTGACGATCCTCGGTCCGATGGGCGCACGCTTCGTCTTCCGCCCCGGCCCAGTGCTGGACACTCCGGTGACCTCGCCCGCGGAGGCCGATCGACTGCTCGAGTTTGATCCATGCGAGGGCATGCCCTTCGTTTTTGACAGCATCGGGCTTGCGCTGGAACGCATCGACGGCCGTGTGCCGCTGCTCGGCTTTGCCGGTGCGCCGATGACACTGCTAAACTTCCTCGTCTGCGGATGCAGCCCCGGCGAGAGCGCCACGCGGATGCTTGCGTTCTGTGATTCCTTCCCCGAGAGCGCCCATCGCCTGCTCACGCGGCTGGCGAACATCACCGCGAGCTATCTCAGGGCGAAGATCCAAGCGGGCGTGCATGCCGTGCAGCTCTTCGAATCCAGCGCGGCAGCGCTCAACGCTCAGGCATACGAGCGATGGGCGTTGCCGTACCAGAAGCTTGTCTTTGAGCGTCTGGAGGGTACGGGCGTTCCCACGGTCTTGTTCGCGAAAGGCACCGATCCTGAACTGATGGCACGGTCCGGCGCCGGGGTCATCAGCATCGGTTCCGATCGGTCGCTCCGCGTCGCCAAACGGGTCATGCAGCGGACGCCGAGCGGCGGTGTTCAAGGCAACCTCGACAACGAGCTGCTCCGCAACGGCACGCCGGAACAGATCCGTAAGCGTGCGGAGTTGCTCATCCGAGAGGGGGGGCATCGCGGCCACGTGCTGAATCTCGGTCATGGTGTCATCAGGGATACGCCAGTCGAGAACGTCTGTGCCATGATCCAAGCGGCACGCTCTTGTGTTGTTGATTCGGGAGTCTCGGTATGAACATCGATGCGGATGTTCTTGTTGTAGGCGGTGGTATCACCGGGCTGACGGCTGCGTACCGGCTCCGGTCGCATGGGCAACGCGTCGTTGTCGCCGAGGCTTCGGACCACGTCGGCGGGGTCATCCGTTCCGAGCAGGTAGAGGGGTTGCTTCTGGAGCACGGCCCGTTCAGCGTCATGCTGCGCAGCCCGGAGTTCCGCAGGCTCATCGAAGAGCTCGGCTTGCATGCGGTGGAAGTCGATGCCGACGCAAGCAAGCGACGCTACGTACAGCACCGGGGCCGACTCCACGCCTTGCCCTCATCGCCGCGGGCACTCGTGATGAGCCCGCTCTTGTCACCCCTTGGCAAGCTGCGGCTGGTCTCGGGGATGATCCGGTCGAAGCGTCCCGGACGCGATGACGAAGCATCTGTCCACGAAGCCGCGACGCGACGTTTCGGAGTTGAGGCCTCGGAACGGCTCGCCGGGCCTGCATGCGTAGGCATCTTCGCAGCCGAGTCGGATGAACTCGGTCTCGCCGCATGCATGCCGAAAATAGCTGATGCCGATCAAGATGCCCGTTCCGGTTTCGCGCTTCTCAAAGCCGCCAGCCGATCAGGGCCGCGGGAGCGCAGCCGAACGATGCTCAGCTTCGAGGGCGGCCTCGGTGCGATGATTGCAGCTCTCGAGCGTGAGCTCCGCGAGCAGATACTCACGAGATGCCCGGTCACGACGCTCCGCCAGTCTCACGACGGGCGTGGTTTCTTCGCCGAAGTCGGTGAACACGGTGTACGAACCGATGCCGTCGTTGTGACAACCGGCGCCGTGCCGTCGGCCGGTGTGATCGCGGACATCGTTCCTGATGCGGCGCGGGAACTGAGAACGATCCGGTACGCCGACTTGGGCGTTGTTCATCTGGTATTCGACCGAGAGCATGTGGGCCACCCGCTCGATGGCTTCGGCTATCTGGTGTCCAGGAACGAGAAGCATGCGGATCCTGTGCTCGGCTGCATCTGGCCGGCGAGCGTGTTCCCCGAGCATAGCCGTCCGGGCACCGCGGTCGTGCGTGTGATGCTGGGTGGGACTCGGTGGCCGGGCACGCTCGATGCCGATGATGACGCCCTGATCAAGTCCGCACTGGCCTCGATCGGTCCTGTCTTGCGTATCACGGATCAGCCCAGGCTCGCACGCGTTGTTCGATGGCCGTCCAGCGTGCCCATCTATGAGGTCGGCCATGTCACCAGAGTCGCATCGATCCAAAGGCGTATCGAGGCCATACCCGGACTTACGCTTGCGGGCTCATGGGTCTGCGGTCCCGAAGGCGGGCTGGGTGTGAACGATCGCATACGTCACGCATGGAGCATCGCCGACCGTATCCATGGCTCGTTGGTCGAGCAGAGCCAAGACGCAGCCGCTCAAACACGAATCGAAGGTATGGTGCCTGCATGAGTGTTCGTCCTCATCGCCCGCGCAGGCTCCGTTCTCACGCAGCGATCCGCGGTCTCGTGCGCGAACACCGGCTGCACCCAGAGCAGCTGATTCTCCCGCTCTTTGTGGTGGAAGGATCCGGCGTACGCGAGCCCATCGATACGCTGCCCGGGGTCGAACGACTGTCTATCGATCAAGTGTTCGAAGTTATTGAGACCGCCTGCTCGCTCGGCGTGCGTTCGTTCGCGCTCTTCCCGAAGATCGAAGCGGATCAGAAGACAACCGATGGCGCCGCGGCTGTGAACCAGAGTGGTCTGGCGTGCCGAGCGATGCGAGCGATCAGGGATGCGTATCCAGATGTTTCGCTGGTTGGGGATGTCGCGCTGGATCCATACTCCTCCGATGGACACGACGGCATTGTCCGCGACGGCCGGGTGCTCAACGACGAGACAGTGGAGATCCTGGCAAAGCAGGCTCTCCTGCTGGCGCAGGCCGGGGCTGACATTGTCGCTCCGTCGGACATGATGGACGGGCGGATCGGCGCGATCCGTGCGGAGCTGGAGTCGGCCGGTCAGGCGGAGACCGTGATCATGAGCTACGCCGCGAAGTATGCATCGAGCTTTTACGGACCTTTCCGTGATGCGCTCGATTCTGCGCCGATCCGACGCGAGGGCGTTCCGCTCGACAAGCGTTCCTACCAGATGGATCCCGCCAACGGCCAAGAGGCTGTGCACGAGGCCTCGCTCGACATCGAAGAAGGCGCCGACATCGTGATGGTCAAGCCCGGGCTGCCCTATCTCGATGTCGTCCATCGCCTCGCGGATACGCTGCCCGTGCCGGTCGCGGCGTACCATGTTTCCGGCGAGTATGCCATGCTGCGTTCTGCGGCCGCTCTTGGCTGTGTCGACTACGAACAGGCACTACAGGAATCGTTAATCTGTCTTGTGCGTGCGGGAGCGCGCATCGTGCTCACCTACGGTGCGCTGGATTATGCTCGCCTGTACCAGAAGGAGCACGGGCATGCCTAGCACGGCCGAAGACCGATTGCCGAGCGTGCCTGCCGGCACACCCGCTGAAAGCGCAGCACCCGTCGTCGAAGTCCTCGGTACAACGTACACGTATGCCGGCGGACGCAAGCGCCCCGAGCGGAGGATTGGCCCCCTCGACCTGACCGTACGCGCCGCGGAGCGCGTCGCGCTGATCGGCCCGAACGGGTGTGGAAAGTCGACGCTGATCAACCTCTTATCGGGTGCGTCGACGCCGAGCAGCGGCACGGCACGCTGGTTCGGCGGCCCGCTCGATCATGCGCGACGGCGACAAATCGGTGTTGTTTTCCAATCGCCATCGCTCGACGCCTTGCTGACAGTACGCGAAACGCTCCGGCTCGCGGGCAGGCTTCTTGAGATGCCAACCGCAGACATCGATGCGCGGAGCGAGGAACTCGCAGACGAGCTCGGCTTCGCGGAAAGGCTCGACACCCGCGTCGGTACCCTCAGCGGAGGGCTTGCCAGACGCACCGATCTCGCCCGGGCTGTCATGCACCGCCCATCGCTGCTGCTGTTGGATGAAGCCACCGCGGGCCTGGACGATGAATCGGCTGCAGCATTCCACGATATGCTCGACCGACTGACACGGTCGGGTGTTGCGATTGTCGCCGCGACACACGAGCCGGACGAGCTCAGTCGATCACAACGGGTGGTGGTGATGGCACAGGGCCGTATCGCGATCGATGAGCCGACCGCCCGCGTCTCAGGAACCGAACCCGGTTCGTCGGTGTGTATCAGCGGTGAGACCGATGATCTTGCAAGCGCACTCGACGGCCTCGGCCTTGCGCGGACAGGCGGAGCGGGCTGGCACCTGGATACAGCCGCGATCTCCGACGAGACCCTGGCGTCTGCCGTGCGCGCGGCTGTCAAGGCCGGCGGGCATATCAAGACCGCCGGAGAATCTATGCACGCCTACATCGCGAAAGCCGATCGCCTGATCATCGAAGTACAGCAGAACGAAACCGGGACTGAACGATGACATCTGTCTCGACCCAGAACCATATCGCCGCATCGAACAGCGCCCCTGCACGTGACCCTGTGCGCACGGCGGCCCGATGCGCCGCGTTCGTAGCGCTGATCAAGCGTGATCTCTTGCTGCTCGTCCGCCGGCCTTCGCGTATCGCCGCGACCGTGCTGACGCCGGCGCTGCTCTGGGCCTTCTTTGCGAGCGGCTTCGCGCAGGCGGTCGCGTCGGCCGGTGATGGTGCCACCGATGCCTACACCATATCGCTTGCAGCGGGAGCGGCGCTGCTCGTGGTAACGTTCGCTTCGATCTTCGGCTCGCTCGGGCTGATCCGTGATCGCGAGACAGGCTACCTTCAAGCGGTGCTCGTCGGCCCCACAGCACGCTGGGTCGTTATCAGCGCAAGGGTTGTTTCAGGCGCGCTCCTCGCTTGCATGCAGGCATCGATCATGCTGCTCGCATCCGCCTTTCTTGGATCCCCGGTCACAGCCGAGGGCATGCTTCTCGGCACAGCGATGCTCATCATGACCGCGCTCGGGCTCTCAGGTTGCTGCACGGGCCTCGCGTGGCATTTTCGATCGATCGAGGGCTTCCACGGCATCATGGCCGGCGTGCTGCTTCCTGCATGGCTGCTCAGCGGCGCGGTGTTCCCCCCCGACGCTGCGAGCGGTGCGATGCGCTCACTGATGCTGCTCAACCCGTTGTCGTACTGCCATGCCGCTGTTGCGGGCCCACTCGGCGCGATCGAGGCGGGAATGCTTCCGTTGTTCGCAACGGTTCTATTCGGTGTGATGGGGCCGATTGCAGCCGTCGCTGCCGCACGAGGCGACGCCAAACGATGAGCCCAAAAGCCCACCCAACCCAGCTGCAAGCCGCTGCGCAGCGTCCGGTCTCCGAAGCCCTCCATGCCCGGGCTGCGCGATCACTCGTCGGCGGTGTCAACAGCCCGGTCCGTGCGTTCGGCTCGGTCGGTGGATCCCCGCTGACCGTCCGGCGCGCCGAGGGGGCGTACGTCGAGGATATCGACGGCAACCGCTACATCGACTTCGTCGGCTCATGGGGACCGGCGATTCTCGGGCACGCGGACCCTCGTGTGCTCGATGCCGTGCGCGAGGCGGCAAGCCGCGGCTTGAGCTTCGGGGCACCATGCGAAGCCGAGACAGAGCTGGCGGAGATCATCCTCAGTGCGCTCCCGGGTCACGAGCGGATCAGGTTTGTGAGCAGCGGTACCGAGGCGTGCATGAGCGCCGTGCGCCTTGCCCGCGCAGCCACGGATCGTGACCTGATTATCAAATTCGCGGGCAACTATCACGGCCATGCGGACTCGATGCTGGTCGAAGCGGGTTCGGGCGCGGTGACTCACGGCGTACCAACATCGCCCGGGATCCACACACAGCTCGCCAAGGCGACTCTTACGTGCCGCTATAACGATGCCGAGGATGTGCGAGCGACGCTCGAGCGGAACCCAGGCCGGGTCGCTGCGGTGCTGGTCGAGCCCGTGGCCGGCAACATGGGCCTGATCAAGCCCGTCGCAGGATTCCTGGAATCGCTCCGCGGCCTGTGCTCGGAGCACGGATCGCTGCTCGTTTTTGACGAAGTGATGACCGGCTTCCGCGTCGCATGGGGTGGCTATCAGCGACTCTGCGGCATCGAACCCGATCTGACGTGTCTCGGGAAGGTCATCGGCGGCGGTCTGCCGGCGGCTGCCTACGCAGGAAGAGCCGAACTCATGGACTTGGTCGCGCCCGTCGGACCGGTGTATCAGGCTGGAACGCTCAGCGGCAACCCGGTCGCGATGGCAGCAGGACGAGCAACACTCGAGGCATGTCGTGCCGACGGGTTCTACAAATCGCTCGGCCAGACGAGCTGCGAGATCGCGCAGAGCATCACCGATGCTGCTCACATCTGCGGAGTGCCTGTCCAGACCGAATCAATCGGTGGGATGCTCGGCGTCGCGTTCGCTTCTCAGCCGGTACGGGACTTCGACGATGCGCAGCGGTGCGATCACGCGTGCTTCGCGCGCTTCTTTCACGCCGCCCTGGATCGCGGCGTCTGGCTGCCTCCGTCCGGCTACGAGGCGTGGTTCATATCCTCTGCGCACGGGCGTGAAGAGATCGACCGAGCAACTGCATCGTTCCAAAACGCGTTCGGGGCTATCGCGTGACCGCAGAGCTCAGACTCGGTACGCGTGGCAGCGAGCTCGCGATGGTGCAGGCGCGATGGATCGCGGAAAGGCTCCGGAGCGTGGCCGGGATCAGGTCTCGTCTCGAAATCATCTCAACCACCGGCGATCAAGAACAGCTCCAGCCCTCTGAAACCCGCGTTTGGTCGATGGGCGCGTTCGTGAAAGAGATCGAATCAGCGCTACTCGACCGACGGATCGATCTCGCGGTGCACAGCTACAAGGACATGGCTGCGACGTCCACGCCAGGCTTGCTCGTCGCAGCGGTTCCCGCCCGAGCGGCGCCGCATGATCTCCTTGTGTTCGCCGGTGCCCGGTATCGCGAGACGGTGCAGGAGGCACTCGCGGAGAACAATCAAGTATCCGACCTGATCGTTGGCACCAGCAGCCCAAGACGATCGGCCCAGCTCAGCGCCGCGCTCGGTGCTCGGATCGTACCGCTCCGAGGCAACGTGCCAACACGGCTTGCAAAGCTAGCGCACGCTTCCGATACCGATGACATCCACGCGGTCAGCCTTGCTGCCGCCGGGCTCGAACGCCTTGGCATCGCACCCAAGCACGCGCTCGCGCTGGACATCGATCGGTTTCCGACCGCGGCAGCTCAGGGCGCACTCGCCGTTCAGGTACGTGACGATGCGCCCTGGGCCCAAGAAGTGTTCGCGATCGAGGACGAGTCCACCCGCCGAGCGACAGACGCCGAGCGGTCCTTTCTGCGAGCGATCAACGCTGGCTGCCACACGCCCGCCGCTGCGCACGCAGTCAACGCCGGACCTGATATCAGGCTCCATGCCGAGATGTTCGATGATTCACTCCGCCGCGCACACGCAATCTGCCGAGGCCAGGATCCGATGGCCATCGGTCTCGAGGCCGGGACCCGGGTGCTCGCGTGTCTCTAGGCCATGATCGAGTCTGGGTCACACGCGATGAGCCAGATGACGGACCACTGTCAACCGCGCTGAGGGGGAAAGGATTCCGTGTTGTCTGCGCGCCGCTCGTCAAAACCGTGCATCTCAGCGATGGTGAGCCGCAGCTCCGCCTGCTCCGGCCCGGTGACTGGCTCGTGCTTACAAGCCCGCGCGCCATCCGGTGTCTGTCTCCACTCGCACGCACACTCGGGCTGCGCACCGCGGTCGTGGGGGAGGCATCGAGGCTGGCTGCTTCCGAACATGGTCTAGATGTCGCACATGTCGCACCCACCGCATCCGCAAGCCATCTCTGGAGATCGCTCCCAAGGCCCGAAGAAGGCGTGCGCATCTGCTTCCTGAAATCAAAGCAGGCGGCCATCTCCACGGATGCACCGGCAGGCCTTATCGTCGCGGATCTGTACAGCACAGTCTCGCAGAGAGTAGGAAGCGACGTACCAAGCCGGTGCGCCGTTATCACCTTGACAAGCCCCACCGCTGCCGCAGCATGCATTGATCAGTTCGAAACAATCCCGCTGCCAGCCGCATGCATAGGTCCAACGACAGCGAAGGACGCAAGCGAGAAAGGTGCCAAGATCCTCTGCGTTGCTAGTGTCCCGACCTTCAGCGCCCTCACGGATGCGCTCCGACAGCATATCAACATCGAGCAGCATCGATGAGCGCATGCGATCCAGCTGCATCCACAATCGTACTGAAATCATTGAGACAGTTCGTACATCGAACGAATCCGGCAAGGCGGTCTGCAACATGCCGCAATGCCGCCTTGGAACCGTGCGCGATCATGGATATGCCAAACAGTATCTCGAGCTGCAACAGGCCATCCTTGGTTGTTGATGCCTAGCGATTCGGACAGGAGGTCGGCCGGCACCTCGGGATAACCGAGCAGAACTGCTACCAACACCGCAGCCAGAGGCCCGAGTAACTCGAATCTTGGACCTGTGCAGACGGCCAGCTCACGCATGCGACATGTGAACTGGCAACAAGCCCTTCCCTGCGACTGTGAGTTGGGCTGCTAGAGGCCTGTGAAACTCGCAGACTGGCTGCACCCACGCAGCCTCACGCTCGAGCAGCTCCGCCGGATGCTCGGCGGTTGCTCCCACCCAGGGCTTCGGCAGGATCGAGTCCGCGACGGATTTCGTGGCGGGGGCGCATGCGGGGTTCACCCGTGCTCTGACGAACAAAAACGCCTCTCACAGCCAGTGAGAGGCGATGACTCGTCGAAAGCGGAGCGGGTGGGATTCGAACCCACGAGGCGCTTGCACGCCCACACGAATTCCAATCGTGCGCCTTAAACCGCTCGGCCACCGCTCCGGAAGATTCGTGGACCCATGCTAGCCGTTGGTCGAACCGCCCGCGGGCTCCCGCTCGCGGGTGCTGCGAAGCCCGAGCCTGGTCCCGACTGCCCGGCCCCAGCCGCGGGTCACCGCCGCGTGAGAGACGGCGTAGCCGATCCCCGCGCCCATCGCGATGTCCGATGGCCAGTGCGCTCCGACCAGCACCCGCGTAAAGCCCACAACCGCCACCCAGCCGACTACCAGCCATTTCAGCCGCGGGTAGCAGACCGCTAGGAAGACCGCGAGCGCCACCGCGCCAGATGTGTGGCTCGACGGCATCGACCATAGATCGCTCGAGATATCTTCCCAGAAGGCCCACGCGTAGTGCACCCCCTCGCCCGGCCCGAGCGGGTATGCGCCGAATGGGCCGACGATCAAACCTGGCTCATCGAAGCGAGGCCTGGGTCGGCCGAACATCATCTTGGCCGCGAGCACCGAAATCGACGTGGTGATCACCGCCGCGGCCAGGTCCCACAGGCGGTCCAGCTTGCGCGGGTCGAGCAGCCCGATCAGCAGCCCGACGAGCACCACGGAACTGATCCCGCCGAACTGCTGCAGCGCGTTGAGTTCCTTCAGGACATCCCCGCCCAGCAGCCGGCCTACGCCCTCGCGCGAGCCATCCAGCCCGTCGATCGCTCCGCCCAGCCAGCCGTCGAACGGGAAGAGAATCGCAGCTACGAGCGCGCCGAGCACGAGCGGCAGCACCGTGTGGCGGTAGCGGGGGCGCCGCAGCCACCGGGAGGCGTTGACCAGCGGCACGGCCCCGGCGTGCAGCCATGGCAGAGGCCACGGCAGCCCGCGGTTATGATCGATGGCGTGTCGGAGCGTCGTCGGCATGCGTGTCCCGTATCGTCGGCGTCGGTCAAAAGGGGGCCCATGAACGCACGCCCGACGGTCCGCCGCCGACCCGGCCCGACGCGTCCGCTCGTCGAGGCCGCAGCCCTCTTGCTGCTGTGCCTGGCAGTCTATCTCCCGGGTCTCGTGTCGACGCCGCCAATCGATCGCGACGAGGCACGCTTCGCGCAAGCCAGCCGACAGATGTTCGAGGCGCTCGCCCTGCCCGCCGAGGTGAGGCACACCCGGCCGATCACCGTTGACCCGGAAACCGGCGACGTGCGGGGCGGCTTCCACGCCGGCGGCTGGGCCGTGCCGATGGTCCAGAACATTCCGCGGCTGAACAAACCGCCGGTGATCTACTGGCTCCAGACAACCAGCGCGTGGGCGCTGACGCTCGGAGAGCCGCTCGACGACGCCATCTGGATGTACCGAGTCCCCTCCGTGCTCGGCTCGATCATCGCGGTGTTTGCGACCTGGCGACTCGGACGCATGCTGTTCCACCCGAGCGTCGCTTGGCTGGGTGCGGCCATGCTCGCCGTGAGCGCCGTCGTCATATTCGATGCCCACCAGGCGCGCGCCGACCAGGTGCTCCTCGGCGTGACGACGGTCTCCATGTGGCTGCTCTGGAAAGCCATCGCCCGGGGCCGATGCTCCTTCGGCCCATGGCTGCTGCTCTGGCTGGCTGTCGGCGTGGGTGTGCTCGTCAAGGGCCTGTCACCAGTTGTCGTGTTGCTGACGCTCGTGGCGTTCTGTGCGCTCCGCGGAGACTGGCGTGCCTGGCGTTCAGCCAAGCCGCTGCTCGGGATCCTCATCGTCGCCGCGGTCGTCGCGCCCTGGGCCCTTGCGGTGATCCGTCATGTCGGCTTCGAGACCTACACCGCCATTCTCTTCGACGAGACCGTACGCAGGGGCCAGCAAGCCAAGGAGGGCCACGCCGGGCCGCCCGGCTACCACGTCTCGTTCCTTATCGCCGCGTTCTGGCCGGGCTCGCTCTTCGTCGCAGCCGGGCTCTGGCGAGGCTTCCGTTCCGCGATTCGGTTCGGCCCGAGCGGCGCGCGGTGGTCCGGTCGAGTGACGCAGAGGCACGGCGAACTCTTCCTGATCGCCTGGATCCTGCCGACCTGGCTCTTCTTCGAAGTCTACTCCACCAAGCTCCCGCACTACGTCCTGCCGACGTACCCCGCGATCGCCCTGCTGACCGCGCGCGCAGCACTCTCGGCAAGGCGGTGGGTCCCGACGCTCGTCGCAAGGGCAAACGCCGTGCTGTTCGCGATCGTCGGGCTCGCAGTCGCTGGCGGGGCGGCATACACGCTCACGCTCGACCTCTCGTCCCCTCCCAGCGCGGTGCTGCTGGTGACCCTGGCTGTTGTGCTCGTGCTCGCGACGCTCGCCGCGGGGTGGCGGGCCTGGCTCGGCGACACGCGACGAGCGCTGGTCGCATCAGGGATCGCCGTGCTCTCGCTCGCATGGGCGGCACACGGGCTGGTCTTGCCCGCGATGACCGGCTTCTCGCCCAGGCTGCTCGCCGAGATCCAGACGCTCGACGACGGTACCCGCCCCCTCGGCTGCGCCGGCTACCACGAGGACAGCCTGATTTTCCTGACGCGCGGCCGGATCCAACGACTGCCCCACCTGGAGGCGTCCGGCTGGCTCCGCGACCATCCCGAAGGCCTGCTGCTCTTCCGAGTCGGCGACCGACCCGAGGACGAAGACCCCTTCCGCGTGGTCGGCGCGCTCACCGGCTACCACTTCGCCAACGGCCGCATGACAACCGTCGAGTTCTTGGAGCACTCCGATGCCGACTGACCCGGCATCGCACACCCCGCCAGGCCCGGCCGGCCTGCTCGTGCTCGACAAGCCGCTCGGGAAGACCTCGATGCAGGCGTGCGCCGCCATCCGCGCTCGTCTGCGCCTAGGCGGTGCGTCAAAACGCATCAAGGTCGGGCACGGCGGCACGCTCGACCCGCTCGCGACGGGCGTGCTGGTCATCCTGGTCGGCAAGGCGACCAAGCGGCAGGACACCGTCATGGCCGGCAGCAAGTCGTACCTCGCCGAAGTCGATCTTGCGCACACCTCACGCACCGACGACGCCGAGGGACCTGTCGAACCGGCCAACTGTCAACCCGTCGATCGGGGCTCGGTCGAGGCGAGGCTGCCGGCGTTTGTGGGCAGGATCATGCAGCGCCCGCCCGCGTTTAGCGCGATGAAGATCGGCGGCCGCCGCGCCTACGCCCTCGCACGCAGAGCCGAGACGGACGCCGAACTGCCAGAGCTCGAGCAGCGCCCTGTCCAGATCGACGCGATCGAGCTGACCGCCTTCCAATGGCCCATCGCCACCCTCCGTATCGATTGCGGCAAGGGCACCTACATCCGCTCGCTCGCACGCGACCTCGGCGCAGCCCTCGGTACGGGCGGCATGCTCCGTGCGCTCCAGCGCACCCGCGTCGGCCGGTGGACCATCGACGACGCCGTCACGCTCGACAGCCTCCCCGACACGCTCACGCAGGCGGATCTTCGCCCGATGACGGAGCTTGAGAGTCCCCCGCCCGATCTACCCCACGACGATCCATAATCTCGGTGACGCGCGCCTCCACCTCGCCAGGAACGTGGATGTCCGTAAGGTCCTGCCCGTCGAGCGAGCGTCGCAGCAGCAGGTACTGCACCGTCCAGCCCGCCACTGCGTACGCGACGACGTAGCCTCCGAGGAGGATCCACGGCAGCGTGAGCACCGTCTGCATCACCTCTGCCGCTACCCGGCCGCCAGGCCCGAGCGCCTCGCTCGGCTCGCCCGCCGCGACCAGCTGCGCCGAATCGTTCAGAAAGAGCCCCATCGACCAGACGGCAACCCCGTTCGCTAGGCCGATCCCCCCTCCGACGACTGCCAGCACGACCGCCAGCTGCGCCGCGAGCACAAGCGTGTAGAGGACGAACCTCCCCGGCCGGCCGAGGACCAACGCGTACACGCGCTGCATCGCATCAACGCCGTCGGATCCCTCGCACGCGATCGCAGGCGAAAGCATCCCGAAGCCCACCGCGTACACGCCCCCCAGCAGCACGATCAGCAGCGACATCGCCACCGCAGCCACGCCCAGCACCGCGCCGAGCACGTTGACGAACGGCACGCTCAAGAGCGCCCACCCGCCGACTGCTATCACGACGATGAAGATACCGATGACGATCAGCGGCGCCAGGTGAGCGATCAGAATCGATGGCAGCGAACGCACCGACCAGCCCAGCGCCTCGGGCCAGGTCGGGTAGCTCGCCCTGCCAAACTCCTCGGCGACCATCCGCCCGATCGCCACACCCACGAACGCGATCGCCCACAACGCGAGCACGCCGACTGTCACAAGCCGCCACGCAGGGAGTGCCCAGGCCTCAGCCGGCCCGCCGGGCTGCCACGCACGCACCGCACCGGCGTTCAGCCCCGTCAGCACCGGACCACCCTCGGACACCAAGGCCAGCAGTTGATCGAGCAGCATCACGACCAGCAGCGCGACCACGCCCAGCCCGATCCGCCCCGGGCGGAGCGCCAGCCCCGGCACCCGGAACAGCTTGGGCCACAAAAAGTCACCCAGCAGGTCGTCGGCCGTCAGACGGAAGGGCAGCGAGGGATCCAGCGGGTCGAGCCGGCCGTCGTGCTCGCGTGCGGGCGTCGGGTTGTCGGCTGCGGGCTGCTCTGGCATCGGCGGTCTCCCAACGCGAGGGGCATGCTACCCGTCTTCCGGCCCATCGAGGCGTACCCCCGAAACCCGCGGCCACGAACGCCCAACAAACACATGCAGCGGACCACATCTGCGGCGGGCTCTAGATCCTGTACGATGACGCCGAAAGGCCTCGCGTCCGCCCAGAAATGAGGGGGTGTCTCCGATGGATCTCGTGCTCATCGTCTTCGGCGGGGCTTTCCTGCTCGTCGTCATCGGCTTGGTGCTGTTCATCATCAGCATCTACAACAAGCTCATCCGGCTGGGCGCCGACTGCGACAACGGCTGGGCCCAGATCGATGTCCAGCTCAAGCGCCGCTACGACCTCATCCCCAACCTCGTCGAGACGGTCAAGGGCTACGCGAGCCACGAGAAGGAAACACTCGACGCGGTCATCAGCGCCCGAGCCAAGGCCGTCCAGACCCACGACGCCTCCGATCAGGGCGCCAAAGCCATGGGACGGGCCGAAGGCGAGCTGACGCAGGCGCTCGGCCGGCTCATGGTCGTCGCCGAGCAGTACCCCGATCTGAAGGCCAACCAGAACTTCGCGCAGCTCCAGGAAGAGCTGACGAGCACCGAGAACAAGATCGGCTTCGCCCGCCAGCATTTCAACGACTGCGTCGCACGGTTCGAGGTCGGGCGCACCACGTTCCCGAGCAACGTCATCTCCGGCATGTTCAACTTTAAAGAGCGCGAGTACTTCGAGCTCGAAGATCCAGGCGCCCGCGAAGCGCCCGCCGTCAGCTTCGGCTAAGCCATGCCCATCGATCCCACACCGGGCGTGCCGACCCCTGGCGATGACCCCCTTCGGCCGCACCCGCGACCCCATCCCCGGCCGGCGCAGGACAAGCCACAGCCCGAGAAGTCGCGCGACAAGCGACCGCCTCCGTCCAATCCATCCGCCCTGGACGAGGCGGTCACCGAACGCATCCGCGCCATGCCCGGCTCGCTGACCTTTCTCGACCTGATCCGCAAGAACAGGCGTGACAGCGTTCTGCTGATCACCGCGATGATCCTGCTCGCGGCCTCGCTGGGCGCCGTCGCCGGCGGAGTGCTTCTTCCCGGCTTCCAGCACCACTGGGACAGCTCGATGCACCCCGACGACCGGTTCGTCCGCTTGCTCTGGCTGTGGCGGCCGGCACTGATCGGCGCGGGCGTGATGTTCGTGTTATCGAGCGGTGCGGCCCTCTGGTCCTGGTTCCGAGGCTCGAACACCATGCTCCGCATGGTCCACGCCAAGGAGATCACCAAGGAACTCGACCCCGAACTCTTCAACGTCGTCGACGAGATGCGCATCGCCGCGGGCATCCCGATGCCGCGGGTGTACCTGATCCCTGAGAGCGCGCTCAACGCCTTCGCGACCGGCCGTGACCCGGAGCACGGCGTCGTCGCCATCACGACCGGCCTGCGCGCGAAGCTGACCCGCGACGAGCTCCAGGGCGTCATGGCCCACGAGATCGCGCACATCCGCCACCTCGATATCCGCTTCTCGATGCTCATGGCGACCATGGTGGGGCTCATCGTGCTGCTGAGCGATTTCGTTCTCCGGACCGGTGCTTACACGGCGAGCTCGCGATCACGCCGATCGAACAACAAAGGCAACGGCGGCGCGGTCCTGCTCGTCGTCATTGCGATGCTGCTGGCACTGGTCGCCCCGTTCATCGCGCAGGTGATACAGTTCACGTTTAGCCGCCGCCGCGAATACCTCGCCGACGCCGGCGCCGCCGAGCTGACCCGCAACCCCGCGGGGCTCGCGTCCGCGCTCCGGAAGCTCGCCGACGACAAAGAGCCCCTCGTCGAGACCGCGAACCGCGGTACGGCGCACATGTTCATCATGAATCCGCTCCGGAGGGTCAGCGGCCGCAAGAAGAGCCGCCATGAAAAGGCCTCTTTGTTCAGTTCCCACCCTCCAGTGGCCGATCGCATCGCGAGGCTGCTTGCGCTGACGCGGTAGCCCCCGCCGATCCCAGGCTCTGGAGCACGGATGCCCCGCGACTTCTCACGCGATCTGAGCCGCTTCATCCGGGCATGGCTCTGTGTCTTTGCCGCCGTGTTCTTCATCGGGCCCATCGCAGGGATGATCGCGCACCAGATCCGCGGCCCGGACGGCGGGACGCACGCCACGCTCCTGCTGAGCCTGAGCCCGCTCGCCGGGCTCGCGGTGGCGGTGGTCCTCGGCGCCATTATCGTGGCAACGATCCTCGCCGCGAGGGCCGCAGCAAGCGTGAATGTCGGGCTGTTCTGCGGCGGCATTGTCGCCGCATGGGCGGCCGCGAGGCTCGGACGTGTCGACCTGGTCATCCTCGCGTCGCCGCGCTCACCCGGCGGCACGCTGGCGCTCGAGGGCATGCTCGGTCTCCTGGTGCTCGGCTGCATCTCCGTGATGCTCAAACGCATCTCACGAGGGGCGCCCGTGCCCGCGCTGACTTGGCGCTGGCTCGGAGCCACCATCGCGGGTATCTGTGCCGGCGGCGCTGCGGTATGGCTCGTGGCGGTCGAGCCCTCACGCGGACAGGTGATCGCAGCCGCGGCCGCTGCAGGCATCGTCTCCGCCGCAGTCATGCGCATGGTCCTCCTCGGAAGCCCAACATGGATGCTGCTCTGGCCCTGTGCGCTGCTGTCCGTGCTGGCTCCGATCCTGTCGGCCCTGGTCATGGACGATCCTGTCATCGCGGTCCGTGACGGCGAGCTGTTCCGCCTCGGCGGGCTCCAGACGTTCGACTGGCTCGCGGGAGCCTTGCTCGGCGTCCCGGTCGGCGCGGTCTGGACCGAGTCGGTCGCGCTGCGGGCCTCGGGTTCGGCTTCCGAGATCGACACAGACAGCCGCTGAATCTACGTCCCGTCCAGCGCCGTATAGTTCGGTGTACGTTTCGCCCCCTCAGGGACCGTGAGACGCTTCCCGAACACAACGACGCCACACGGACCGATCCCCATGCCGACCCCAACGCAGCCCGCCACGATCCCGGATATCCAAGGCGCACCCGACGAGCGCCGCGTTGCGATCGACAAGGTCGGCGTGAAAAATGTCACCTACCCCATGACCCTGCGCACCCGTGACGGCCGCACCCAGCAAACCGTCGCCACCATCAGCATGTACGTCGCCCTGCCGCACCACCAAAAGGGCACGCACATGAGCCGGTTCCTCGAGGTCCTCAACGATCACTCCGGCGAGCCGCTCACGCCCGACCGCATCCCAGAGCTCACGGCCAAGATCCGCGACCGGCTCAACGCCGATACCGCGCACTTCGAAGCAACCTTCAAGTACTTCATCGCCAAGCCCGCTCCTGTCACAAAGCAGGAGGGCCTCATGGACTACGACGTCCGTTTCGAGTGCACATCCAACGGCTCGCCCGAGACATCTGACTTCATCGTTGGCGTGGCCGCGCCGGCAACCAGCCTCTGCCCGTGTTCGAAAGAGATCTCGCAGTACGGCGCCCACAACCAGCGGTGCCGGATCTCAACCCGCGTGCGATTCGAGGGCGATCTCTGGATCGAGGATCTGGTCGAGACTCTCGAGTCGGCCGCGTCCTCGCCGGTCTACGCAGTCCTCAAGCGCCCTGACGAGAAGTACGTGACCGAGGCGGCCTACGACAACCCAAAGTTCGTTGAAGACATCGTCCGGGATCTTGCCCTGGCCCTCGACGCCGAGGACCGCGTCACCTGGTACGAAATCGACTCCGAAAACTACGAATCGATCCACAGCCATAACGCATATGCACAGCTCTCTCGCTCCAAGAAGTAGGCCACACCCACCGAGACCCAACCAGGGCACCCTCGGGTACACTGGGTACGTCGACCCGGGCGGGAGGCCCGGGCGCCCCGGCGAAGGAGCGCCGCACGAACCATGGGCACGCTCTTCCTGCGCACAAAATTCGGGCGACGCCTCTTGCTCGTCTTCGCGATCGTCGCCCTCGCTTTCGCCGCGCTCGCAACCCAGACGGCCAGACTCACCGTCGGCCGGGGGGACGCGATGCTCGCCGAGGCCGAGTCGCGGCTGATCCGCCAGCAGTGGCGGCCGACCGTGCGTGGACAGATCCGCGACCGCCACGGCCGCGTGCTCGCACTCGACCTCCCGAGCTTCGATGTCGCCGTCGACTACGACGTCATCACCGGCGAGTGGGCCCAGCGCGAGGCGGCCCGTGCCGCACGACAGCGCTCCGAGCGATGGGACAGCATGAGCCGCGAGCAGCGCGAAGCGGCTGCCCGCGAGCTTCTGCCTGAATTCAACCGCCGCGCCGACAGGACGTGGGATCTGATCGCCGAGTCGACCGGGCTGAGCCGCGCCGAAATCGATGCCCGACGGATTGCCGTTCAAGACGAGGTCAAGTCGCTTGTCGCTCGTGTGCAGGGCATCCGCGCAGAGCGTGAGCTGCGCGCCTACGCCGGCTCACTCGGCATCTCGCAGGCCGAGCTCGACCGCAGGACCCAAGCGCTCGACCGCCCCGATGCAATCCGGGAAGCCGACCGCCTGCGCCACGTCCTCGCCCGCGAGATCACCAACGAGGCCGAACGCACCATCGAGCGTGAGATCGCCGAGCCCATCCGAGAGCAGACCGTGCCGCATGTCATCGTCCCCGCGATCGACGACGACACAGGCTTTCGGCTCCGCAGGATCGCGCAGCAGCGCGACGAACGGCTCCCAGCCTACCCGGGTCTCGCCATCCTGGAATCCCACGCCCGCGATTATCCGCTGCGCGAGATGGACATCACCATCGACCGCTCGCGTTTCCCGCAGCCGCTCCGAAACGATGAGAGCCGAACCGTCCGCGTCCGAGGCATCGCCTCCCACCTGCTCGGCACCGTCCGGCGTCGGCTCTATGCCGAAGACGTCGACCGCAGGCGGGACGCGCTCGGTGCTGATCCACGCCTGGCAGCGCGCTCCGTCTCCAAGACCGCCGTCGGCGATGTCGACCGCGGCCGCTATTTCCCGGGAGACGCCGTCGGAAACACCGGCCTCGAACGCACACTCGAAGACACGCTCCGCGGTATGCGCGGCGTCACCATCGACCGACTCGACGAGGCCGACGACGAGCACTTCACCCCCGAATTCGGACGCGATGTCACACTCACCCTCGACGCCATGCTCCAAGCCAGAGTGCACGCCCTGCTCGACCCATCCCTCGGGCTTACCGCTGTCCAGCCATGGCACGAGCACCGCGAGCGGCAAGACCCCAGCGACCCCGCCAGCCCGCTGCTCATGCCTCCCGGCACACCGATGAACGCCGCCGCCGTTGTCATCGAGGTCGAGACCGGCGAGATCCTCGCCATGGTCTCGACGCCCTCGTTCATGCCCGACGGCTCGCACCTGCCCGCGTCCGAGGCCGAACGCCGCGAACTGATCGACATCCGACGCCCGCACGTCGACCGAGCCGTGGGAACGCCCCTGCCGCCCGGCTCGATCGCCAAAGCGTTGATCTACTGCGCTGCGCACGCAGAAGGGCTGGTCGGCCTCGACGAACGCATCCACTGCACAGGTCACCTGCTCGAGGACCAGACCGACCGTCTCCGCTGCTGGATCTACAAACGCAACCCAGGCATGAACCACGACATCGACCTGGGCCACGCCCCCAACGGAGCCGAAGCCCTCAAGGTCTCCTGCAACATCTACTTCTACACCCTCGGACAACGCCTCGGCCCAGAGGGCATCCTCGAGACCTACCGGCGCTTCGGCATGGGCGAATCCCTCGGCCTGCCGCTCGATCATGCCCATAGCGGCTTCCTGGGCCGGGCCGGCGACGAATCGCGCGTCAGCATCGGAGACGCGATTCTCATGGGGATCGGCCAGGGGCCCGTCGCCTGGACCCCCGTCCACGCCGCAGACGCCTACGCAACGCTCGCGCGCGGAGGCATCCGCGTCAGGCCCACACTCATCGCCGGCAACCCGCCCGAGGGCATCGATCTCGGCCTGCACCCAGGCGCGATACGCGAGACGCTCCGAGGGCTCCATCTCGCCACAAACGACCCGCGGGGCACCGCGCACGCCATCCCCACCGATCAAGGCCGCTTTAACATCTTCGACGTGCCTGGCGTCACCGTCTGGGGCAAGACCGGCACCGCGACTGCGCCCAGCCTCATCGTCGATGAGCGGGTCGTCCGGCGGGGCGATCACTCGTGGTTCGTTCTGCTCTGCGGCCGCGATCGCCCGCAGTACGCCGTCGCCGTCGTAGCCGAGTACGGCGGCAGCGGCGGGCGTGTCAGCGGACCCATCGCCAACCAGATCATCCACGCGCTCGTCGACGAGGGCTACCTGTGACCTACACACATGCGCGGAGCACCGCCGCGTGACCGCGCCCCTCGTCGAGTCCATACTCCGCGGCACCTTCGGCGGTGTTGGCACCCTCCGGCAGTCGATCTCGATCATCAACGCCGCCTGGGTGACCGTGCTGGCTTCCGGCGCGCTATCGGTGCTCGGTCTTTACGCTATCGATCTCGCAGAAGCCGCCACGCCCGCAGCGAGCCCTTCCGGTACGGCTATCCGCCAGGCAGTCTTTGTCACCATCGGCTTCGGGGCGATGCTCTTCGCCGCGCTGCCCCATTACCGGCTCTACCGCTTCATCGCCTGGCCGGCCTACCTCGCCTGCGTTGCGCTGCTGATCTTCCTGCTCATCCCGTTCGTGCCAGAATCGATCGTCGCTCCGCGCAACGGCGCCCGAGGCTGGATCGACCTCGGCGTTGCCGACTTCCAGCCGGCCGAGGTCACCAAGATCGCATTCACCCTGGTGATCGCGGGGTTTCTGCGCTACCGCCGCGAGCACCTTCGCCTCGGCGGGCTTGCCACACCCGCACTCATCGCCGCCATCCCCATCGGCCTGATCACGCTCCAGCCAGACCTCGGATCCGCATCCCTCTACGTCCCGGCCCTGTTCGCAATGCTCCTCGCCGCAGGCGCACGCCTCCGGCACCTGATACTCATCGTCCTCGCCGCTTCCCTCGCAGCCCCCGCCTCATGGCCCCTGCTCAAAGATCACCAGCAGCGACGGTTCATCGCCATCGTCCAGCAGGTCCGCGGCTCGGACGAGGGCGCCCAAGACATCAACTTCCAGAGCTTCACAGCGCAGCGTCTCGTCGGTGCAGGCGGCATCACAGGCGTCAGCGACGCCAAGACCCGCGCCCTCGTCCGCTACAACCGACTGCCCGAAGCCCACAACGACATGATCTTCGCCGTCATCGTGCTGCGGTTCGGCATGATCGGCGGAGCGATCACGCTCGCGCTCTACATGCTCTGGACCGTCGGCGCCCTCGCGAGCGCTGCCGCCTGCCGTGACCCGTTCGGCCGTGTGATGGTCATCGGACTCGCCGTCTTCGTCGCCGTTCAGGTCCTGATCAATATCGGGATGACCGTCGGCCTGCTGCCCATCATCGGCGTCACCATGCCGTTCGTCAGCTACGGCGGCTCCAGCATGGTCACCAGCTGGCTCATGACCGGCCTGATCCTCAACGTCGGCCTCCGCCGGGTCGAAGCCCCGCTCGTCCGCGGCGCGGGCGACGAACTGTACGAATAATGCCGAACCGACGATGATCCATGTCCCGCCGCCAACACCCACGTTCCAAGACGCCTGCGCCGCGTTCGGCCTTGAGCTGTCCGCCGCCGACACCGACCGTCAGCGCGACTTTCTCACGCTGCTCTACGAGGCCAACGCCACCACCAACCTCACCGCCATCCGCGACCCCGCCGAGGCCTGGCTCAAGCACACGTTCGATGCGCTCACGCTCCTGCCCGCGCTCGACGAAGCCTCCCCCGAGGACGACCGCTTGCAAATCGCCGACGTTGGCTCAGGCGGCGGCGTGCCCGCTATCCCGCTCGCCATCGCACGCCCAGACCTTGACATCACCCTCCTCGAAGCCACCGGCCGAAAGTGCGACTTCCTCAGACATGTGATCGAGTCGCTCGGCCTGACCAACGCCACCGTTGTCCAGGGCCGTGCAGAAACGGCGGGGGCCTTCCCGCGCGGCGAGCTGCGCGACCACTTCGACGCTGTCACCGCCCGCGCCCTCGGCCGCACAGCCGTCGCCGCCGAGTTGTGCGTCCCGCTCGCGCGCATCGGCGGGCTCGTGCTACTCATCAAGGGTCAGCAGGCCGAGGCCGAACTCGCCGAGGCCAAGCAGGCTCTGCACGAGCTCCACGCCGCCCACGCCGGCACCATCGCCACGCCCACCGGCCGCATCGTCGTCCTCGAAAAGACCCGACGCACTCCCAAGAGCTACCCACGGCGCGACGGAGAACCGAAGCGCGCACCCATCGGGCGTCAGTCCTGAACGACCCCATACCAGTCATCAAGCGAGAGCCCAAAATCCTCTTGGCTCGCTTCGAGGGCATCGGTCCAGGAAAGAAACCAGTTGTCCCACACGACAGAGCCAGCTTCAGAGATGCCGAGCTGCAAGAACCCGTTGGATTCGGTGTCGAATTCAATCCGGATCTTGGTGATTGTGACAGTCAACGCCAGTCCCTCTGCATCCCGCCAGGTTTGCTCGTAAGGCGAAGTGAGCACGGCTTCGATCGGAGGGGTCGGTGCTGGCATCGCACTACTCTATTGCATGGATGAAGCAGGTCATCCCATCCTCGGCCCCGCTGGCCCCCTCGCTGCCCACCTCGGCCCGACCTACGAGCCGCGCCCGCAGCAGGTCGCCATGGCGAACGCCGTCGCCGAGACGATGGACGCGGGCGGCACGCTCCTCGCCGAGGCCGGCACCGGCGTCGGCAAATCCTTCGCCTACCTCGTCCCCGCCATCGAGCGGTGCCTGACCCGCGGCGAGACCGTCGTGGTCGCCACCAACACCATCGCCCTGCAAGAACAGCTCGTGCGCAAGGACATCCCGCTGCTCCAGACCGCCCTCGGCCTGGACCCGATCGATGCCGAGTCGCCCACCGCCCCCTTCGACCCCGACGCCCCGCTCCGCCCCGCGCTGGTGAAGGGCCGTGGCAACTACGTCAGCCTCCGACGGCTCGAGCTCGCCCGCAAACGCCAAGACAAGCTCTTCGCCGACCCCGCCATGCGCCGATCGCTGCACGCCATCGAGGACTGGGCCAGCGAGACCACCGACGGCTCGCTCAGCACGCTCCCCCAGCTCGAACGCCCCGGCGTCTGGGACCGCGCTCAGTCCGACAGCGGCAACTGCATGGGCCGGCGATGCCCCAACCACGAGATCTGTTTCTACCAGCGCGCCCGCCGAAAAATGGAGCGCGCCAACCTGCTCATCTGCAACCACGCCGTCTTCTTCAGCGACCTCGCTCTGCGTGCCCGCGGCTTCGGCTTCCTCCCTCGCTACGACCACGTCGTCCTCGACGAGGCCCACATGGTCGAGGACGTCGCCAGCGAGCACTTCGGCGTAAGCCTCGCAGAGGGACGCGTCAACCACCTGCTCTCCGCACTTTTCATCGAGCGCGGCAGCAAGGGCTACCTGCCCACCCTCGCCATGCACGCCGAGGACACCACCGCTGTCGAACGCGCCCTCCGCCTCGTACGCGAAGCGCGCGAGGCTTCTGGCGCCTTTTTCGAAACGCTCACCATCTGGCGCGAGACCGGCGGAACGCCAACAAGCGGCCGAGTCCGAGAGCCCGGCATCGCCGACAACGTCATCACCCCCGTTTTCCGTGAGCTCGCCGCGGCCCTCCGCCTGCTGCGGCCGCACACCAACCAGGAGGCCGATGCGCTCGAACTCAACGCCTATGCCGAACGCGCCAGCGAAATCGCCGACGCCGCCGAGCTGCTCATCGACCAGGGTCTACCCGGCTGCGCCTACTGGGTCGAAGTCGCCGGCGGGCGCGGCACGGGCCGTGCCGGTGGTCGCCTACGCGTCAGCATCGCCTGCTCACCCATCGAGGTGGCACCCCTGCTGCGCGAGCACCTCTTCAGGCAAGACGAGCCCGAAGCAGCATCCGATGGCGATGAGCCCACGCCACTACAGCCACCCACCCCCAGATCCGTCGTCCTCACCAGCGCCACGCTCACCACGCGATCAGCCGACGAAGACGAACCCGAAGAACGCCGCGAGACCGCTTTCGCGCACGCCATCAACCGACTCGGATGCGACCACGCCCGTGTCCTCCAGCTCGGCAGCCCCTTCGACCACGCCTCCCAAGTGCGGCTGATCGTCGATACCGGGCTCGCGGCACCCGGAGCATCCGCGAGCGGCGGCTACCACGATGCCCTCGCCGCCAGCATACTCGACCACATCGAGCAGACCGACGGAGGCGCGTTCGTTCTCTTCACGAGCTTCAGCGCGCTCTATGCCGTCGCGGACCGAATACGCCTCGACCTGCGTGAACAGGGCATGCCTGTCCTTGTGCAGGGCAAAGACGGACCGCGCTCGGAACTCCTCGAACGCTTCCGAAGCGATGCACGATCCGTTCTCTTCGGCGCCGCAAGCTTCTGGCAGGGGGTCGATGTCCGCGGCGACACGCTCCGGCACGTCATCATCACGCGTTTGCCCTTCGATCCGCCAGATCGACCGATCACCGAAGCACGGCTCGAACGCATCAAAGAACGCGGCGGAGACCCATTCCGCGAGGAAAGCCTGCCGCGGGCCATCATCCGATTCAAGCAGGGATTCGGCCGACTCGTCCGGAGCCGACACGACTCCGGGCGTGTCACCGTCCTCGACCCGCGCCTCGTCCGCTCTTCCTACGGCTCACGCTTCCTCGGAGCACTCCCGAAAGGCCTCGAGGTCGAGCGCGCGATCCCGTCGAATTTCGATGGAACCGATACAGAGTAATAACCAAACAAAATGCACGGCCCGCGAGTGACGCGCTACGCTCAATCACTGCCACGTTCGGGCCTCCGTTGCCGGCCCGTCCGCAACGATCACTGCCAACCGCACACGAGAGGATCCGCATGCTCGGCCGAGTCTTCAAGGCGTACGACGTTCGGGGCACCTACCCCGACCTCCTGACCGATCAGATGGCCTGGCAGATCGGCTACGGCGCGTCGCAGTATCTCATCGAGACAGCAGCCGCCGACGGCGACACCACGCCCATGATGCGCAACCTCGTCGTCGGACGCGACATGCGGCTCTCCAGCCCGACGCTCGTCGAAAGGCTCATCAAGGGCATCACCGACCAAGGAGGTAACGTCCTCGACGTCGGCCTCTGCGACACGCCGCTGATCTACTTCGCGGTCAACCACTTCGGCTGCGCCGGCGGCGTCATGACCACAGCCAGCCACAACCCGCCGCAGTACAACGGCTTCAAGATCTGCAAGCGCCGCGCCAAGCCCGCCGGCGAGGATACCGGCCTCGGCGAGATCCGCAAGCACGCCGCCATGGTCGACCGCGCCGGCGCCAACGCCACCGAACGCCCCGCACACGCAGGCCGTGCCGAAAAACGCGACCTCTGGCAGGCCTACACCGACCACGTCCTCCAGTTCCTCAACCTCAATGGCCGTTCGATCAAGGTCGTTATCGATGCTTCCAACGGCATGGCCGGAACCATGGTGCCCAAGATCTTCGGGAAGAAGGGCGCAAAAATCGAGGGCCTCGACATCGTCGAGCTGAACTTCGAGAACAGCAAGGGCGAGTTCGTCCACGAGCCCAACCCGTTGGTCGCCGAGAACCTCGTCCAACTGCAAGAAGCCGTTGTCGTGCAGAAAGCAGATCTCGGCCTCTGCTTCGACGGCGACGCCGATCGATGCGTCGTCGTCGATGAGAAGGGCGGCATCGTCGCGTGCGATCACCTCACAGCCGTCCTCGCGCCGCACTTCCTGGCCCAGTCCCCAGGATCGGCCGTGGTCTACGACCTCCGCTCGAGCAAGGCCGTCGCCGAAGAGATCACCAAGGCAGGCGGCAACCCGCTCAAATCGCGCGTCGGCCACGTCTTCATGAAGCAAGCCCTCGCCGACGCCGGCGGAGTCTTCGGCGGCGAGCTGTCGGGCCACTTCTACTTCAGGGACAACTACAACGCCGACTCGGGCGCCATCGCCATGGCCACCGTCCTGACCGTCCTCGCACACGCAGACAAGCCCGTCAGCCAGCTCATCGCGCCCATCGCGGGCCGGTACGTCCAATCCGGCGAGATCAACTTCGAGAACGAAGAAAAAGACGAGGCCATCGAAGCCATCAAGGACGAGTTCGGGCCAGGATCCGACAGCGACGGCGACATCGAAGAGCTCGACGGCGTCTCCATCGACTGCTTCGCCACCCACGGCTGGTGGTGCAACGTCCGAAAGAGCAACACCGAACCCTTGCTCCGGCTCAACCTCGAAGCCAGGGACCAGGGCACCCTGACCGAGGCCGTCGAAGCCATCGCACCGATGCTCGGCACACGCGTCGCGCACTGACACGCGCCACCCGCTAGGCTTCGACGGTCCGCAGTCACAGCGCCGATCTGAACCGACCAGCACCGAGGAGCGCCATGAACCTCCAGCACTTCTTCGACCACTGGTCCATCACCGAGAACCCGTTCCGCAGCGAGGAAGCACGCCAGGATGCCGTCTTTGCACGCATCGGCGTCGAAGCCGAGGGCGCCACACTCGCCGCCTCCCACTCCGATTTTGAGAAGATCCTCGGCCAGATCGCGCGGCCATCGACGTCCATCGTCTTCGGCGAGAAGGGCAGCGGCAAGACCGCGATACGCCTCCAGATCGCTGCTGCCATCGCCAAGCACAACAAGGACAACCCCGAGCACAAGGCCCTGCTCATCGCCTACGACGAGCTCAACGGCGTACTCGACCGCTTCCATGAACGCGCCGGCGGCGGCGATCCCATGGACACCTTCAAGAAGCTCCGCCTCGTGGATCACATCGACGGCCTGCTCATGCGCGCCGTCCCAGGCATCGTCGACACCATCATCGGTGAGACCGCCGCAGGCCGCTCCATCGACCTCGGCGACGGCGTCCGCCGACGCGCCCGCCACCTCGACCCGACCAGCAAGCGCGACCTCATACTCCTTCAGGCCCTCTACGACCGCACCGAGCGCGCCGACGACCGAACCGCCAAGCTCAAAAAGAGCGTCCGGCTCGGCACACAGCCGCGCACCATCGCCTGGGCCACCCTCGCCTACGCAGGCTGGGTGCTTCCGGTCGCCGCGCTGGTCGCGTTTTTCACCATCGGCAACAGCGAACCGAACGCGCTCTGGAACACCGCCTTCTTCCTGAGCCTCGCCGTCTGGTTCGCGTTCCTGATCAAAAAGCTGTTGTGGGACGCTGGCGTCGTACGCAAGCTCGCAAGGCAGGTACGCAAGCAGGTCCGCATCACCGCCAGGCCCGACACCAGCTTCGCGCGCAGCCTCGCATCCGTCGACGACCGCCTCTGGCATCCGGGTGCCATGCCGCTCACCGGCTCCGAAGACACCCGATACGCCCTGCTCGACCGCCTCCGCCAGGCCCTCGCCGCCTTCGGCTACACCTCCATGATCGTTGTGATCGACCGTGTCGATGAGCCTTCGCTGATCAACGGCGACGCCGAACGCATGCGCGCCGTCGTCTGGCCCATGCTCAACAACAAGTTCCTCCAGCAGGAAGGCATGGGCATCAAGATGCTCCTCCCGATCGAGCTCCGTCACGCGCTCTACAAAGAATCCAGCCAGTTCTTCCAGGAAGCCCGCCTCGACAAGCAGAACATGGTCGACCGACTCAGCTGGTCCGGCCCGATGCTCTTCGACCTCTGCGAAGCTCGCCTGCGAGCCTGCCGGACGCAGGGTGCCGAGCCCATCAGCCTCCTCGATCTTTTCGCCGAGGACGTCACCCGCCAGGACATCGTCGACGCGCTCGAGCAGATGCACCAGCCGCGTGACGCCTTCAAGTTCCTCTACGCCTGCCTCAACGAGCACTGCCAGAACGTCACCGCCGACCAGCAGGCCTACCGCGTCCCGCGCCTCGTCCTCGACGCCGTCCGCAAGCGTCAAGCCGACCGTGTCCAGCAGCTCTACCGCGGCATCGGCCCAGCCTGATGCCCACCGGCCCAAGCATCGGTCTTGTCACCTGCCGCGTCCTGCCCGAGCCCGATCCAGACCAACAACTCATGCTCAACCTGCTCGCAGCGGCGGGCCTCGACGCCGCGCTCATCCCCTGGGACGATGCAGACATCGATCCCGCCAACCACACACTCCTCATCCTCCGATCGTGCTGGAACTACCACGAACATCCGGACGATTTCCTCGAATGGTGCCGACGCGCCGCCTCAGCCACGCGGCTGCGAAACCCGCTCGAGCTCGTCGAATGGAACCTCCACAAACGATACCTCACCTCGCTCGAATCGGCCGGACTGCCCGTCGTGCCCACCGTCTTCGTCAGTCGGGGCGAGCGTCCCAGCCTCGGCGAGATGCTGACCAACTGCGGCTGGACCGATGTCGTCATCAAGCCCTGCATATCCGCCGGCAGCGCCAACACACGACGCTTCCGCGATGCCCCATCCGACCCCGGTGCCGACGCGTTTCTCAACTCAATCGCCTCGAGCACGGACGCCATGATCCAGCCATTCATCCAGTCAGTCGAAACCGGCGGAGAACGCTCGGCCGTATGGATCGGCGACGAAGCCACCCACGCCATCGTCAAGCAGCCCCGATTCCACGACGATGACGAGTCCGTCTCCAATGCTGTCGACATAACCTCCGAAGAGCACGCCCTGCGCGACGCGATCCGTCCGCTGCTGCCCGCCGAACCGCTCTACGCGCGCCTCGACACCATGCGCAGCCGCGACGGCTCGCTCTTGATCAGCGAAGTCGAACTCATCGAGCCGTCGCTCTTCCTGCTCCAGAGCGAGCGGGCCCAGCGCGCCTTCGTGCGCGCGATCGCCGGGGCGCTCGGAGAGCCTGCCCTCTAATCCACAGGCTCCAGCCGCGCGTATTCCAGCACAAGCGTCTTGAGACCGATGCCCCGGAAGTTCACTTGTGCCCGCGCGTTCGCGCCGCCGCTGACCGTTTCGATGACCCCGATCCCGAACCGCGGGTGGCGGACGGTCGTCCCCGCCGCGAGCCCCGCCGCGAGCTTATCGCCCGCAGCTGCGCGCTCCACTTCATCCGCCGACGACAGCTCCCTTGGACCACCCGTGCCGAGTCGCCGCGGCGAAGACGCCGCGCCCATGCCTGTACCCTCGATCCCCGCGAACGGGTCGGACTGGTCACTCAGCGTGACGTGCTCCGTGCCGATTTCCTCAAGAAACCGGCTCGGGATTGTCCGCTCGGAGACGCCGCGAACCGTTCGATACCGGGAAGCGGTCATGTGCAGCCGCCGCATCGCCCGCGTGATCCCCACGAAGCAAAGCCTGCGTTCCTCCTCCAGATCCGCTTCAGATGTGTGCGCACGCGAGTGGGGCAGCTGGCCCTCTTCAAGCCCGATGATCGCCGCGGCCGCGAACTCCAGACCCTTGGCCGCGTGCAGCGTCATCAGCGTCACCGCGCCGTCCTCGGACGACTCGAGATCCGCATCCGCGACGAGCGATACCGACTCGAGATACGCGCGCAGCACGCCGAGCAGGTCCGGCACGCCGGCCGTACCCGCATCACCTGTCATCGCCTCATCGAACCGCATCGGATCGTCCGCCGGGTCGTAGTCCTCCTCGAACGCCGCCGCCGATGACACCAGCTCCTCCAGGTTCTCGACTCGCGACGCGTCTGCCTCCTCGCCCTCGGCCTGCTTGGCCGCCAGCTTGCGGTAGTGCGCCTCAAGCCCGCTCTCTTCGATCACCCGCTCGGCCAGGTCGCGCAGGCTCGCCGCAACGTCGGTCCCCATGAAAGTGCCGGCACCCGTCCAGCTGTCAACCATCGCGACAAACGCCCGCATCCCGTTCGCGGCACGCGCACTGACCGAAGGGATCTCCTCCGCCCGCCGCAGCGCCTCGAACAGCGGCAAACCGCGCTCGCTGGCGAACTGCTGCGCCGCCGCCAGGCTCGCCTTCCCGATCCCTCGCGTCGGCGTATTGACCACGCGCGTCAGCGACACATCGTCCGACTGGTTCGCCGCCAGCCGAAGGTACGCCAGCGCCGTCTTGACCTCCTCACGCTGGTAGAACGCCGTGCCGCGCACGACCACGTACGGCACACCCGATCGCCGGAGCTCGTCCTCCACGGCCCGGCTGAGCGCATTCGTCCGGTAGAACACCGCCATATCGCGCCAAGCCAGCGGCCGCCCCTCGCCGTCAAGACCCTCCTCACCAAACCGCTTGAACCAATCGACGACAAGCGACGCCTCATGCCCCTCGTCCCGGCAGAGCGTCACCTCGACCCTCGATCCGCCCTGTGTCGATGTGAACAGATCCTTGTGCTTCCGCTGGCGGTTCTGGCGTATCAGCGTGTCCGCGACGCCCAGGATCGGCGCCGTCGAGCGGAAGTTCTCGCCCAGCGGGATGACCGTCGCGTTCGCGAACCGCTCCTCGAACTCAAGAATGTTCGTGATGTCCGCCCCGCGCCAGCTGTAGATCGCCTGGTCCGGGTCGCCGACGACGAAGATGTTCGGGTCTCTGCCGCGCTCCTCCCGTGTGCCCGCAAGGAGCGACGCGATCACAAACTGGGCCCGGTTCGTGTCCTGGTACTCATCGATCAAGAGCCAACGCCACCGGTCCTGGCACTCACGGCGGACCGTTGCGTCCTCGCCCAGCAGCCGGGCCGTCAGCAGCAGCAGATCATCGAAATCAACCGCGCCGGCCTGCCGCTTACCCGCCTCATAGCCCTTGTAGATCCGCGCCAGGTGCCGCGTCGAGAAGTCCCCAGCCTGACGCTCGAATGCCTCCGCGTCGATCAGCTCGTTCTTCGCGTTGCTGATCGATGACAGCACCGACCGTGGCGGGAAGTTCGTCGTGCTCAGCTCCAGCCCCGCGATGACCCGCTTGACCAGCGTCAGCTGGTCCGCCGTGTCGTAGATCGAGTAGTCCGCAGGAAGGCCAGCCGCGTCCGCGTACCGGCGAAGCAGGCGCGCGCACAGGCTGTGGAACGTTGTGCAGATCAGGCCCCGCGGCGTGCCCGAGGCCAGCCCAGCCTCGATCAGCGTCCGCTCGATCCGCTCGCGCATCTCGCGCGCCGCCTTGTTCGTGAACGTCACCGCCAAGATCGACCAAGCCGGCTCGCCCCGCTCGATCAGGTACGCGATCCGGCGCGTCGTCACACGCGTCTTGCCCGAGCCCGCAGCCGCGAGCACAAGCACCGGCCCCTCAAGCGTCCTCGTCGCCAGCCGCTGCTGCTCGGTTAGGCCCTCGAGCAGCCTCGAACCCGGGTTCGTCTCGTCGGTCGGCGTCGTCGGGGCGTCGGCGGGCATCACCCGTCAGCGTAGCGCGCGGCCCGGTCAAGGCTCCTCCCCGAACAGCGACAGCTGCCCGCTCAGGTCCGGCCGCCGGAACGCGGCTCCCGACAGCGGGCGCACATCGCGGTTCAGCCCGTACCGCCGCGTGAACACATCGAACGCCTGCGCCACCTGCTGCGCGATCGCGCCCTCGCCTCGACGCCGACCCGAGCCCGCGCGATACAGCTTCCCGCCGCGCGCCTGACGCAGCAGCGACTCGACCTTTCTCGCCCGCTCCGGGTGCACGCTACGCTCCAGCCACTCCAGGAACACCTCTTTGAGCTGGTACGGCAGCCGCAGCAGCACCCAAGCGGCTCGCCGCGCTCCTGCCTTGGCCACCGCTTCCAGGATCGCCGGTACCTCGGTGTCCGTCAGCCCCGGGATCACCGGCGCGATGTTCACAGTCACCGGCACGCCAGCCGCCGACAGCTCGCGGATCACCCGCAGACGCCCCGAGGGGCTCGTCGCACGCGGCTCCAATCGCTTGGCCAGCTCGTGATCCAGCGTCACCAGCGTCACCGTCACGCGCCCCGCGCGGTGCGCCGCCAGCCTACGCCACAGATCCACATCCCGCAGCACGAGCTCGCTCTTGGTCATCGTTGAAACAGGCTGCCGGCACTCGGCCAGAACCTCCAGGCATTGCTCTGCAAGCTTCAGCTCGTGCTCGATCGGCTGGTACACGTCCGTGATCGCCGACATCACGATCGGCTCCGCACGCCAGCTCCGCTTGCTGAGTTCTTTCGCGAGCAGGTTGGGAGCATCCGGCTTGGCCACGAGCTTCGTCTCGAAGTCCAGCCCGCAGCTGAAACCGAGATACTCGTGGTACGGCCGCGCAAAACAGTACACGCACCCGTGCTCACACCCCCGGTACGGGTTCAGTGTCCAGTCGAATGGCACATCGCTCGTCGACTGCACCCGGTTGATGATGGTCTTGGTCGCGTCGGCGTAGACCTGCCGATCGACCCGCCGCAGCGACCCATCGGCCGACTCCCACTCGACCTCTCGCCGATCGAGCTCCTCACCCAGCACGTGCAGCCGGACAGTCTCGAACCGATTCCCCGGGTTGATCCCCGCCCCTCGGCGATGGGCCGGTCCGCCGGCCAGCGCGTCCCTGTAAGCAAAGTCCGCGTCCCTCACACCAATGAGAGTACGAGACATGATAGGATAAAATCAAGTATATAATAGGTTTTTGTTTGAATTCCTCACGCGGAGCCCGTCGGCTGATACGGCGTATCTGCGCTGCGTGTCACAACCGCCACATCGCTCGGAAGCGTCGAACCCACTTTCAACACCACGTCTCCCTCGATCCGGCGGCTGAACAGCGAACGCTTCGACTGGCCCATGATCAGCGTGTCGCAGCCGTGCGTGACCGTGTAGTCCAGGATCTCGCCGGCGATGTCCGGGCTCGTGACATAGATCGGCACGAACGGCACGCCCGCCTGCTTCGCCAGCACCGCGGTCGTTCCCAGCGCCTGCTGCGCGTCGCGGTCCTCTTCGACACGCGGCACCCGGCCGGGCTGCACATCCATCACGCGAAGCGTGCGCACAAAGATCGCGAACAGCGTCGCGCCTCGACGCCTGGCCAAGTCGACCGCGTATTCCGACTGGTACCGCCCCCTCGCCGCGAGCATAATCTTGGGCTTCGACGGATCGATGTCGATGACCTTCTGATCCACTTCCGCAAGCCAGCCCTGCGTCGGCTCGTCGAGCGGCTCTGGCGCCGTGCGACGTCTTGACAGCACGGCACGCGACCCCAGCGCCAGCACGATCAGTGACCCGCTGAAAGCGGTCGAGATCGGCTGCGTCACTGCGATCGTCAGGCTCACGCAACCCAGGAACCCACCGAGCGCCCACATCCCGCCGCGTGCCGCCTTGCCGATGCGCAGCTCGCGGTTCATCGCGCAGCTCAGCAGTGTGACCGTGATCGCGCCGCACACGCCCAGGACATACAGCTTGGCCAGCAGCGTCACATCTGTCGTCCACGCGACCACTCCGACCGGAACCAGCACCGCAACGATCAGGCCCACCCAGGGCACACCCGAGTAATTCAGCTTGTTGAGCACACGCGGCAGCTCTCGGTCCTGGCTCATCGCGAACAGCACCGAGACCATCGCCATAATCGCCGTGTTGGCCGCGCTCAGGAGCAGCAGCCCGAACGTGATGCCCGCGGCCTTGCCCAAAAGGACCCCTCCGGTATCGCCGAAGTGCTGCATCCCGGCCTCGGTCGCGATGACCTTCATCGCCGCGTTCGTGTAGGACTCGGTCGCAGCCTTCGCCTGCGCCAGCTCCTCCGCCTGCACGGTGCCCGCAGCCACGCCCACCTCTAGCTCCGCCAACAAATCAACGTGCGCGATCTTGGTCTCCGCCAGTGAGACGCCGTGGACCATGAACGGCAGCCCCGCGAGCACAAGCCCGAAGACCATGTTCAGCGCGACTACCTCGATCGTCACGGGCCAGATCGTCCGCTTGGCGGTCCGTGCGACGGGCTGCTTCATCAGCCCAGACATGTTGGCCACCGCCTCGACGCCCGCCAAAGCCAGGCAGATGCCCGTAAACGCGACCCAGGCGTCGACCGGCGAGTGCCGGCGGAAATAATCGAAGCCGATCGTCTCGATCCCCCGGATCAGGAACGGGATCGAGAGCACCGCGAGGAGCATCGAGACACCAAGTGCCGCCGCGGCGATGACGAAGGCAAAGCGCCCGGCGCTCCGCGCGCCGTACCAGTTGATCCCGCCGATGAGCGCCAGCGTTCCAACCGACAGGGGCAGAGTCAGCCGATCGGGTACCCCGAAGTAGTGGAACGCCTCCACCACACTGATGGCCGCGGTCATGATGTAGCCAGAGAGCAGCAGCGTGGCGCCGATGACCGAGAGCGATGGGCTGATCTGCCTCGCGGCGGTGTAGACCCCGCCGCCGTCAGGGAAGCTCCTGCACACGATGGTGTAGGCCCAACTGACAGCCAGCATCAGCAGGCCGATCGCCGCGAGATGGATCACGCTGGCGTGGGCGGTGGCCAAGAAGGCCAGGCCCAGGACGTAGAGCCGGCTCGTGCCCCAGTCGCCGTAGAGCAGTGGCCCGGCGAGCGTCCACTTGAGTGTTCTGGGTCGTGATTCGGTGACAAGCATGCCGAGACCGCGTCCCTCGTGCCGCCGTCTGCCGGGGGAGAGACTGAAGCATAGCCGCAGGCCGCCTGCGCCCGGTCCGCAGCGCAGGCTCCCACGTTCGTTCCGGCTCCGGGCCGCCTGGGATCGCGGGCTTGAACCCGGCTTGAACTGTGCTTCCACCCGAGACCGCGCTCCACATGGCGCCTCCATGCCCGTATGATCATGCCTGCCGGGGACGGGCCCCGGGATCGCGTCCAGCGAGGCGCCCTTTCGGTCCACACACGACAGCACGACCAGCGAGCCACGTCCGGACATGCCCGAACCGAAGCGACAGCCACTCGAGGACACCACCCCCCTCAAGGACGGTGGCAAAGATGGTGGCAACGATGCTCCCGAGACGCCCGGCAAGCCGAGGGCCAAGCCGCCCAAGGCACCCGATATGGCCGAGACGCACCAGGCGCTTCAGGATGCTGCCAAGGGCGGGACCAACCTCGACACGCTCGTCGGCAGGCTCGTGGTCGACAACGGGCTCGCGACCAAGGACGAGGTCCAGCACTGCCTCGAGCAGGCCAAGACGCTTCGCGAAGAGGACAACTCCGCGTCGCTCGTCCAGATCCTTGTCGACAACGACTACGTGACGAAGCGCCAGATCGCCCGGCTGCGCGCGATCATCGAGGCCGAACGCTCAGGCCAAAAGATCCCGGGCTTCAAGGTCCTTGGCAAGCTGGGCGCCGGCGCGATGGCGACAGTGTTCAAAGCGGTACAGCTGAGCCTTGACCGGACCGTTGCGATCAAAGTGCTGCCCCGGAAGTTCAGCGACAACCCGCAGTTCATCGAGCGCTTCTACGCCGAGGGCCGCGCCGCCGCGACGCTGAATCATCCCAACATCGTGCAGGCGTTCGACGTCGGCAAAGCGGGCGAGTTTCACTACTTTGTGATGGAGTTTGTCGACGGCAGGACCGTTTTCGACGACATCACTCAGAAAAAACGCTTCCAGGAGCGTCAAGCGGTCGAGGTGATCATGCAGGTCGCCGAGGCGCTCAAGCACGCGCACGACAAGGGGCTGATCCACCGAGACGTCAAGCCAAAGAACGTGATGATCACCAAGGAGGAGGTGGTCAAGCTGGCCGACATGGGCCTGGCCCGTGCCGTGACGGACAAGGAAGCGGCCGAGGCCGAGGCGGGCAAGGCCTTCGGCACTCCGTACTACATCTCACCCGAGCAGATCCGCGGCGAGCGTGACATCGGTCCGCCCGCTGATATCTACTCGCTCGGCGCGACTTTTTACCACATGGTCACCGGTGCCGTACCTTTTGAGGGCGAGAACCCGTCTTCGGTGATGCATAAGCATCTCAAGAGCGAGCTGGTCGCGCCGGATCATGTCAACCCCAAGCTCTCGGCCGGCGTCAGCGAGGTCATCGAGCGCATGATGGCCAAGTCGCCCCGCGAGCGGTACAAGCACTGCGGCGACCTGCTCGTGGATCTTCGCGCAGTGCTCGCAGGTGAGACGCCGCCGATCGCGCATAAAGACGTGTTCGAACCGGATGCCCTCGCCGGGTTGACCGACGAGGCGCCGGCGTCCCCGGACGAGCTGCCCGTCGACCAGTCAGGTAAGGATCCTGTTCGCCCCTGGCTCCAGACGGCTTTTTTCGCGGTGCTCGGCGTCGCGGCGCTGAGCCTGTTGTTCAACGTTCTCTTTGCCGCGGGCATCCTTTGAGCCGACTAGCATTGCTCCGCGTGCGAACGTCTCCCTTCCGACCGATCGCTTCCACGGCTTCCGACCCGGCCTGTTCGCACGCCCACCGTGTCTCTCACCCTGGAGCGCTGATGCCCCGGGGTCGATAGCTCTGTCAGTTGAGCGTGCGGGCGCCCGACGCCGCCCGTCCGCGATCCGCAGCCGCGTCGGAGCCTGGAGTCCGTCCTATCGCCCGTCGTCGATTCTTCCGAGATGCCGGCCCTGTGCAGCGCACGCGGGTCAACCACATGATCCGGATCAGCCCGATCCGCCTGATCGGCCCCGACAACGAACAGATCGGGGTCGTCGAGACCTACGAAGCCCAGAAGATGGCCGACGATGCAGGGCTTGATCTGGTCGAAGTCGTCTCTGACAGCAGGCCCCCGGTCTGCAAGATCATGGACTACGGCAAGCACAAGTACGAGCAGTCCAAGAAGAAGCAGCCGGCGACGAAGGGCAACACGCTCAAGGAGATCCGCCTCGGCCGCTCGATCAAGATTGATCCGCACGACATCGAGATCCGCTCGGCTCAGGCCCGCCGCTTCCTGATGGAGGGGCACAAGGTCCAGGTGATCCAGCGGTTCCGCGGCCGAGAGATGGCGCACAAGCACCTCGGCCTGGACAACCTCCGGCAGTTCTTCGAATCGCTTGAAGACATCTGCAAGGTCGAGCAGCCGCCCAAGCCGCTCGGCCGGCAGTTCACGATGCTGCTCGCGCCGGATAAGGTCAAGGTCGAGGCCGTCAAGAGGCAGCTGGCGAAGGACGAAGCGGAGCTGCAGCGGCAGAAGGACGAGGAGCTCGAGCGCAAGATCGCTGAGCTCGACGCCCGCGAAGCCGCCGAGACCGATGATGAAGACGATGGCGACGAAGCCGACCAGGCTGCCCAGCCGAAGCCCGACAAGAAAAAGTCCGAGCGGTCGAATACCGGCAAGGGCAAGGACAACCGCGCCAGCAACCCGGTGGACGACGAGATCGCCGAGCTGCTCGGCGAGTAGCGGCTCCGGGGCTCAGGCGGATGCGCTTAGTCGTGCCGCAACGCCACGATCGGGTCCTGCTTCGCGGCTTTCATCGCCGGGTAGAGCCCGAAGACCAGCCCGGTCGCGGCGGCGACGCTGAACGCGATCAGCATCGACCATGCGGTCAGCTGCGTCGGCGCGCTGACGTCCGGCGGTATCAGCGACCCGACAACGGGCAGCCTCGGCAGCACATCTTCGACAAACGCCGGGATGCCGAGGCTCATCAGCACGCCCAGCCCGACGCCGACGAGCCCGCCGATCGCGCTGAGCACGCCGGTTTCGACGAGGAACTGCCAGACGATGTGCCGACGCGTCGCGCCCAGTGATCGGCGGATGCCGATCTCGCGTGTGCGCTCGGTGACGTTCGCGAGCATGATGTTCATGATCCCGATGCCGCCGACGAGCAGGCTGATCCCCGCGATGGCGCTGAGCGTCACCGTCCAGGTCAGCGCCTGCCGCTCGGCCTGCTCGAGCAGCTCATAGGGGACGATCAGGCCGACGTCGGTCATGCCGGGGTGGCGCTGCTCGACGACGCGACGGAGGACCTTGGCGTCGGCGAGGACGCGCTCGCGCGACGGGCTCTGGATATAGACCTCGGCGATCTGGACCTCGGTGCTGCTTCGCGAGCCCGCTTCCTGTCTGACCACGGTATCGCCGAATGTCGCACGGGCCGTGGTCATCGGGAGGTGGACGTCCATGTTGAGGTCGCGGCCGACGAGCGCGGCGCCCGCACCGCCCGAGAGGCCGACGGGCTTGAGCACGCCGATGACACGGAACACCTTGTCATCGATCCGCAGCGTGTGCTCGAGCGGGTCGATCAGATTGAACATGGTGTTGGCCACCTCGGATCCGATGACGCAGACCATCGCGCGCGTGTCCATATCGGCAGCGGTGATATACCGGCCTCTCGCAACGCGGAGATTCGCGACGGACAGCATCTCGGGCGTGGTGCCGAAAGACTGGCTCGTCTTGCGTTTCTCTCCGCGGAGGATCTGGGAGCCGAGCTGCTTGAGCGGGACGATGTGCTCGGCTTCGGGAAAGCTGGACTCGATAACCGCTAGATCCGTTCGGGTCAGGCCGTAGCGTGATACCCAGCCCTGCTGCTGCCCCTGCTGCTGCTGTGAGGTCGGCGGCTTCTGGCTGCGGACGATGATATTCCGGGCCCCGAGCCGTTCGATCTGCATCAGCGCCTGCTGCTTCGAGCCCTCGCCGATCGAGACCATCGCGATCACGGCCGATACGCCGATGATGATGCCAAGCGCCGTCAGAAACGATCGCAGGAAATGCAGGCGCAGGTTGTTCAGACCCAGGCGGATGGTCTCGAGCAGGAAGGTCATGCACGGATGCTACCGCGCCGAGCCGGTGGGGTCGCAACAATCAGCCGTGGCAGAAACATCGCCCATGATCGAGATCCTCGAAGAGGCCGAGACCTCCCACGGGTGGCGGCACGAGGTCCGCATCGCTGTCGGTGAATCTGCCACCGCGCACATCGTCACGCTGAGTTTTCAGGATTACGAGCTCTGGTCGGGCGGCACCGTGCCGCCCTCAACCGTGACGACGCGGCTGCTGAAGCTGCTGCTCTCGGGCCGGATCGAGCTGGCACCCCGGCCGCTGCCCGATTCGTTCGACGCCGCCCGTGCGAGACGGTGGGGCGGGGTGGACGAGCTGATGGGGATCGATGGCTAAAGCATCGTCTTGAGATACCGGCCCGTGTGGCTGACTTTGACCTTCGCCACGTCCTCCGGCGTGCCGCTGGCGACGAGGGTGCCTCCGCCGTCGCCGCCCTCGGGGCCCAGGTCGACGATCCAGTCGGCGCACTTGATAACGTCGAGGTTGTGCTCGATGACGACGAGCGTGTTGCCGGCGTCGGCGAGCTGGTTGAGCACGGCGATCAGCTTGCGGATGTCCTCGAAGTGCAGGCCGGTCGTCGGCTCGTCGAGCACGTAGAGCGTGTGCTCCTGGCTTCGGGTGCCGTCGTAGCGGACGCCCTTGCCGAGTTCGGTGGCGAGCTTGACGCGCTGGGCTTCCCCGCCCGAGAGCGTGGTCGATGGCTGGCCGAGCGTGATATACCCCAGCCCGACATCGCGGAGGCACTCGGTGAATCGCAGGACCTTGGGGTGGTTCTCAAAGAACGAGCACGCGTCCTCGACAGTCATCGCCAGCACATCGGCGATCGACTTGTCTTTGTACGTGACCTCGAGTGTCTCGCGGTTGTAGCGGGCGCCCTTGCAGACCTCGCACTCGACGTAGACATCGGGAAGGAAGTGCATCTCGATCTTCTTCGTGCCCTGGCCCTGGCATGCCTCGCACCGCCCACCGCCGGCCTGCGCGGAGACGTTGAAGCTAAACCGCCCGGGCTTGTAGCCGCGGATCTTGGCCTCTTTGGTGGCCGTGAAGATCTTGCGTATCTCGTCGAAGATGCCGGTGTAGGTCGCGGGGTTCGACCTCGGGGTCCTGCCGATGGGCGACTGATCGACCTCGATGATGCGGTCGAGATGGTGCAGGCCGTTGACGCGGCTGTGCGAACCGGGCTTGTCGCGCGACCCCGTGACCTCGTGCCTGGCCGCCTTGAGCAGGATCTCGTTGACCAGCGTCGATTTGCCCGAGCCCGAGACGCCGGTGACGCAGACGAACCCGCCGACGGGGAAGGGCACATCGATCGACTTGAGGTTGTTCGCGCTAGCGCCCTTGACGACGACGGCCTTCTTCTCGCTGAGCTTCCGGCGCTGCCTTGGTGTCCCGATCGAGCGCCTGCCGGACAGGTACATGCCCGTGAGGGAGGCCTCATGCGCTTCGATCTCGGCCACGGTCCCCTGCGCAACGACTGTCCCGCCGTGCACGCCGGGTCCGGGGCCGACATCGACGATGTGGTCGGCGGCGCGGATCATGTCCTCGTCGTGCTCGACGACCAGCACGGTGTTGCCGATGTCGGCCAGGTGCCGGAGGGTTCGGATCAGCCGGTCGTTATCGCGCTGATGCAGGCCGATCGTCGGCTCGTCGAGCACGTAGCACGCGCCGACCAGCCCGCTTCCGACCTGCGTTGCCAGCCGGATGCGCTGCGCTTCGCCCCCCGAGAGGGTCGCGGTGCGCCGGTCCAGAGACAGGTACTCCAGCCCGACACTTGTGAGGAACCGAAGCCGGTTGCCCACCTCGCGGATGATCGGTTCGGCGATCTGCGTCTGCTCCTTGCTGAGCTTGAGACCCTCGACAAAGCGGATGGCGTCGTTGATGTTCAGCCGCCCAAGCTCGGCGATGTTCAGGACGGTCCCATCGGTCTGTTCGCGCCCGATCACGCTCTCGCTGAACGCCTTGTCGGTGTCGGCGGCGTGCTCCGATGCAAGGAGCACGTGCAGCGCCTCGATCCTGAGCCGGTCACCGTGGCAGTCGGGGCAGGTCTTCTCGGTCTGGAAAGTATGGAGATGGTCTTTGACCCACTGGCTCTCGGTCTTGTGGAACCAGTCGTGGAGCATGGGCATGACGCCGGGCCAGGTGCCGTCTTCGTCGCCGTAGAGCAGGATGGAGTAGGTCTCGTCGTCGAGCGTGCCGATGGCGGCGTTCTGGTCGACGCCGAACTGCCGGCAGAACCGCCGAAGGTACCGCGGGTAGACCATACCGCCCGGGCCGTTCTTCTTCCAGGGCGCGATCGCGCCCCGGCGGAGGGTCTTGTCGAAGTCTGGGACTACCAGCTCCTCATCGAACTCGAGGATCGCACCAAGCCCGTGGCACGTTGGGCACGCGCCGAAGGGCGAGTTGAACGAGAAGAGCCGGGGCGAGAGCTCCTCGAGCGCGACCTCGGGGTGATCCGGATCGGCGTAGGACGTGGAGAAGGTTCGGTCGGTCCACTTCTCGCGGTCGTTGGGGTCGTTGACAGCGACAAAGACTGTTCCGCCGGTCATCTTCAACGCCGACTCGATCGACTCGGCAAGCCGCTGGCGGATGTCGTGGCGGATCACGATGCGGTCCACCACGGCCTCGACGGTGCTCTTGTGGTAGCGTCCAAGCCCGAGCGGGTTCTCGCCGCCCTTGGCCAGGATGTCGCGGATCTCGTGGACCTGTCTGCCGTTCGGGCCGTTGACACGCACGCGTGCCCAGCCCTGCTGATGGAGCTCTTCGATAGCGTCCTTGTGGAAGCCCTTCTTTTCACGGACGACTGGGGCGAGCACCATCAGCCGGGTTCCCTCGCCGAGATCCATGACGGCGTCAACGATCTGCGTGCTCGGCGTGGCGCTGATGGGTCGTCCAGATCGCGCGAGGATGGTGCCGTCTTTCTTTTGCTTGGTCGGCGCCCAAGAGACAGGCTTGCCGCAGCGGGCAAACAGCAGGCGGAGGTAGTCGTAGATCTCGGTCGTCGTTGCGACGGTCGAACGCGGGTTGTGCGCGCTGCTGCGCTGCTCGATCGCGATGGTGGGGGGGATGCCCTCGACCTCCTCGACGTCGGGCTTCTTGAGCTGGTCGAGGAACTGCCTGGCGTACGCGGAGAGCGACTCCATGTACTTCCGCTGTCCCTCGGCAAAGATCGTGTCGAACGCCAGCGAGCTCTTGCCCGACCCGGAGAGCCCCGTTATGACGATCAGGCGGTCGCGCGGGAGATCGACGTCGATGCCCTTGAGGTTGTGCTCGCGCGCGCCACGCACGCGGATGCTTCGCTCGGCGGGCTGCGGCGGCTTGGCCTCGACCGCGGACGGCGCCACCCCCGTGCGCTTCGTGGTACGGGCGGTCTTCTTCCGGGACGGCTTCTTGCTCACGCTGGTCTTCTTGCGGCGGGAGGTCGTCGTTGGGTCATCGGTTTTCGGCATGCGGAGGGGATCGTAGGGGCGCGTTCCGCAGCGAACGCAGGCCTAAGTCCCGTCATCGCGGACGGGCGTGTCCCCTGCCGGGCTGTCGGTTGCCGCTGACGGTTGCGATAGCTGCGGCTGCTCGGCCTGCTGTGCGGCCCTTGCTTTCGCGCGCTGCATCTGGATCACGCCGAGCAGGACCAGCCCGATCGCGACACCGATCAGGTAGTATCCGATGCGTTGAAAGAGGCTCTTTCGATTCGACACGCGGCCATTGTAGGTCAGGCTATGCTGCCGACGAGCGCTCCGCGGCTGCCTTCATCTCCACAAGACGATCGGCTTCGCCGGGAGCGCCGTAGTGCTCGATGAATGTCTTCATGATGTTCGACACGAACGGGTGCTCGACAACATGTCTGTTGTCAGTTCGGTACGGCCAATCCGGCGAGCGTGTCACCATCTCGTAGCTCGGGAAGTACACCACCTCCGGATGCCTCTCGCAGAACCAGTGCATCGCAGTGCGAATCGTCGCCTTGCTCACCGCGTCTGACTGCAGCGCATTGCGATCGAAATACGTCGCTTTCAGCGGCACAGGGCTCAGCGATATGACCAGGCGGAGGGACGGGTTCCGCTCGCGGATGATCCCATAGAACCGCTCGAGATGATCGTCGCAGTCATCGACCGTCAGCAGCGCGTGCTCGTGGTATCTCTCGTCCAGAATGCCCTGGGGAGGGACGAGGTAGTAGCAACGCTTGTCTTCGCGGTTGCGCCAGACTTCGCTCAGTCCGAGCGTCAGCACCAGCACCTCCGACTCATCGACCATGCTGCGCACCGCTGCGAAGTGTGACGCACGCTCCGCGTGCATGTCCTGCTCGGTCGGCCAGGTGAGCCCGAGGCGGTATGGATCCATCAGCATGCCTTCCGATCGCCAGACAGGATCGACCGCGTCAAAGCCGTTAAATGCCCATTCGAAGAGTTGGCAGATGCTGCCCGTGTTGAACAGCGGGCCGGTTCGCACCGAGCTGTGTTCGGCAAAGGGGCCGTCTTCGAACTGGCAGAAGTTATAGCCGTGCTCGATCAGCCAGAGCCGGAAGTTCTGCGCGAAGCAGCTGCCGATGACGCTGATCCGCGTATCGGGCGTGACCAACCCATGCTCCGGATCGGTGACAAGGCACTCGTCGCGTAGGTTCGCTCCCTTGCGGAATGTGTCGCCCGGGTAGTACTGGTGTTCCTTGAGCGTGGGCTTCGAGTCGGGCGACAGTAACGCGCGATTGAGCTTGAACTCGGGATGGTCCAGCGACCAGACGCGCCGCTCAGTGATGGGGTCGATCGCGCTCGGAGCCCGGTTCGCCCGCTCGGTTGGGTGCATCACATGGGACGCACCCAGCTCATCGATTGTGCGTCGTGTACCGTCCGTATCAACCGCCACGACCGTACCGCAGTCTTCGAAGAACGGGGTTGCCTTGAGCTCGTCGAGACCCTCGTACAGCCGCTCGACGGGTATCTTCCCTCGCGTCCAAGCCTCAGCGCGCCGGGTCAGCGCTTCCTCCCAGGTATCAGAGCTGACTATGACGAGGGCGGCGGTTTCCGGGTCGGTATTGTCAGGTGTACAGACGGGGACGCCAGCAATCTGCGCGGCATTGGGGCTGTCGTCGATGATGCACGAGACCGCCGGACCACCGTTGACGTCTGCCATGGCGGTCAGGAACCGTTGGGTGTGCTGGCCTGCGCCGTAAATCACGATCGGCCGTCCGCCCGCCTGTGCCCCGAGCCGGAGCCAGATCTGGTGCCAGACCGCCAGACGCACGCGCCGGATGCTCCCTGTGAGTTCCGGATTGCTCGCACGGAAATCGTTCATACGAGCCACATCGGCCCGAGAGGGGATCTGCCTGCGGAATCGAGGGGGCGTTCGCTCAGCCGCGGCCTCTGCGCTTGTTGCCGGCGCGCGTACCCGGCGCGCCAGGCTTGCCGCCGCCGGCCTTGCGGGAGCCTCGCTTTTTGGTCAGCTCGCTCTTGCGGACCTTGCCGCCCGAGCCGACCTTGCCGTCGCGGATCGCCTTGACCTGATCGCGGAGGGTCGCCGCCTTCTCGAACTCCATCGCCTCGGCCGCGGCCATCATCTCGGCTTCCAGTTCCCGCGCAAGCTCGGCGGCGTCGAAGGCCTCGTCGGTCGCGTCGACCGCCTCCCGCGCCGTCTTGCGCGCCTTCAGCTCGCGCTCGATCCCGCTGCGGATGGCCTTCTCAACCGATCTGGGCGTGATGCCGTGCTCCGCGTTGAACGCCTCTTGCTTGGCCCGCCGCCGCTCGGTCTCTTCGATCGCGACCTGCATCGCGGGCGTAACTTTATCGGCGTACATAATGACCTTCGCGTTGACGTTCCGTGCGGCACGGCCCATCTGCTGGATCAGGCTCGTCGGGCTCCGCAGGAAGCCTTCCTTGTCGGCGTCGAGGATGCAGACCAGCGAGACTTCGGGCAGGTCCAGGCCCTCGCGTAGCAGGTTCACCCCGACGAGCACCTGGAACTCGCCCTTGCGCAGGTCGGTCAAGATCTCGACGCGTTCGAGCGTGTCGATGTCGCTGTGCAGGTACCGCACGCCCAGACCCTGCTGGTGCAGGTAGTTCGTCAGGTCTTCGCATAGTCGTTTTGTGAGCGCGGTCACGAGCACCCGTTCGCCGCGTTCGACGCGTTCCCGGCACCGTTCGAGCAGGTCCGGCACCTGCCCCTGCGCCGGAACGACTTCGATCTCCGGATCCGTCAGGCCTGTGGGCCGGATGACCTGCTCGGCGACCTCGCCTGCGGTGGCCTCGAGCTCGTATGGGCCCGGCGTGGCGCTGACAAAGACGATCTGCGGCGCGATCGCCTCGAATTCTTCGAACCGTAGCGGGCGATTGTCCATCGCGCTGGGCAGACGGAAGCCGTGATCGACCAGGATCTGCTTCCGGGCCTTGTCGCCGTTGTACATCGCGCGGATCTGCGGCAGCGTGACGTGGCTCTCATCGATGATGACGAGCCAGTCGCGATAGTTCCGCCGGAGGCTGCGGGCGCCCTCGCTCGTTGGGCGTTCGCCCTGGGTATCGGTGCCGACGCGGGTTGTGCCGATGCCCATCTCGCCCGTCGGCGGGGCGTAGTCGAGGTAGTCCAGCAGCGTGAACGGCCGCTCGCCGGGCTGACGGTTGTCCATGAACCGGCTGTAGTTCTCGATGCCGGAGCAGAAGCCGACTTCTTCCATCATCTCCAGGTCGTACTTCGTCCGCCCCAGCAGGCGCTGGGCTTCGAGCAGCTTGCCCTCGTGCCGCAGCTGCATCACGCGCTCGTCGAGTTCGGACCGGATCTGCTCGAGGGCCGTCTGCATCTGATCCTCGGGCATCACATAGTGCACGGCTGGGAACAGGAAGAACTGCGACTCGTCCGCCAGCACCTCGCCCGACGTGGGGTTGATCAGCTCGATGCGTTCGATCTCATCGCCGAACAGCTCGGCACGTACGGCGAACTTTTCGTACGCGGGCCAGACCTCGATGACGTCTCCCCGCACGCGGAACTGGCCGCGCTTGAACTCGATCTCGGAGCGCTGGTACTGCATGTCGTTGAGCCCGAGCAGGAACGATCGCCGGTCGATCGTGCTGCCGCGCGTAATCGTCATGACCTTGTGCGCGTAGGCCTCGGGAGAGCCCAGGCCGAAGATGCACGAGACGCTCGCGACGACCAGCGAGTCCCGTCGGCTGAGGATGTTGCTCGTCGCAGCCAGCCGCAGCTGGTCGAGGTCGTCGTTCCTGCTCGCATCTTTTTCGATGTAGATGTCCCGCTGCGGGATGTACGCCTCCGGCTGGTAGTAGTCGTAGTAGCTGACGAAGTAGTTCACGCTGGACGCCGGGAACAGCTCCTTGAATTCCTCGAAGAGCTGCGCCGCGAGGGTCTTGTTGTGGCTGATGACCAGCGTGGGCTTCTGAACCCTCGCGATCAGGTTGGCCATCGTGAACGTCTTGCCCGTACCCGTGGCGCCGAGAAGACAGGCATACCGCTCGCCCGCGTTGATGCGGGCCTCGAGCGCATCGATCGCAGCCGGCTGATCGCCCATGGGCACGAACGGGCTCTCGACGGTGAACCGGCTCATTCGTATCGCACGCCGGCGTGCTCGATCCAGCCGCCCTCACGCCAGTTCTTCGGGTCGTGGTGCGTCCAGTGCAGCACGCCGCCTTTGTCGTTCCACTCGTACTGCCCGTAGACCGTGATCCAGTCGCCCTCCTCAGCGGGGATGCGTTCTGCCAGGTCGATGTTGTGCGCGACCAGCATCGTGCCGCCGGTCTTGAGCTCCAGCAGGATCCGCTGGTGTCGGGAGCCCTCGTTGTCGTCGGGGAGCAACTTGACGATCTCGGCATGCAACTCGACCATCTCGCCAGAGGTCCGGGTGTTGATCAGTGCACGGATGGCCGATTCGCCGTCCGCCGCAGTTGTGGCTGCGGTGCCGGGCGCGGCCTCGCGCGGTGGTACGGAGGTCGGCAAGGATCGGCCGTCGCTGAGCAGCAGGGAGGTCAGATCCGGGCCGCCGAGGAGCTTGGAGAGCAGGATCGCCGCCACGAGCACGATGCCACCGATCGTCACCGTCTTGGCCTTTTTCGAGTTGCTCGCCATGGCACGCGTTCCTCCCGGCATCCCTCCGGCCATCGTAGAAGCAGGGCAAGAGGGGAAAACGGGGCCCATGCTTGACTTGGGGTGCTTATATGTGACAATATAGTCACATATAGTGCGGCCTCGGGGCCGCTTGCACAGGAGATCAGCCATGAGCGCTCTGCTTGAGACCGGCCTGTTTGTCATGGATTTCGCCCGCCGAGCCACGATGGGCTTCCTCCAGGATATTGAGGGTGACGCGTTCCACCGGCTCTTTTGCGAGGGGGGCAGCAACGCGGGCTACATCGTCGGCCAGCTCGCGTACACGGACGACATGACGCTGCACATGCTCGCGGGCAAGCCGAGCATCTTCTCAGAAGATCAGCAGAAGATGTTTGCGGGCGGCGCGGACCCGGCAGCCGACTGCTCGCGTTACCCCGGTCGGGACGAGCTCATCGCGATGATGGTCGAGCGTCGCGAGACACTCACAGCCTATTTCAAGGGCCAGTCCGATGAAGACCTGACCACGGCGGTGGAAGGACCGCTCGCCCAGTTCGGCGATACGCGTGCGAAGCTGATGACCTCGATCGCGTGGCACGAGGGCATGCACGCGGGTCAGCTAACGGTCATCCGCCGGCAGCTCGATCTTCCGCGCGTGTTCGGCTGATCGGGGCGGGTCATGGACGACTCGCTCGACGCCGTCTGGCGCGCCCTCGCCGATCCAACACGCCGGGGGCTTCTCGACGGGCTCCGGTATGGCCCCCGCTCGACCGGGGAGCTGGCAGCGTTGGTGCCGACGCTGACGCGCTTCGCGGTCATGAAGCATCTCGGTGTGCTCGAATCGGCGGGGCTGATCACGTCCGAGCGCCGAGGGCGCAGGAAGCTGAACCATCTCAACGCCGTTCCGCTCCGACGCGTATACGAGCGGTGGGTCAGCAGGTACGAGGATGCGTGGGCCGGCTCGCTCGATCGACTCAGGAACGCAGCCGAGAGTCCGCAGCACAGAGGGGACACGACGATGAACGCCACGAAACTGCTCGAGAAGCCGGCGCGGCTGGCGGTCATCCGCTCAGAGATCACGGTCAAGGCAGAGCCCGCGGCCGTGTACAACACCGTGCTCAACCGCCCCGCCGAATGGTTCAACAACGGCCCGGATGCCGGATGGAAAGCGGTCATCGAGCCCAAGCTCGGCGGTCGCTTTTACCTCTTGTCCGACAACGGCGACGAGAACCTGATGGCGTTCATCACCATGCTCAAGCCGGACCGGAAGATCCGCATGAAGGGCGACTTTACGATGCCCGAGGCGGTCGTCTCCAACGCGACCATGTCCTTCGAGCCCATCGGAACTGGCACACGCGTGACCGTCGACCACCGGATGGTCGGCGAGTTCACCGACGAGACGCCGACGGAGTTCGAAGCGGGTTGGCTCGACGGGCTCGAGAAGCTGCGTGGGCTGTTCGAGTAAGCAAATCGAGCGCGGTCTAATTGCGTGTTGCGAGCAGGTCGCGGGGACGGGTTCGCATGATGCCCAGCCCCGCCGGCACCGCGGCCATCACGGTGATGACCGTGACCGCGACCCAGCCGATCGCGAACCCGTCGACAGGGATCTGCAGTTCGAGGTCGAGCCCGATGAGCAGCCGGTGCAGGCGTTGGCCGGCCCACGCCGCCTGGAGGCCCATCGCGCTTCCGAGTACGACCGCGCAGACCGCGATGACGATCGCCTCGCCGATCTCCAGGCGCAGCAGGACGCCCGCCTGCGCGCCGACGGCCCGCAGCACGCCGAACTCGAAGCGTCGGGCATCGACCCCAGCGACGATCAGGTTCGCCACGCCGAAGCACGCTACGAGCATCGCGCAAATCGCCACGGCGGTAAACGCGCCGATGGCGCCCCCGAAGACGGCCATGAGCTGGCCCTTGATTTCTCGGCCGCTGCCGGCGTCGAGGATGCCGTACGGGAACGTCACGCGTTCGATGACGGCCATCGCCTCCGCGTCATCGACATCGTCGGACAGCTCGATCTGTATGAGGCTGATCGTCTCGATCCCGAAGCGGTCAATCATGTCCCGGCGTGAGCCAAAGACGGAGTGGATCGCCTGCTGGGTGTACTCCTCGCCGATATTGAAAAACTTGCTGACGATGTCGAGGCCGGGGCTGGTCACAACGCCGACGATCTCGAACTCGTGCGGCTGGCCGTTGTGCCGGCAGCGGAACGTATCGCCCACGCCGAGCCCCTGCGCGAGCTGAAACTCGCGGGCGACGATGACCGCGCCGCCCTCGATCAGCCTTGGCTTGGCGGTCTGCTCTGAGCCCTCGATCCACGTCAGCTCCGCCAGCTCGAAGAACGGCTCGGGTTCGAATGCAATAAATGAGGAGGCGTATTTCGTGAGGTTCGTCACGCCGAAGACATCGGTCTCGATCGGCGTGATGCTGATGGCGCAGGTGCCGTCGACGAATTCGAGCTCGTCGAGCGCCCGCTGCGCCTCGGGCGTCAGGGCGATGCCGCTGACGAACGCGTCTGGGAATTCGAACTTGCCGAGGAAGTCCCGGCCGATCGAGCCGCCGTGCGTCCAGATCATGATCATCAGCGCCAGGCCGGCCATCATCGAGCCGGCCGTGAACCCGAAGCGGTAGGGGGTCTGCGCGATGGTGCGTTCGAGCAGGCGCTTGGGCAGGCCGAGCGACCGCGCGATCAGCGGGCCGAGGGCGCGGACGACCAGCAGCGTCATCGGCACGCCCAGCACGAAGTAGCCGATGAACATCGCCGGCAGCCCGAGCAGCACGTAGAGCCAGAACGCCTGCCTGCCGTCGTCGGGTGTGCCGACGGTCACGATCTGCGAAGCGACGCCGAGCAGCGCGAGGACGGTTGTGAGCACGATCGGCGCCCGACCCGCGGGTACTGCCCGCGGCGACATCGCCCTGAGCGGGCTCGTGCTCGACGCCTTGTACGCCGGCCACGCAGCGCCGAGCAGCCCCGAGACCACCGCGCCGCCCGCGGCGAGCACGATCGGCCACCACGTGATCACCAGCCCCGTCCGCAGTACATCCTCGAAGAACCAGATCAGGACCGCGCACGAGATCAAGCCCAGCGGCGTGCCGATCAGCGCGCCCACGCCGCCGATGATCAGCCCGACGAAGAGCTGGCTGACCGCGAGCTGCCGCCGCTCACCACCGATGCACCGCAGGATCGCCAGCTCCCGCTGCCGCTCGGACACATCGACCGTCAGCCCGGTCATAATGATGAACGACGCCGCCAGGAACGACAGCACGGATGCAAAGACCATCCCGATGCGCCCCGTGCGCAGGTTCTGCTCCAGACCAGAGGTGATCTTCGCTGTGGTCTGGATGATGACGTCGCGCGACTCGTCCTCGGTCAGCGCGTCGCGCTTCGCCTGCGCGATGGTCTCCGGATCCACGCCTCGCTCAAGCAGCACATCGACCGCCGTGATCCGACCGGGCGACCGCGCGATCTCCGAGAGCGTTTGGCGATCGAGGAATGCCTGGGGGCGTCCGCCCAGCGGCGGCGGCTCGACGATCCCGACGATCGTGTACGTCGCACTCTCACGGAAGAACAGCCCGCGGACCAGCTCGATCTCGTCGCCGATGCCCACCGACACCTCGGCATTGGCCGATTCGGCATCGAGGGCCGGCAACGTCCGGCCGGTCGCCTCGTCCTCGGCATCCGCCGCATCGAGCATGACATCGCGCTGCGAGACCGCCCCGCCGAGCGCCCCGGCCTGCCCACGCCGGCCCGCGAGACGGTCGGCCAGCAGTGTGTCGATCGCGATTTCGGTCGGCGTTGCCGGCAGACGGCCCTGGGCGAGATCGACGTTCTGGAGCTCGGCATCCGCGCCGAGCTCAACGCCGTGCCCCATCGCACTGACCATCGTCTGGACCCGTGTGAGCCGGTGAGGACCCTCCGAGTTCTCGCCGTCAACCGGCCGCCAGAGTTCGATCGTTGCCCGGACCGAGAGCGGGTGCTCGATCCTTCCTACCGCGGCCTCGACGCCCGGCCAGGTCTCGGCGCGGTCGATCCACGACGCGTCGATCGTCTGCCCGGTCCCCTGGCCCTGGATGCGGATGTCGGCGACGCCGATCTGCTTGGCAATCCGGGCCTGGATCGAGCCCTGGATCGACGCCATCGCCGTCGCGACCGCCGCGATCAAGAGCGAAGACAGGCAGACCGCCGCGACCAGCAGGGCCGTGCGCTTCGGCCTAGCTCGCAAGTTCCGAATAGCGAGCCGCCACGCCGGTCGCATCGAGGTCCTCCACGTCGAACCGGCCGGTCACCCGGCCGTCGGCCCGCACGATCACGTGCTGGCAGTGCACCGCGGCCGACGGCTCGTGCGTCACCATAACGACCGTAATCGCCTCATCCCGCGCGATCTCGTCCAGCAGCGCCCAGAGCTGCTCGCTCGAGCCCGAATCCAGGTTGCCTGTCGGCTCGTCCGCGAACAGAACCGGTGGGCGGAACAACAGCGACCTCGCAATCGCCACCCGCTGCTGCTCGCCGCCCGATAGCGCCTGCGGGCGGTGCTCCATCCGGTCGCCCAGCCCCAGGCGCTCGAGCAGCTCGCCGCTGCGCCCGCGCAGCTTTGCGGGGTCCTCGCCCGCCAGCTCCCCGGGCAGCTCGACGTTCTCGCGTGCCGAGAGCGTCGAGATCAGGTTGAACTGCTGGAAGACGATCCCGATCTCGCGGCGGCGGAACTCGGTCGCCGACCGCTCGTCGAGGCTGTGGATCGCCCGGCCCATGATCTGGATCTCGCCCTCGTCCGGGCGGTCCAGGGCCGCCAGCAGGTGCAGCAATGTGCTCTTGCCCGAGCCGGATCGGCCCATGATCGCGTGGAAGCCGGTCTCGGCGATGTGCAGGTCGACGCCGCGCAGCGCCGGCACCCTACGGGGGCCGATGGTGTACGCCTTGGTCACTCCGCTGCATCGGATCATCGGCGTCGTCGGTTCCTGCGAAATCGGTTCGTGCACAGACGTTCGTGGCGGCACAGCCGGAGAGGCCGCCTGCTCGGTGCGAGGCGTGCTCGACACGCCACCAACGGGTTCGGTCAGCGAGTCAGGCAGGGTTCTTCTCGTCGTACGCCGCCGCATCGAGCAGGCCATCGATCTCGGCCGGGTCGCCGGGCTTGAGCTTGATGAGCCAGCCCTCGCCGTAGGGATCGGAGTTCAAGAGCGACGGGTCGTCTACGACCTGTTGGTTCACCTCGACGATCTCGCCCGCCATGCCGGAGTACACATCGCTGGAGGTCTTGACGCTCTCGACCTCACCGATCTCGCCTCCGGCCTCGACCTGTGTGCCCTCGGGCTTGAGTTCGGCGAACGTCACGTCGGTCAGCTGATCGACCGCGAACTGGCTGATGCCGATGACGATCAGCTCGCCGTCGAGCCGGTGCCACTCGTGCGTGTCGGCATAGCGGCGGTCGGATGGTGAGCCCATGAGCCCGGTCTCCTGTCGTTCGGAAATCGGCGAGCGCACGACGGCGCGCCTGGAATCGCGGACATGCTAGCGTCTCCTCACGGATCGCGGGTCTGCTCCCGGCATACCCTGCGATCGATGCTCCTGACGCTCCACGCAGCCTCCGTCCGCGGCCTCCTGGCCCCCTCTCGCGGCAAGCCGAAGCTGACGCTCAGCGACCTGCCCAAATTCGCTCGGCAAGAGCTCGACATGAACGGGCTCAACCTCACCACCGATCTGCTCAAGGGGGCCACCCGCAGCACGCTCGAGGCCCTCCGCGAGACGGCCGACAAACAGCGGTGCGCCTGCCTCCTCCTGATCGAGCCCGAACCGCTCCGGCTGGCCGACGAGAGCGACGAGGTCGGTGGGCAGGGCGTCGACCGCGCCAAACGGGTCCTCACCGCCGCCAGCCTGCTCGGCTGCAACGCGGCCGCCATCGGCGTCGAGAGCGCCGATGAGGATGACTTCGTCGACTTCGCTGCCGATCGATTCCGACAGATTGTTGAAACAGCCGACAAGCTCGACATGTCCATCCTGATCGCGCCGCGCGAGGGCCTGACTAAGCAGCCTGAACGCGTGACGGAACTGATCAAGAAGGTCGGCGGCTTCCGCGTCGGCACGCTGCCCGATTTCGCCGAGGCTGTCCAAGCCGACGACCCCGCGGCCTATCTCCGCAAGCTCGTGCCCTATGCCAGCGTGGTCTGCGCGACCACGGTCGAGCTCACCCCGGCCGAGCCGTCGGAGGACAACGATGCGCCCCAGGCGAACAAGCGTGGAGCCCAAGCAGAAAACGCGGAGCAGCGCCAGCCGCCTGCCGAGGCTGAGCCCACCGACGCCGAGCCCACCGAAGCCGAGCTGGCCGATGACGAAGAACAGCTCGAAGCGTCCATGGCGGCTGAGGCAGGCGAGGATGCGGCTGCTCTCGACCCGAGTGGGGGGCCGGGCGGTGGGCTCGAGAGCCTGATCAACGCGGTGCTCAATGAACAGGGCCTCGAGCCGGAGGAGGATCCTCCGGTACACTCGCCGTATGACCTGCAGCCGCTGATCGATGCGGTGCACTCGGTCGGGTTCGACGGCTCGCTCGCCGTTCGGTATTCGGGCACGGGCGACCCGGTCGTGGGCACGGACCTGAGCCGGTGGGCGCTCGACCACGCGATCGAGGTCGCCAAGGGGTAATGCTCGGCCGTGGTCCGGCCGGCAGGCAAGCGGGGACGCCGTGGAACGAGCCACCACCGTGACACGCGAGCAAGAGAAGCCGACGCCCGAGCACCCAGCCGATGCGCGGGTCCCCCCCGATCGTGAGTTGATCATCACCATCGACGGCCCTGCGGGCACGGGCAAGTCCACCGTCGCTCGGCTGCTCGCCAAGCGGCTCGGGCTCGATTTCCTCGACACGGGCGCGATGTACCGCGCTGCGGCAGCGATCGCCATCGATCGCCGCATTGACTGCGCCGACCACGAGCACCTGCTGAGTGTTCTCGCCGACGCAGACATCCACTTCGACTGGTCCACCGATCCGCCCGCTGTGCTGGCCTGGTTCAAGCCGATGAACGGCCGTATCCGTGACGCCGATGTAACCGCCCTGGTGTCCACGCTCGCCGGCATCGGCCGCCTCCGCGAGCACATGGTGCGTAAGCAGCGGCTCATCGGCGCTCAGCACCCGCGGCTGGTCACGGAGGGGCGCGACCAGGGCAGCGTCGTCTTCCCCGACGCGCCGGTCAAGTTCTACCTCGATGCGGACCCGCGTGTCCGCGCCCAGCGGCGGGCTGAGCAGCTGCGCGAGCGCGATCCGGATGCCATGATCGAGATCGATACGTTGCTCGCCGACATCCAGCGGCGCGATCACCTGGATTCGTCGCGTGCCGACGGCCCGCTCCGCTGCCCGGATGACGCAGAGCGGATCGATACCGGCCCGCTCACGCTCCAGGCCGTCGTCGCGCTGCTCGCGCAGCGTGTCCGCGCACGGCTCAACGCGACGTGAACACGCATCGCCGGCGAACGTCGCGCTTCTTCGTATTCTGCCGCGGCATGCTGCACGTGTTCTTCCACGGCTTCTACCGCCTGCACGTGCAGGGCGTCGAACGCGTGCCCGCCTCGGGCGCCTGCCTGCTGGCGGCCAACCACGTCTCGTTTTTCGACCCGCCCCTTGTCGGCACGCCCATTAAGTCGCGCGGCACGCATTTTCTCGCACGTGCCAGCCTGTTCAAGGGACCGCTCGGCTGGCTGATCACGAGGCTGAACACGATCCCGCTTGAGGATCAGTCGGGCGACATCCGCGCGATCCGTACGGTGATCGAGCGGCTCGGGCTCGGCCAGGCCGTGGTCGTCTTTCCGGAGGGCTCGCGATCCTGGGACGGCGCGATGCAGCCCTGCCGCGACGGTGTCCGGATGATCGTCCGCCGGGCCAAGTGCCCGGTTGTGCCCGTGGCCATAGAGGGCGCGTTCGATGCGTGGCCCCGCACACGGAAGCTGCCGAGGCTTTTTGGCTGCCGCATCGCGGTCTCCTACGGCGAGCCGATCGAGCACGGGCTGATCGAGGGCGAAGGCGGCACGGACCTGCTCGCCCAGGCCATCGATGCCCAGCGTCTGGAGCTCCGCAAGGTACTGCGGAGTCGGACCGGGGGTGTGTACCCACCGGCGAGCGCCGGCGACCGAAGCTACCTGAGCGGGGCCGGTGATCGGCCCGCGTGATCAGAGCTGCTCACGCAGCCTGGCGATCCGCTGCGCGGTCGGCGGGTGCGTCGCGAACAGCTTCCCGAGCGTTTTGCCGGCGAACGGCTCCACGATGAACAGGTTGTTCTGCGCCGGGTTCGGGCTCTGCATCGGGATCCGCTGGTTGAGCGATTCGAGCTTCTGCAGCGCGGACATCAGGCCCGTTGGCGTGCCAGCGATGGAGGCCCCGTCCGCATCGGCGACGAACTCGCGGCTTCGGCTGATCATCGCCTTGATCACCGCTGCGCCCACGGCACCGATGATCAGCACGCCGATCGCGACGAACGGGTTCGACTGCTCACGGTTGCCCGCGAACAGGAACCCCCACTGCGCGAGGAACGCGAGCACACCCGCGATCGTTGCGGCGATCGTGGAGGTCAGCGTGTCTCGGTTCTTGATATGCGCCAGCTCGTGCGCCATCACACCACGCATTTCCTGCTCGTTGAGCAGCTGCATCGCGCCCAAGGTTACTGCAACGGCGGCCTTGCTGGGGCTGCGTCCGGTTGCGAAGGCGTTGGGCGCCTGCTGCGGGCAGACGTAGACCCGCGGCATGGGCAGGCCGGCCTTCTGACGCAGCTCGTCGACCATCTGGTAGATCGGGTCGTCCTGACCCACCTCTTGGCCTCGCATGGACTTGATGGCGATCGTGTCGCTGAAGAAGAAGGCTCCGAAATTGGTGATCAGCCCGATGATCAGGAACGGGAGCAGGTAGCCCTCGCCGAGCATGCCACCGATCGCCGCGAACAGGCCCATCAGCCCGCCGAGCAGGAACACCGTCTTCACGTTATTGACAAACCGGGTCATGTCGGCCTTTCCGCACGTCCGTGCACAGGTGCTGTACCGGATCATTCGTCGGCAAAGCGTGTGCCGATTGCCGCTCGGCCGGACGATCGTGCGGGATGCCTTCGGGCCTTTTCCGATGCGTCGGATCGGGCACGTTGGCGCGGTCGGCTGCCAGTTCGTCAGTCCCCGGCCGGCGATGGGTCCGGATTCACGACTTCATGATCCGATTCTTGTGTCTCGGAGGTTTCGTCTGGCTCGGTCAGCACGGTCTGGCCCGGACGCCAGCCGCGAACGGCAACCCAGTCGAGCTCGAAACCGAACTCTGCGTATGGCCCGATGAACGGGGGGAACTCGAAGACGCCTCGCGTGGCGCGCCCGTCGCTGTAGGCCGGCCTGGCGATGACCACGGCGGTGAGCAGCCAGCGGTCGAATCTCGGGTCGCTCGCCAGGCGCTGAGCGAACCGCGCGGGGACGGTGATGTCGACGGATTCGCCGATCGGCAGCCCCGATTGCTCGTCGTAGACGGTCAGCCGCGCGACGGCCCGCTCATTGCGCAAGGGGACCATGTCCTCGAAACCGACGAGCCACGTCCGCTTGCCGCGGAGCGATCGCGCGGTCAGCCGGCACCAGAGCGCAACGGCCTGGCGGTACTCGGCGAGTTCCTCGGCGGTGCCGTCCGGTGTGCCGCGCATCGCGTCGAAGTACATCGCACGGAGCGTGCGCAGCAGCGAGGCCGGCGACGCGAGCGCATCCTCTGGCACCGCGGCCCGCTGGGTATCTTCGACGGGGTCATCGGGTCCGCCGAGCTCCCGTCGCAGGGCTGTCAGCACCCGCTCGGCGTCGAACACCCGCGAGCGAAGCCCGCGTCGTTCGCTCCGGAGCGTGGCGATCTCGGCCTCGAGACGCTCGATGCGGGCCGTCGCTTCGAACAGCTGGTCGCGCAGAGCATCCCGCTCGGCGATCAGCTCTCGGATGCTCACGGTCTCCTGAGCCTTCGCCGCACCTCCGATGGCCGAAGCGGCCAGCGTAGCAATGACGATCCACAGGAGGCAACGCGTGTCGCTGGGGCTGCTTGCTCGATGTCGCATGCCGTCTCCGTATCCGGGCGGGGCCCCTGACCAAGGGGTTCCCGAGTCTACTGTACCGGCGAGCATGATCCACGGATCCACCGAGCCCGTGCCGACCGACCGCGAGTCGCTGCTGTCCCCGGAGCTCGCCGGCCGGCTCGACCGTTTGGACATCAAGAGCCACAAGATGTTCCCGGGGGCCCTGCCGGGCGAGCGCCGCAGTAAGCGGCGAGGGACGTCCGTCGAGTTCGACGACTATCGAACCTATGTGCCGGGAGACGACCTGCGCCACATCGACTGGAATGTCTACGCCCGCATGGACAGGCTTTTCCTCAAGCTCTTCCGCGAAGAGGAGGATCTGGCCGTCACGATCGTGGTCGACGCCTCGCCTTCGATGCACGCCGGGATGCCCTCGAAACTGATCTACGCGCACCGGCTGGCGATGGCGCTCGCACACGTTGGGCTGGTCGGCAACAACCGCGTTGGGATGGCCAGCTTCGGGACGGGCCTGGGCTACGCATCGCTCGCCCCCGGGCGAGGGCGCCGTCGGCTCCAGGCCGCGAGCGCGTTCCTGCTCGAGAGCCTCGAACGCGCCGTGTCGCTCGATGCCAAAGCACCCAGCGGCTCGGTACTGACCGCCGCCCTTCGCCGAGCAGCCCGCGAGCGCACCGGCAAGGGAGTATTCGTGCTCATCTCCGACTGCCTCGCGCGCGAGGGCTACCAAGAGGGGATCGGCCTGCTCGCGAATACGGCCCACGGCGGGTTCGACACGACCGTGCTGCAGCTGCTGTCACCCGGCGAGATCGACCCCGCGGCTGAGGGCGACCGGTTCGTCGGTGACCTGCGTCTGAGCGATGCCGAGTCGGGGCCCGACGCCGAGATCACGGTCACGGCGGAGCTTCTTGAGCGCTACCGCCGACGTGTGCAGGGCTACATCGATGGCCTGCGCGACTTCTGCCGGTCTCGGCGCATCACGCACACGCTGGTCTCAACCGACACCCCGCTGGAGGAACTACTGCTCGGCACCCTCCGCCGCCAGGGCATGCTTGGAACCTAGGCGTGCTGTTCTCAGTGCTCAGACCGAGGCGGGCGGCTTCTGCCCCGTGAGTTCTTGGTACATCATGTCATCGATGCCGAGAAACTCGCGCATGTGGGCGTCATAGGTCTCGCTGTCCTGGTCGCGTGAGAGGTCGAGTCGCAGCTCGTTGATGACCTTGGTGCCCTGGCCGATCCAGTCGTCGAAGGTCTGCTTCGAGATGTTCTGGTGGATCCACTCGCCGATGGGGCCCTTGAAAGGTGGGCGGGGCAACTGGGTGCCGGGCTTGCCGGTGCGTCGGCAGACGAAGGAGCCGTCGGCGGCTTCGGGCTTTTTCTCCTCGACCTCGGGCTTGTCGAGCCCGAGCTGATCGAGCATGTCGCCCATGGCCTTCTTGGGCATCAGGTCGCCGCGCTCACCCGCAGCGACGTAGCCCTCGAGCAGGATCTGGCCGGCACGTTCGGTCTGGTCGTCGGCGATCAGGGCGGCTCCGGCGAGCTGGTAGGCCTTGCTCATCGCCGGGTTGATCGTGAAGCAGCGGACGTAGCACTCGGCGGCGTCGGCGAAGCGGCCGGCCTGCTGATAGGCCCCGCCGAGCGAGAAGTGGGCCATGTCGTTGTCCGGGTCGTCGCCGGCCATCTTCTCGAACTGGGCGATGCGGGTCTCGAGGTCCATGGGGTTCCTTTCCTGCTGGGTGAACACTATGACGCTTCGCCGGCTTCTATCGTGCGATCGATGCCGGATCCCCTCCGCCAAACCCGCCTGTCGACCACGGTTGCTGGGCTCGAGCTCGCCTCGCCGATCGTGCTCGCCGCGGGCACAGCGGGGTACGCCGACGAGCTTCGAGACGCGTTCGACCTGAGCGAGATCGGGGCGGTGGTGACCAAGTCGATCACGCGTGAGCCGCGCCCGGGCAACGAGACTTGGCGGATTGTGCCGAGCAAGGCGGGGATGCTCAACGCGATCGGGCTGGCGAACCCAGGGATCGAGCGGTTCGTGGATGAGGTCGCGCCGAGGCTCGGTCGCGTGCCGACGACCGTCATCGGGTCGATCGCGGGCAACGCGGCCGACGACTATGCCGCCGTCGCCGAGCGGATGGACGCGGTGGAAGCGCTGCCGGCCGTCGAGCTCAACGTGTCGTGTCCGAACGTCCACGGGGGGACAGAGTTCGGCGTGGACCCGGAGGCGCTGCGCGGTCTGGTGGCAGCCGTGCGGGGGGTGCTTGCGCGAACCAGGCTGCTGGTCAAGCTCAGCCCGATCGCGGTGGGGCAGCCCGGGATCGTCGAGGTCGCGCAGGCCGCGGTCGAGGCGGGGGCCGACGGCCTGACCATCGCCAATACGGTGCCTGCGATGGCCATCGACGTCAATGCGCGTCGGCCGGTGCTCTCGAATGTCACCGGCGGGCTGTCCGGACCGGCGGTCCACCCGATCGCGGTGCGGCTCGTACACCTCGTGCACCGGGCGCTGCCCGAGGTGCCGATCGTCGGCGTGGGCGGCGTGTCGGCCTGGGACGACGCGGCGGAGCTGATCCTCGCCGGCGCCTCCGCGTGCCAGGTCGGCACGGCTCTGTTCGCGAACCCGCGTGCACCGATCCGACTGAACCGCGACCTCGCCAAATGGGTGGCGGCTCAGGGCGAGTCGTGCGTTGCGGACCTGGTCGGCAGGGTCGAACTCGGCTGACGCGCGTCAGGCCTCGACGGGCGACGTGTCTTGCTCGCGCATCGTTGCCAGAGCGCCGCGCAGGCTCGGCTCCGATTCGTGCTTGTTCGCGGCGGAGGCCTTGAGCTTGCCGTCTTCGAGCACCTCGTCGACCTTGACGGTAACGCGCTTGGAGACGCCGCGTTCCTGCATGGTCACGCCGTAGAGCCGGTCGGCGGCCTGCATCGTCCGCTTGTTGTGCGTGATGACAATGAAGTGCGACCGGTCGGTGAAGCTGCGGACGACGTTGGTGTACCGCTCGACGTTCGCGTCGTCGAGGGCGGCGTCGACCTCGTCGAGCACGCAGAAGCAGCTGGGCTTGCTCTGGAAGATCGAGAGCAGCAGCGCCACGGCGGTCATGGTCTTCTCGCCGCCGGAGAGCTGGTTGATCGAGCGGGGTTCCTTTCCGGGCGGGCGGGCGATGACCTCCACGCCGGATTCGAGCCAGTCGATCTCGTCGGTCTGCACCTTCTCGCCGTCGATCTCCTTGACCAGCGGCATCAGCCTGACCTCCGCCTTTCCGCCGCCGAACAGCTTGCGGAACATGCCGTTGGGCCCGGCGAAATGCTCGCGGACGGTTTTGAATGTCTCCTCGAACCGCTCGCGGCTGGCAACGTTGAGCCGCTCGATCAGCTCGGCCAGTGTCACGCGGGCCCGATCGAGGTCGGCGACCTGCTCGATGAGCGATTCGTTCCGACCCTCGAGCTGCGACTCCTCTTCGATCGCGTTGGGGTTGATCTGGCCCAGCTTCTTCATCTCGCCGCGGAGCGAGTCGGCCTCGGCAGACGCCGCCTCGGCTTCGAGCAGCCCGACGTCTCCCGGCTCGATGACGGCACGGTAATCGGCGTACTCACCGATCAGGTCGATCGACAGCTCGTCCTGCACACGTTCTTCGAGGTGCTCACGCTTGACCTCGACTTCTCTGCGAGCGACTTCGAGCGAGTGCCAGTTGCGCTCGACGCGTTGGAAGGCCTGTCTGGCCTCGGCGAGATCGGCGTCGAGCGACGCGACCCGCTCGATCATCGATGCGTGGCGGTGCTCGGCCGCCTCGGCCTGCTCGCGGAGTCGTTCGGCGTCATGGGTCGCTCGAGCGATCTGCGCGTCCGCCTCGGCGCACGCGTGGCGGTGCTGCTCGATCGCCCCGCGTGAGCCCTCGATCTGCTGCCGTGTCCGGTCGAGCCGTTGTTCGAGGTCCCCCGCGGCCTCGCTGAGCCTGTCGAGTTCGCGGCGCGCGGCGCTGAGCTGCTCCCGGACGGTCCCGGCCTCGACGCGTGCCGCCGTCACCTGCTCGCCCGTCTGCGCTGCGCGCTGCTCGAGCTGCTCGGCCTCGGCGCGCAAGGCTTCGACGCGGCTGCGCTGCTCGTCCTGGAGGGCGTCCAGCCGCGCCGCCGAGCCCTGTCGCTGGCTGATCTCGGACCGCAGGTGCTCGAGCCGCTGCGTGGTCCGGTCCAGGTCCGCCTCGTGGGCGGCGATGCCATCGCGGACGCGGGATATCTCCGCCTCGAGCCTTTCTCGCCTCCCCTGCTCGCGTGCGAGCCGACGCTCGAGCTCGGCCAGACGCGTGCGGCTCTGGGCCCTTCGCTCGCTCAGCTCGCCCGCGCGCTGGTCGATGCTGGAGAGTTCGGCCCGGGCGCGGTCGAGCGAAGCCGTCGCCGATGACAGCTTGATCGTCAGCTCATCGAGCTCGGCCCGGCGTTCGAGCAGGCCGCGGCCCTCGCTCTCGGTCGATGCCGGGCCGGCGATCACGCTGCCGTCCGGTTCGAGCACGCAGCCGTCAGCCGTCACCAGGCGTGCCGATGCGCCCAGCACGCCCGCGCGTAGCAGCGACGCGGACTCCAGGCTTTCCACGAGGTACGTCCGGCCCAGCAAGCGGTCGAGCAGCCGCTCGAGCGATTCATAATCGGTACCGTTGACGCTGTCCGATCGGATGCGCACGCTGGTACGCAGCGATCGTATCCGCCCGCGCGTCAGCTGCGCATCGACGGGCTCGCGTACAGGCTCCGCGTCGTCCGAGTCGGCGCCAACGAGCGGGCCCACAACGGGCAGGAACCGCACACGCCCGGCGAGCGTGGCCAAGGCGGCGCTATCGGGGATTGACGCCGGAGTCGGCACGACCAGCGACTGCAATCGGTCGCCCAGGGCCGCCTCGACGGCTCCGGCGCTCGCCCGATCGACATCGAGAAGGTCTGCCAGCGGCGCAATCACGCCCCCGAAGACACCCGATCCACTCGCATCGCTGAGCACACGACGGACCGCATCGTCGAACCCGACTCGTGACTCGGCCATCTCAGTGAGCGTTTGCCAGCGGGATTCAAGCCGCGCCCGCTGTTGTTCCAGATCGCGCACCGATTCGGCCAGCGTGCCCCGGCCCGCTTCGAGCGACGCGACCCGGCGTTCCAGCTCCGCGAGGTCTCGACCTTCTTCCGCAGCACCGGTCTCCAGTGACGATACCGATGCCGCGGCCTCGTCGGCATCGGACGTGAGCCGGTCGAGATCGTCTGCGAGTGCCGAGCGCTTGCGCGAAGCCTCATCAGCGGCTTCTTCGAGCTGCTCGGCGCGGCGGCCGTCGGCTTCGATCGAGGCCAGCACCGCCGCCAGTTCGCGGGCCATGCCTGCCGCGGCGGCCTCGGACTGCTGGAGCTGCGCCCTGCTCTCGGCCGCGGACTCGAGCACCGCCGCGCGTGCTTCGCTCGCCTGGGACATCGACCGTTCGGCGTCCGCGAGCCGCTCTTCCAGGCCGGCGGCGGTGTCGCGGCGTGCAGCCTGCTCAGCCTCGGCCGCTTCGAGCTTGGCGGTGATGCCGTCGAGCTCGCGTGTCTCGCGTTCCAGGCCCGCTTCGGTCTGGGCCAGGGCGGCCAGTGTCATCGCACGCCGCTGCGTTGCCTGTTCCGCGTCGTGCGAGGCGCGCTGGCTCTGCGAGTCGAGCGACCTGACCTGCGACGCCAGCTCTTGGCGATCGATCTCGGCCTTTTCTTTCTGCGAAGCCGCGGCATCCGTCGCCGTCTGCGTCTGGGCTCGCACATCTTCGAGCTGTGACAGCTCGCTGGTCAGCCCGTCGAGCCGCTCGCGAAGATCGTGGTACTGGTCGAATGCGAGCGCCGTCCGGATGGCGCGGTACTCGGCGTCGAGCTCTTGGTACCGCCGGGCCTTAGCCGCCTGGCCCTTGACGATCCGGAGCCGCCGCTCGGTCGATTCCAGCTGCTCGCGGGCGCGGGTCAGGTTGACCTCGGTCCGGTCGAGCTTGCGCGAGGCCTCGATCCGGCGCTGCTTGTATCGCGCGATGCCCGCGGCCTCTTCGAAGATCGTGCGGCGTTCCATCGGCGACGCGAGCAGCATCGCGTCAACCTTGCCCTGCTCAATGATCGAATAGGCGTCGGCCCCGATGCCCGTGTCGAGGAACAGCTCGCGGATGTCACGCAGCCGCACACGCCTGCCGTTGATCAGGTAGTGGCTGGTGCCGTCGCGATAGAGCCGGCGTTCGACGGCGACATGGTCCGCATCGATCGGGAGCGCACGCCTGCGTCGGCCGCTCCGCCGGGCCTCGCGCTGAGCCTCGGCCTGTTCCGGATCTTCGTCCTCGTCGACCTCGATGGGGTCGGCCGTATCGAGTTCGAGCAGTGGGGCGTCTGCGTCGATGATCGGGTTGTCGAAGCCCAGGACGACACTGGCCATCCCGGAGGGCGGGCGGCCCGCTGAGCCGGCGAAGATGACATCGATCATCTCCTTGCCGCGCAGGCTCTTGCTCGACCGCTCGCCGAGCACCCACTTGATCGCGTCGACAACGTTGCTTTTGCCGCAGCCGTTGGGTCCGACGACGCCGGTGATGTCGTCATCGAACGTGAACGTCGTCGGGTCGGCGAACGACTTAAAGCCATGAAGAACGAGCGATGCGAGTCGCATGGGTCGTGGCGTCTCCCTGCCGCGGCCCGACGGGTGCGTCGGTATTTGGCGTCACAAGTCCGGATGGGCGTTCGCTTTGGCGTCCTGCCCCGGCGACCGCGCGTCCGTCCTACGAGTCTACGGATGGCCCGTAGGAATGGAGAGCTATCGGCCAGTGCAGCGGGATCTCGCCGGATTCAGGGCCAAATACTCCCTGCGGGTGATGCCGGGCCGGCCGGTTCTCGGACGCTCACTCCGGGTCCTCGCCGGACTCGGTCTTCCGCGGCACCGCTACGACATAGCTCGGCCTTGCTGCGCCCTCTTCGGCGTCGCGGCGATCCTCCGGTTCGAGCGCGGCCCGTTCTCCCAGGCCGCCCTCGCCGATCGTGTTCAGATCGACTGTTGTGCTCGGGTCATCGAGCAGCGCTGGCCGGTCGGTCACCCTTCTGTCCGCGGCGGCTAGCAGCAGCGCTCGGAGACGGTCGGTCTCGGTGGCAAAGGCCGCGGCCGTGCCCCCGTCTTGCTCGATCGCCGCTAGGGCGCCCACGACCTGGCTGTAGCTCAGCCCGAGGCCCGGGCCGAAGTCCGAGGCGCTGGCGCCGCGCGCTAAGAAGATGACCAGATCGGCCAGGCGGGGGCTGATCTGCTGGGTGATGATCCGCTCGCCGCCGGCTGTCTCGTACCGCAACCGGATCGGCTCACGCTGGTCCTGCGCGGTAATCAGCAGCCGGCTCGACCACGCATCGACCAGCAGCGGGCGTTCCAGCTCGGCCTGTGCCCCGAAGACCGCGATGCGCGGCCGGCCCTGCTGCGTGACGTAAAGCATCGGCTCGCCGAACGGCAGCAGGTCGAGCGAGAACCGCCCGCCCACGTTGATCCGTTCCACGCCCTGCGGGTTGCCGGGCGGGATGCGAAGCTCAGCCGCGAGCGCAAGCTGTTCGGGCTGGGCGGATCGTCTCGAGCCGAACCGGTCGCGTTCCGCTTCGATGAGCCGTCCGAAGCGTTCACGTTCGGCCCGCTTCATCAGCGCTTCATACGCCGCGACGCGCACGGTCAGGTCCTCCCCGAAGCCCGCCACCTCGCGCAGAAGCGTGTTCGATGCTCCGCCGACACTCATGACGCCGAGCAGTTCCAGCGCGATCAGCCGGTCGTCGCGATCGCCCTCCACCGCGAGCCGTTCTAGGAACACCGCCGCCCGTTCATCGTTGAGGTGCGCTCCGACGGTCAACGCGGCCAGCCTCGGTGACCGCTCCGGGAAGTCGTACAGATCGCGCACGAAGCCCTTGGCTCGCGGCCCGATCGCGCGGAGCGCCCACGACAGCTCCTCGGCCAGTTCCGGCTGCGCCACGAGCACCCGCGTATACCGTCGCGCCAGTTCCTCCGGGAAGTTCTGATTGATCGGCGTTGCTAGCAGCAGGTTGACGAACTCGTCGAACCGCGTGCGATAGGCGTCGGGTGTGTAGACCTGGATGACCTGGTCGTCCCGGCCAAACGCAGTCGTGCCCTCGCCGCGGGGCCCGGTCGGGAAGCGCTGGTTGATCGCCCGTGCGATCGCCGTCGCCCTCGAGTGCAGCGGGTTCTCGAGGATCAGTTCGAGCGGCTGCGGGTCGGTCAGCACGCCGCCGCCGAGCACCCGCCCCGTTCGGCTGTCGGGCCCGCTCTGACCCGGCTCGGCGAATGGGTTGAGGAAGACCTCGCCCCGCGCCTCGCCCACGATCTCCGTCTGGGGTCCACCGAGCGTGATCGGCGGACCGATCTGCAGCCGCGTGGTCCAGAGCACGCCGCCTTCGAGCGTCTCCGCTGTTGAGCCTCGCAGCGCGCTGACGCGCACGTCGAACCGCATCGACTCGGGCCCACCCGGCGGAACAGCGCCCTCAACAAAGACGACGGCGGTGTCCGGGTGCCGCAGGATCTGCCGCGGGCTCAGCCCGTCGAACGGCGTGTTTTCGAAGCCGAGCTGCCCGCCCGACAGGGTCAGGATCTCGCGTTCCATCGTTGCCGCGACCGAGTCGGGCACGTCGGTCGCACCACGGCCTTTGAGCCCGACGACCAGCCCGTAGCCGGACACGTACGTCGGCGTGGCGCGCCGGAGTGTGGCATCGCGTCCGATCGTGCCGCGCAGCGCTGCTGGTCCCGAGACGATGCCCTCAGGCGTTGTGACCTCGGCGCGTTCGGGCGCCCCCCGGCAGCCGACGATGGATGCCACAGCCAGCAGCATGCAGGCGGCGGACGCCGCGATCTGCCGCCGCGATCTGGCGCAGCCGCGGGGCTCTCGCCGCCGCTCCGTCGAAGGTGCGTCCTTCATAGGTCTTCGTGCTCCGTGGCGGTCTCTGCTCGGGGATCGCCGTCCCCGCCGCAGTTCATCCGCTGGCGTCTTCCGCCGGGGGGCCCATCCGACTCTAGGACGCGGCTACGGGCGTTCCGTTCTCGAATGTCCGTGAGTTCCATGCTGCCGGGCCCTGGTTCGCCGCGAATCAGAGGCATCGGGGTGCAAAAACCAATCAAAAACCTATCACATATACACTTCTTCTGCTAAGCAGCGACGTACCACCAAGATCGGGTATATCAAGACCATGAAACTGACAGATCATCAACAGAATCTTGGGGTTTACAGAGTGCAGATCGACTGATCCTACAACATGTCGTGGCATCCGCAAAAATTCTCATCAGACACAACCTCTTGATTTGCAGATGGTTGCGCCGATTTCCACCACCATACGACAGCGAGACACGACATTTTGTATCTCGCAAGCCTCCTCGACACGATGGGTAGTGGTAGAGTGCTTGCCCGAGACGCAACGGACGCGTCTGAAGCACGGAGTCAGGGGCCGCAGCAGGACGCTGCGGAGCGTGAAAAGGATCTCACACACCCGTACATCGTACGACTCGCATATAAAGGTGCGTGTACGATGTTTGATTGGGTATTCGCTGATCCCAGCGGCCCGCTGGGGCGGAAGCAGGGACGGTGGTGGATCGGGCCGGCGGATCGGCTCGGCAGGGAGGAGCGGGGGCGTCGGCTGGTGGAGCCGGCACCTTCAGAACATCGGCGGCGGAGCCGCCAACCGGCCGCGTTCGTTCGGTCCGGTTTTCGGGAGAGCGGTGCGCATGGCTGTGCTCTGTGACACACAGATCCGCGACCTGGTCGAGATCAAGCCGTTCGAGCCCGCAAGGAAGCGGGCCGGCAAGATCTCGTTCGGCGTCTCGAGCTACGGGTACGACGTCCGCGTCGGCCCGCACTTCAAGATCTTCACGCCCACGCCCCGCTCGGGCGAGGTCGCCGTCGTCGATCCCAAGCGCTTCAGCGACGACATGATGGTCGATGTCGACGTCTCCAAGCCGGGCTACGGCGGGCTCGACGTCGACGACAACGGCAACGAGTCGCGCTACGTCATCATCCCGCCGAACAGTTTTGCGCTCTGCGAGACCGTCGAGACGATCTCCGTGCCGCGCGATGTGCTGGTCATCTGCGTCGGCAAGAGCACATACGCCCGCTGCGGGCTGATCGTCAACGTCACGCCGCTCGAGCCGGAGTGGCGCGGCAAGGTGACGCTCGAGATCAGCAACACGACCCCGCTGCCGGCCCGCGTCTACGCCGACGAGGGCGTCGCGCAGCTGATCTTCCTCCGCGGCGAGCAGGTCTGCGAGACCAGCTACGCCGACAAGGCGGGCAAGTACCAGGACCAGGCGGGGCTGACGCTGCCCCGCGTCGACTAATTAGGGTCAGGAGGACCACAAGAATGAATGACAACAAGAATTTTACACCACGATTTGGCGAAGCCGATGATGGTGAACCTCGCATTCACCGAGTACGGATCGATCCAAGTATCTTGACTTCCGAGGAACATCGCCTGATCCAAGACTTTTGCCGGGATCAGGGTGCGTATCAGTTCACAACCGCCGTTACGCGGCAAGCCGAGACGATCAAGGCTGCTAACCGAGATCGCGGCCAGATCCACAGAGTGGATCGGGCGGCTCGCCCTCAGCGGGGCGGGTGGTTGTCCGAACAGATGCTCAAGGGCCTCCTTGATCGCGCTCGCCGCGAATCGTGTGATCCTGGTCTGTTCAGTTGATATTGGTTCCAGCAATCGGGAGGGTTGTGATGTTGGAATCTGCATCAAAGACTGAGTTTGCAGAAAAGATGTTCAGGGAAACTGGTGAGCCACTTTTGGACGATGCGATCACTGCATTTGTCGAGCGGCGATGTGGCGATCACCTCACTGAACGAGGATATGAGCTTCGCAAGGTTGCAGGTGATCTTGGAGTGATCGAAATCTTCGACAGCGAGATGGCCGAGGACGGCGCGTTGGACCCGATTGATGACAAGCATTACGTCATGTATCTCAATCGTTGGGCGAGTGATGCGAGACGTCGATTTACGATGGCTCATGAGTTAGGTCATGCTTTGCTTCACCAACTCGTTCCTGCTAGTCGGCGGTTTGAAACACGAAGCTTGTTTCTTTCCGTTGGGGCCGATGGCGAGGAGCGTTTGTGTGATGCTTTGGCAGCAGAGTTGCTGATGCCTCGTCAGCAGTTCTGTGCCGCTGCAGAAGGTCAACCTTTTGGCATTGGTCTTGTTGGTCGCCTTGCACAGCAGTTCAGGACGAGCATTACTGCAACGATGCGCCGCTACTGCGAGGTCGTTGATTGCGATTTGGCTTGCGTGCTATGTCGCTTCGTACTTGACGTCGATCAAAGCCTGTTGCACAACCAGACCATGTACCGACGTCACCTCAAAGATCTCTCGGCTGCAAGGCTTGCTGCTCCAGAGATCGTCGCTTTCGCGCAGCACGGAAATCGATCGGGCTTCCATGGTGTGCATTGGCTACGCCAATTCAACACGAGGCGAGAGCTATTCGTTGACGTAAAGCCTGTTTCGAATCGTAACTGCTTGGTGTTGGCGACTGGTGTTTCGGCAGCAGCTTGAGCGATGCATTTGACATTCCCTGAAAGTCTCGGAACCAATTGATGAAAATTACACGGAAGTTCACAACCCAGGGCCAGGATGTCTTCGCCACCGCCGAGTGGACGAAGCGGGCCAGCAAGATCTCGAACCCGGACGGGTCGGTCGTCTTCGAGATGGGCGACGCGGAGGTGCCGTCGAGCTGGTCGCAGCTCGCGACGGACATCATGGTGAGCAAGTACTTCCGCAAGGCGGGCGTGCCGCAGACGCTGCCGGGCCACGACGTGGTGGCGGCGATCCGCTCGCAGGGGTGGCTGCGCGACGACGACGGCCGGGTCGTCACGGGCCCGGAGCGGTCGGCCAAGCAGGTGATCCACCGCCTGGCTGGGTGCTGGCGGCAGTGGGGCGAGCGGCACGGCTACTTCGACTCGGCCGAGGACGCCCAGGCGTTCTACGACGAGCTGTGCTACATGATGATCCACCAGATGGCGGCGCCGAACTCGCCGCAGTGGTTCAACACGGGGCTGCACTTCGCCTACGGCATCACGGGCCCGGCGCAGGGGCACTACGTCGCGGACCCGAAGACGGGCGAGGTGTCGCTGGCGGACGATGCGTACTCGCACCCGCAGCCGCACGCCTGCTTCATCCAGAGCGTGGACGACTCGCTGGTCGAGGACGGCGGGATCATGGACCTGTGGGTTCGTGAAGCGCGGCTGTTCAAGTACGGCTCGGGCACGGGCACGAACTTCTCGAACCTGCGGGCCGAGAACGAACCGCTGTCGGGCGGCGGCAAGAGCAGCGGGCTGATGTCGTGGCTGAAGATCGGCGACCGGGCGGCGGGCGCGATCAAGAGCGGCGGGACGACCCGGCGCGCGGCCAAGATGGTCTGCCTCGACATGGACCACCCCGACATCGACGCCTTCGTGAACTGGAAGGTGCGCGAGGAGGTCAAGGTCGCGGCGCTCGTCGAGGGCCTCAAGACGCTCAAGGAGCACGATGAGAGCATCAAGGAGACGGCCGATCGGCTGGGTCTGACGCTCGACTACGACTTCAACGGCGAGAGCTACCAGACGGTTTCGGGCCAGAACAGCAACAACTCTGTGCGGATTCCGGACAGCTTCTTCGACGCGGTGGACGACGGCGGCAAGTGGCAGACCTTCAACCGGACGGATGGGAGCGAAGGCAAGACGCTGGACGCGAACGTGCTGTGGGACGACATCAGCTACGCCGCGTGGCGGTGCGCCGACCCGGGCGTGCAGTACGACAGCACGATCAACGCGTGGCACACATGCCCGAGCGCCGGCCGGATCAACGCCAGCAACCCGTGCAGCGAGTACATGTTCCTCGACAACACGGCGTGCAACCTCGCATCGCTGAACGTACTGAAGTTCTTCGACGCCGAGTCGGGCAGCTTCGACGTCGAGCGGTACGAGCACGCGACCGACCTGTGGACGGTTGTCCTCGAGATCAGCGTGCTCATGGCGGCGTTCCCGAGCAAGGAGATCGCCGAGCTGAGCTACCGCTACCGCACGCTGGGGCTCGGCTACGCGAACCTGGGCGCGATGCTGATGCAGGCGGGCATCCCGTACGACTCGGACGAAGGGCGGTCGATCTGCGCCATGCTGACCTCGATCCTGACGGGTCGCAGCTACCGTCAGAGCGCGCTGCTCGCCAAGGAGCACGGCCCGTTCGCGGGCTACGCCGACGACAAGGACAGCATGCTCCGCGTGATCCGCAACCACCGCCGGGCGGCGCACGGCGTCGACCGCGACGCCAGCGAGTGGGAGGCTCTGCGCACCCGGCCCGTTCCGATCGATCACGAGCTCGTCACGGGCGGCAGGCTCCGCCTCGCCGATGGCGCGACCCTGCTCAAGCGCGCGACCGAGGCGTGGGACGAGGCGCTGGCCTTCGGTGAGGATTACGGCTACCGCAACGCGCAGGTGACGGTCATCGCGCCGACCGGCACGATCGGCCTGCTCATGGACTGCGACACGACCGGCGTCGAGCCCGACTTCGCGCTCGTCAAGTTCAAGAAGCTTGCTGGCGGCGGGTACTTCAAGATCGCCAACGACTCGCTCGAGCCGGCGCTCCGCACGCTCGGCTACAGCGACGAGCAGATCACGCTCATCACGACCTCGATCCTCGGCACGCTCAACCTCGCGGTGCCTATGCCCGAGGACGCCGACGGTATCGAGGACGGCGAGACGCTCGCGGAATGGCTGATGCGCAAGGGTCTGACGCCCGATACGCTCAAGGCGATCGAGGCGGCGCTGCCGGGCGTGTTCGAGCTCAGCTTCGCGTTCAGCGCCTGGAGCATCGGCGACGAGGCGCTCAAGGCCGCCGGCATCGATCCGGACGCCGCCAAGGCCGACCCTTCGTTCAACCTGCTCCGGGCGTTCGGTCTGACAGCGAAGCAGATCGGCGAGCTGAACCGGCTCGTCTGCGGCTCGCAGACGATCGAGGGCGCGCCCGGCTTCGACGAGGCCCACCTGCCCGTCTTCGACTGCGCCAACAAGTGCGGCCCGACCGGCACGCGGTTCATCCGCCCCGAGGGGCACATCCTGATGATGGCCGCGGCCCAGCCGTTTATCTCCGGCGCGATCAGCAAGACGATCAACCTGCCCAACGAGGCTTCGGTCGACGACATCAAGGAGTGCTACCGCCTGAGCTGGGAGCTCGGGATCAAGGCCAACGCGCTGTACCGCGACGGCTGCAAGCTCAGCCAGCCGCTCTCGAACAAGAGCGACGTCGACATCGAGGAGGATGAGGACGTCGACGCCATGGACGAGGCCCGCGAGGAGGTCGCGGGCGCGGTGGCCGAGATGGCGGGCGCGATCGCCGGGGGCGAGGGCGGCAAGGCCGAGGCCGAGCGCGTCAAGGTCATCCACCGCCCGATGCGTCGCCGCTTGCCCGACACGCGGCAGTCGATGACGCACAAGTTCAACGTCGCCGGTCACGAGGGTTACCTGACCGTCGGCCTCTACGAGGACGGCATGCCCGGTGAGCTGTTCATCACGATGGCCAAGGAGGGTTCGACGATCGGCGGGCTGATGGACTCGCTCGGAACCGCGGTCTCGGTGGCGCTGCAGTACGGCGTGCCGGTGCCCTCGCTGGTCAACAAGTTCACGCACCAGCGGTTCGAGCCGGCGGGCATGACGGCCAACAGCGACATCCCGTTCGCCAAGAGCCTGGTCGACTACATCTTCCGCTGGCTCGGCATGCAGTTCATACCTGGCTACCGCGAGGCGAACCTGCCCAACCGCGGGGCCGTGACCGCTACGACCGGCAGCAACCCCGACCGCACCGCAGAGAAGACCGCGGAACGCACGGACGCGTCCCCACGTCACGCCGGCACGGCCGCCAAGACCGGCGGCAGGCTGACAACGAAGACCGATGGAGACGCTCGTTGGAAGACATCGCACACGGAAGCAGACCGCGGGCCGATCGCCCGCATCGGCATCGACTCGAACCCGTCGCCGTCCCAGGACGGCACGCCGACGCTCGGGCTCGTCAACGAGGGCGGCGCCGAGCGGATCGTCCCGGCGAAGACCGAGCCGATCATCGCCGACTCCTCGGCGGTCGATGCCAGGCCCACGGATTCGGCTTCGGGCGCGGCAACGATGACCGAGCCGGTGCTCGACGCGCAGGAATCGGCCCTCTCGGCCGCCATGAGTGCCAACATGGGAGACGCGCCGCCGTGTGATGTCTGCGGCACGATCACCGTCCGTAACGGCCACTGCTACAAGTGCATGAACTGCGGCAACAGCCTCGGTTGTAGCTGACCGCCGCTGGCGGCAACCACGACCCACCACCAGGGTCGCGTCCGATGGGTGCAATGCCCATCGTCTCGCACGCGGCCCACTCCTCGACCCCCGGGCAGTCCACCGTTGCCCGGGGGTCATTTTTTGCCCGGAGGCCGCGCACTACGATCCGCTGTGAAACCGCCAAGCGATGTCGACCGACTGGTCACCTGGGCCGCGCTGCTCGGCGCCTGGACCGAGTTTGCGAAGAGCGCTGCGGCCTTTCCTGACGACGGCGAGGGCGGCCGTTTCAAGCGCGCGGTGCCCTCGATCGTGACGATCCAGGCGGTGACGCACGCGCTCGGTGAGATCCACGAGCTGCCGGCCGACGAGCACGCCCTGGGGCTCGACCGTGCTGAGATGGCCATCCGGGAGCACGCTGGGGTCATCAATCAGCTCTGGGCAGGTGAGCCCCTGCCGGAGGGATTGGTCGAGCTGATCGAGGACGCCCGCGCGGCGCTGGCGTTGGCGGCCTCGGCCGGGTTCGAGTGGGCGGTTGCCCAGGAACGTGCGGTCTTTCCGCACCCGGCTGAGCTGCTCGAGGCGCTCGAGTCGATCGGCTTCGCGGGCGACCTGTTCGTGCCGACGCCCGGCGTGCCGCTGTTTGCCGGTTGCCCCGCGGTGTTCGTGCGCCCAGACGCCGAGACCGCAGCCGATGACGAGCGCCTAGCCACCGCGCTCGGCCTGGTCGCCGCGCTCGCCGAGGGGTGCGACGGCCCGACGCCCGGGCCTTGCCGGCAGGCGTACCGCCAGTTCGACTTCGCCAGGGGCGGCCCGGTTCGGGATCTCGTTCAGCCGATGGATGCCGACCTGCCCGCGGGCCAGCCGCTGCTGGTGCCGGCGATCCTGGGCGGCGTGATCCAGCACGTCACGCTGCCGATTCAGGGCGCGGACAAGCAGGCCGCTGTCCCGGTCGAGTTCGATGAAGACTCTGTAAACGACCGCTGATACGCCGGAACACGCCGGCGACTCGCGCGTCATGCTGTGCTTCGTGGCCGCCCATGGCCCGTCCGGCGTGGGCCGGGCGGTCGTCGCTGGGATGGATGAAGGAGGCTCGGCATGCGTAGCAACGGATGCACGTTCGTGGATGTTTTGGCCGTGTGCGCGGTCCTGGCGGTCGGCGGGGGCACGCTCGGCGTCTCACTCGAAGCCAACCGGGAGGCGTCGGGCTCGATGCTTACGGGTCAGAACATGCAGGCCGTCGCGTTCGGCATCAATTCGATGATGATCGACGACGGCTTTCTTACGCCGACGTTCCTCTTCGGGGCCGACCGTACCGGCGTCCGATGGGAACTCGAGGATCAGGTCGAGCTCCACCCGAACCGGGTCAACGGCATCGTCCACTACTCGGGCCTGCTGCTTGAACGCGGCTACCTCCCCGACGAGGCCCTGTTTACCTCCGCGACCGCTCCGAGCGGCGGGGCGCCACGGCTCAACCCGGGACCCAACCCGGATGATTGGGAGCCGCTCCAGATCAACGACTTTGGTCAGGCGTTCTCGAACGACCCGGACCAGCCGCAGGACCGGCAGGCGTCGCGGCTCGGTTTTATCTCAAACCATGCGCTGATGTCTGGAAATCGGCTGAATTTGGATCTCTTAGGAACGCCTCGCGGCGACATGATGCTGTCGCGGGACTACGTCGACACCATCGTCGATCCCAGCACGCTGCTGTTGGCCGAGGCCCGGTACGTGCGCAACCGCACCGACTCGCCCTTCGACGACAACCCGTGGCAGCCGCTTGCTCAGGTACAAGCCTCCCGTGACGGTCCGGTGACGTATCGCGCCTATCGGCCGTCGTCCGCGTTCCTGGGCGGCAGCTCCGACAGGTTTGTGTACAACGAACCGAGTATCGGCTCAGTGGTTTCCCGCTTTTTCTATCCGGATCCCCGCCGTTCCGAGCAGATTCCGTGCACGCAGCTTCCCACAATCAGCAACGGAGCCGCTGATAGCGCCATGCTTTATGCACCCTCGACCATGTCGCTCTTCGGCAAGCAGCGGAGGGTCTGGACGGCACGCATCGACGGCGGGATCGAGCGGCTCTCGATCCACGAGACGGTCGTCCAGCGCCGCTGGGGCGAGCAGTACCACACGCTGACAGGGACGGGGCGCAATATCGATCCAGACCGCTGGGCAAACGGAAATCGCATCAGAGATATCACCCGCGACCCGTGCAGCGCGATCCTGCCGCCGCGGATTCCGCGGCCGTAGCAGCATCGGCCGAGCCATGGCGTGGGATCGGGTCGTCGGGCCTAGAGTGGTCCGGAACGGGCGGCGAGGCCCTGTTCAGGTGCCGATGCGGCCGCGGCGGGGGGCCGCGGTACACCTCTCGGCACCCTCCGCGAACCGCTCTGGAGACGGCCCATGCCCACCGGTCGAGCCAAGATTAGCATCATCGGAGCCGGCAACGTCGGCGCGACCTGCGCCCACTGGGCCGCCCAGAAAGAGCTCGGCGACATCGTCCTGCTCGACATCCCAGACAAGGAGGGTGTGGCCAAGGGCAAGATGCTCGACCTGGCCTGCTGCGGCCCGATCGAGCGGTTCGACGGCATGCTCACCGGTACAGCCGACTACAAGGACATCGCGGGTTCGGATGTTGTCGTCGTGACGGCGGGCCTGCCGCGCAAGCCAGGCATGAGCCGCGACGACCTGATCGAGACCAACGTCAAGATCGTCAAGAGCGTCTCGGAGAACATCAAGGAGTACGCGCCGGACTCGATCGTCATTGTGGTGTCCAACCCGCTCGACGCGATGGTCTACACCGCTTGGAAGGCCACGGGTTTCCCGACCGGCCGCATCATGGGCCAGGCCGGCTCGCTGGATGTCGCCCGCTTCCGCACGTTCATCGCGTGGGAGATCGGCTGCTCGATCGAGGACGTCCAGGCGCTGCTGCTTGGCGGCCACGGCGACGACATGGTCCCGCTGCCGCGATGCACCAGCGTGCACGGCATCCCGGTGACCGACCTGCTCGATGATGCGACGATCGAGGCCTGCGTCGAGCGCGCGAAAAAGGGCGGCGGCGAGGTCGTCAAGCTCATGGGCACGAGCGCGTGGTATGCCCCGGCCTCGGGCACGATCCAGATGGTCGAGGCGATCGTGCGCGACAAGAAGCGGATCATCCCGAGCGCGGTCTACCTCGACGGTCAGTTCGGCGCCAAGGGCCTGTTCGTCGGCACGCCCGCGCTGCTCGGCAAGGGCGGCGTGGAAAAGGTCGTTGAGTTCAAGCTGACCGGCGACGAGCAGAAGCTGTTCGACGAGTCCGCCAGCCATGTCGAAGAACTCGTCGGCGTGGTGACCAAGATGTTCCCCGAACTCGCATAAACCAGCCCGGGCCAGCCCGAACAGGCCAGCCCGACGCACCGGACAAACGAAGCATCAAACGGAGTGACCAGCATGAACCGTCTCCTGACTGCCTTCGCCACGATCGCCCTTGCCGGCGGCGTGATCGCCCAGGACGAGCCCGCCCCCGAGGCCCAGCCCGAGCCGACGCTGATCGAGGTCGCGCCGGCCGCGGTCACCTTTGCGGATGCCGAAATGGAAAAGGCCGCCGCGATGCTGACCGGCACATGGGTCGGCACGGCACCGATCGATGACGCCAACGACGATGTGATGGTCATGGCCGTCGCCCCTGTCGTTCTCGACGGGGTCGAACACGCGCTGTACGTCGAGCTGGCCCGCTCAAGCGAGCTTGGCACGCCCTTCCGCCAGGTGATCATGCAGCTCTACCGCTACGAGGACAAGCTGCGGCTGCGGACGCTCGAGTTCAAGGACGCCGTCTATCTGCCGACGCTGATCGGCCTCGCCTACGCGACGGATCGGTTCCCGGAGTTCCTGCCGACCGACCGGTTCTACGCCACGCTCGACATCGAGCTGAGCGCGACCGGCGACGGCTTCGCGGGCAGCACGCCCTACCCGTATCCCACGATGGAATCCGACGCCGTCCAGATGTCCAGCTCGATCCAGATCACCCCCGACACGCTGGTGACCGGCGACACGGGTTTCGCGGCCGACGGCTCGGTACTCTGGGGCGGCGACGGCTCGGCGACGACCACGTTTGAGCGCAGCGACGACCATGTCAAGATCGATCGCTGGTCGGATGACCTCGTGGTTATCCGGTTCGACGACGGCGAGGGCGAGCCGGTCCGTGAAGGCGACACACTCGCGATCCACTACACGGGGTACCTCACCAGCGGGACGACCTTCGATAGCTCTCTCCCGCGCGATATGCCGCTGGAGTACAAGGTCCCCGGCCGCCTGATCGATGGCTGGCTCCGGGCAACCGAGGACATCAAGCAAGGCGCCGTCTACCGCGCGATCATCCCCCCGGAGCTCGGCTATGGCTCCCGCGGTAACCCGCGCATCCCCGCGAACTCGACGCTGCTCTTCGACATCGAGTGCGTCTACATCAACAGAGCGGAAGATGAGGCAGAGGCCGAACAGGCCCCCGCGGAACAGCCGACCGACGAGTGACCCCTCCGGCTGCATCGTTTTGATCCACACGCCCGCTTCTGGCGGGCGTTTTCGTGCGCGCATCCGTTGTAGGATGGTGCTCTGAAACAGCCCTGAGCAGAGGAGCCGATCCATGCCGCGTGACGATCAACACTGCGCTCTCGCAGGACTACAGGCACGACTGGACAGGATCGAGCGACGGTCCGCGTGGTGGCGTCGCGGCGCAATCGCCTCCACCCTCGCGCTCACCGGGCTCGGGCTGCTCGCGGCCGGGCCCGCGCAGCGATGGCTCGATGCGATCCAGGCCGACATCGTTCGCGCCGAGCGTATCGAGGTCGTCGATGCCGCGGGCAACGCGGTCGTCACGATCGGCTCAGACGCCGACGGCGGCACGCTGTTCCTCTCCAACGCGCAGGGCCAGTCGGTCGTTGAGGCGTACGCCGATCAGCAGGGCCGCGGGGTGGCGATGATCAGCGCCGAGGGTGGGCAGACGCAGATCGTGCTGGGCTCCTCGGGCGAAGCCGGGCTCGTGACGGTGTCGAACCAGGACGGTGCCGGCACGGTCATGCTCACGTCGGACGCGGCTGGCCACGGCGTGGTCGAGGCCTTCGGGCCCGGAGGGGTGCCGCTGGTCAGCCTCGGGACCGATCCGGACGGCGGGTTCGTGCGTGTCAACAACGCCGACGCGCGAGAGGTTGCTTCCCTTTCGACCGACCTGGAGGGGCGCGCCCTGTTCCTGCTCGGCGACGAGCGCGGCGAGCCAGCGTTCTACGCCGGTGCGGACGGCGACGGCGGCATGGCATCGCTGACCAATCGCGGCGGGCAGACCGTGCTGTCACTCTTTACAGACTTCGATGGCACAGGCTCTGCAAGCTTCGGTGCAGCCGATAGCACCCCACGCGTCTTCATCGGATCCGACGAGGACGGCGGACTGATCAACCTGCTCAACACGGCCGGCGAGGACGGCCCCGCGATGTACATCGACCAGCAGGGCTACGGGGTAGTCTCGGTGGGCGAGACTGCTTCGCTCGCCGCGGATCCGGACGGCGGGACGCTCTCGCTGCAGAGCACAGCGGGCACGCCGGTCTTTCAGGCCTACGCGAACAAGCAGGGCCGCGGCGTGGCGCTGCTGTTCGACGAAGCGGGCGAGCAGCGGTTCGCGGCGATGGTCGACGCCGACGGCGGAGCGCTGTTTCTTTCCAACCGCTCCGGCGCGACGGTGGTTGAGACGTACGCCGACGAGGCTGGCGATGGCATGATGATCCTCTCCGAGCGCGGCGCCGCGACCAGGCTCGAGCTCCTGGCCGGCCGTGCCGAGGGCGAGGCGAGGCTCTGGGAGCCCGACAGCGTGCGGGTGATGACACCCTCCGGCGACGAAGCGGCCGAGCCGGAAGAGAACGGTCCGGAGTTTTGACCATACAGGTTCCGTGGCACCGCCCGCGCCGACCTAAAGTCACGGTGCATGGCCAAGCGCGACTACTACGCGGTGCTGGGCGTTGAGCGCTCGGCCGACGAGGACACGATCAAGCGCGCCTATCGCGACTTGGCACGCCGGTACCATCCGGATGTCAATGACTCGGAGGATGCGCAGGCGCGGTTCGTGGAGATCCAGGAGTCGTACGCCGTTCTCAGCGATCCGAAGAAGCGGGCGGCCTACGACCGTTTCGGGCACGCGGGCGTAGGCGGTGCAGCCGGCCCGGGTGGCGCCGGGGGCGGCGCCCCGTTCGATATGGACGATCTCGGCTCGGTCTTCGATGCGTTCTTCGGTGGCGGCAGCGGAGCGAGGACCCGCGCCGGCTCGGGCACACGCCGCAAACGCGGACCCGCGCAGACACGCCACACCATCGATGTGGCCTTCCTTGTCAGCGTGACCGGGGGCCGGCGGCAGCTCGAGATCCAGCGGGGCGGCACGACGCAGACCGTGGACGTCGTGATCCCCGAAGGCGTGGAGGACGGCGCCAAGCTCCGGGTTCGCGGCGTCGGCCACGCCGATCCGGACGACCCAGGCCGCCGCGGCGATCTGATCCTGACGGTACGCCTCGAACCGCACCCGCTGTTCCGGCGCGGCCGCACCGATGCCGGTGAGCAGCCGAGGGATGTCTACCTCGAGCTCCCCCTCACGATCGCCGAGGCCACGCTCGGTGCCACGATCCGTATCCCAACACCCACGGGTGCAGCGAGCGTAACGGTGCCGGCCGGGGCGCGTAGCGGCCAGAAGCTCCGGCTGCGTGGACAGGGCTGCCAGACGACGCCTCCGGGAGATCTGTACGCTGTTTTGATGCTTGACCCACCACCCGAAGAGGTGGTCGATGAGGAAGCTCAAACGGTTCTGAAACGCCTAAGCGAAGCCACACCGATCCGCCGGGGCGGGCTGTGGCCCGAGAGCGATGGCGCATCCCCCGGGTGACGCATGGGCTTGTGGGCGTTCACGGGTCGTTGAGTATGGAGAAGTTTTCTCCGGTTCTGGGGGGGCTGTCGGTTGGCTGGATACAATCGACGATGTCTCGCCGGGGATTCCGACGATGATCCATCGGGCGGGGGGCACCGCGAGGGAGCCGCGGCAGCACCCGCGAGATGCACGGGCCGCGTTGACGCGGCACGAGGGGTGGCGGGGCCTTGGTCAAGCAAAAACACCAGTTCTTCGTCTCAATGCTATGCGCTGCCGATGCGCTCGTTGTCGTGGCGGCCTGCTTCGGCGCGTGGCTGACACGCATCCACGAAGAGGCGGCCGTGCGAGGCGGGCACTGGACGCACGCGCTCACACCCGAGCGCGCACTCCGCGAGACGATCGTCTTCCTCGTGCTCCCGGCCGTGCTCTACGCGATGTGGGGATTCGGACTCTACCGGCCGCGCCGTGACCGTGCGCTGCTCAGCGAGGTCGGCCAGCTCTTCCGCGCGACGCTCGCGGCGATGGCCGCGGTCGTGGTGCTGCTTTGGATGACGGGCAACAGCCTGCTGGTATCGGTTGAGGAGCCGGGCTTGATTGTGGCCCGATTCGCTTCGCTGGAGATGGATGCGAGCCGTTACCAGCTCGCGGTGCTTGCACCGCTGCTGCTGGTTGCGCTCAGCATCGAGCGCATGGTGTTCCGGACCGCGTTGCGGTTCCTGCGCCGGCGTGGCTGGAACCTGCGGCACGCGTGCGTCGTCGGCGTCGGACGCCTCGGGCAGATCACGTGCCGCACGCTCGACCGCAACTCGTGGACGGGTATCAGCGTCGCCTACTTCGTCGGCCACCGCGACACGACCAAGCGGACCTCGTGCATCAACCGGCCGGTCCTTGGCGGTCTCGACGAGCTCGAGGCCTCGCTGGAGCGATGGCGCGTGGATGCGGTCTACCTCGCGCTGCCCGGCTCCTGCGCTGCGCAGGTGCCCGAGCTGCTCAAACGGCTCGAGCGGTTCCCGGTCGATGTCCGCGTCGTCCCGGATGTGACTACCAGGCACATGCCCCAGAGCATGGCCGTCAGCGAGCTCGACGGCATGCCGATCCTGTCCGTCCGCGAGTCGCCGCTCTACGGCCTCGGCGGCGTCTCCAAGCGGGCGCTCGACATCGCGGGCGCCGTCGTCGGCGGGCTGGTCTTCGCCCCGATGCTGCTCATCGTGGCCGGGCTCGTTCGGCTCTCAGGCCCGGGGCCGGTGATCTTCAAGCAGCGCCGAGTCTCGCTTGGCGGCGAGGTCTTCGACATCTACAAGTTCCGCACAATGCACCACATCGCCGACGAGCAGCCCGGGGTGGGCGAAAGCGGCCAGCCGTGCTGGACGACCCGCCGCGATGCCCGCATCACGCCCATCGGCCGCTGGCTCCGGCGGACCAGCCTCGACGAGCTGCCACAGCTGCTCAACGTGCTGATGGGCGACATGTCCCTCGTCGGCCCGCGGCCCGAGCGCCCCGAGCTGATCGAACGCTTCCGCGAGGACTGGCGCGGCTACATGCTCCGCCAGCACGTCAAGGCCGGCATGACCGGCTGGGCCCAGGTCAACGGCCTCCGCGGCGACACGAGCCTGCGCAAGCGGCTCCAGTACGACCTCTTCTACGTCCGCCACTGGAGCCTGCTATTCGATCTGCGGATCCTGCTGATGACGCTCAGCAAGGGGTTTGTGCATCGGAACGCGCACTAGCTCAGCACGCATTGCCACCAGCCGACGTCCAGCGTTTCGTCGAACTTGGTGCCGATCTGCTTGAAGCACCCGACCTGCTGCATGCCCATGGACTCGTGCAGCCGAACGCTTGCCGAATGCCCTGTGCAGCAGCAATGTAGTTGGTCGACCGCGTTGCGGAGAACCTCCTGCTCGCGTTTGTTTCGGAGAGCGGCGGGCAACGTCAAATCTAGAACGGAATTTCTTCGCCGTCCTCAATTTGGCGAATGATCGCGCTGTCAACTCGATTGTCGCCGCGCTGGATCATTGATCCATACCAATTCTCGAATATGCCTTTGAATGGCTGCAAAATTATGATCGTTAGTACGGATACAAAAATCGGCTGAAAATGAGATTCTGGCACAACGAAAAACAACGGGATTGCTATAGCAACAAACGTCATCGCGAAGCCAATGCCATACTTGAGCTGTGCCTTCCGGCGCACCCAATTCTTCGCGATTTCTCGCCACGCGGCGGCTTCATCACAACGCTCTTTGTTCTTCCAGCCGGGATGCTGTCGGTCTGGCTGTCGAACTTTATTATCCATACATCAAGATTCTACACCATGGCGAAAGCCCGGAACGCATAACAAACAGAAAATCCCAAACCGATATCTCTCGTTCTCGCCTCGCTACGACAGAAGCCCCAGCACCCGTTCCTACAATCCTGAAAGTGCTCAACCGACCGCTGCTGCTAGGTTGTGTCTGACGGATCAACGAGCCGCGACCGTGAGGGAGCGGGCCACGCCCCAGATGCCAAGAAGACCGCTTCCGCACGGTCGCGGCTCATCAAGACAACCTGATTTCGACCCGTCAGACCGGGCCTAGTTCAGCACGCATTGCCACCAGCCGACGTCCAGCGTCTCGCCGAACTTGGTGCCGATCTGCTTGAAGCACCCGACCTGCTGCATGCCCATGGATTCGTGCAGCCGAACGCTTGCTGCATTGGGCAGGGCGATGCCCGCAACGATGTTTCGGTAGCCGATGCTCTTGAGCCGGGCGAAGAGGTCGGTGTAGATGGCGTTGCCGACGCCCCGGCCGCGGGCGTGGGGGGCGATGTAGATGCTGACTTCGGCCGAGATTCGGTAGCCCGGGCGCGGGTTCATGATCTTGCTGCTGGCGAAGCCGAGGATCTGTGCCGTCTCATCGACCGCGACGATCCACGGATAGCGGTCCGGGTCGTGGGCGATGGCATCGCGGGCTTCGCTGATGGGCCGGGGCTCTTCCCAGAAGCTGGCTGTCGTATTGGCGATGGCCTCGTTGACGATGGCGGTGATCGCCGGGGCGTCATCGGGCGTGGCCTGGCGTGTCCTGGGTGTCGCTGCGGCGGGGCTCGTCATAGCGATTAGCGTACGATCAGGCATGCTGGACGGGTACCGGGTTGTGGTGATCGGCGGGGGGCACGCGGGGGTCGAGGCCGCGTGGGCTGCTGCCAACGCGCTGGGCGAGCCGTCCAGCGTGGCACTGGTGACGCTCCGGCCCGACACGATCGGCGTGATGTCCTGCAACCCTGCGATCGGGGGTCTTGCCAAGGGGCAGCTCGCACGGGAGGTCGATGCCCTCGGCGGGATCATGGGCCGGGCGGCGGACGCCAGCGGGATCATGTTCAAGGAACTCAACACGAGCCGGGGCCTGGCCGTCCGCGGCCCACGCTGCCAGTGCGACCGCGAGGTCTATGCGGCGAGCGTCCAGGCGCTTGTCGCGTCCCGGCCCGAGATCGACGTCATCACGGGGGCAGCCGAGTCGTTCGTCATCGAACGCGGAAGGATCACGGGCGTCCGGGTCGCCCCTCCACAAAGGAAGAAGCCGCTAAGCGCCACGAGCCCGTGCGTCGCTGTCATCGAAGAAGCAGTGCGCGATCCGATCGATGCGGAACGCGTTGCCGAACCGACGGAGATCCGCGCCGGCGCGGTCATCCTGACGACGGGCACGTTCATGCGCGGGCTGATGCACACGGGCACGGACCGCACGCCCGGAGGCCGGCACGGCGAGGCGCCTGCCGTAGGCATCTCCAAGGCGCTGATGGATCTGGGGTTCGAGCTGGGCCGGCTGAAGACGGGCACACCGCCGCGGCTGGACATCGGCACCATCGATTGGGATGGCCTCCCTAAGCAGCATGGCGACGAACGCCCGCTGGCGTTCTCGGATCTCAGCGGGCCGGACGGGTTCCCGGCGATCGAGCAGGTGGCGTGCCGCGTGACGCAGACGACGCCGCTGATGCACGATGTGATCCGCGCGAACCTGCACCGTGCGCCGATGTTCTCCGGTCAGATCGAGTCGGCCGGGCCGCGCTACTGCCCGTCGATCGAGGACAAGGTCAACCGCTTCGACCGCGAGAGCCACACGGTCTTCCTTGAGCCCGAAGGACTCGGCTCGCAGTGGGTTTACTGCAACGGCATCGCGACGAGCTTGCCGGCGGACGTCCAGCGAGCGATGGTCGCGAAGCTCCCAGGGTGCGAGCGGGCGACGATCCTCCGGTTCGGGTACGCGGTCGAGTACGACACGGTCCTGCCGCACCAGATCCTCGCGACGTGCATGACCAAGCGGTTCGAGGGCCTGTTCTTCGCGGGCCAGATCAACGGCACAAGCGGGTACGAGGAGGCCGCGGCACAGGGCGTCGTCGCGGGGGTGAACGCGGCCCGGTACGCCGAGGGACAGAGCGAATGGGTGCTCGGCCGCGACCGGGCCTATATCGGTGTGCTCATGGACGACCTCGTGACAAAGACGCCGGTCGAGCCGTACAGGATGTTCACCAGCCGCGCCGAGCACCGGCTGATCCTGCGTGCGGACAACGCTGCGGATCGCCTGACGCCCGAGGCCGAGTCGCTTGGCCTGCTCGGCACGGCCGACGGCACCGAGCGGCTCCGGCGGTTCAGAACACGCCGGGGCGCGATCGAGTCGATCGAAGCCTCGATCCAAGCGGCCCAGCACGAGGGCGAGCCTCTCGCGCACTGGCTGAAGCGGCCGGAGTTCACGCAGGAGGACTTCGCGCGTGTCCTCGGCAGCGGCGACGACGCAGCCGCCCGGACTGTCTTCGCGGAGCACCGCTACGCGGACTACATCGCGCGGCAAGCGCACCAGATCCGGCGTCAGCGTGACATGGACGCCAAGCCATTGCCGAGGCTGGCGTTCGCCGCGATCGAGGGCCTGCGCGCCGAGGCGGCCGAGGCGCTCGCGCGGTACAGCCCAGCTACGTTCGGTCAGGCCAGCCGGCTCGAGGGCGTTACGCCGGCGGACCTGTCGCTTGTGGCCGTCCATGCGAAACGGCCGCGCTCAGACGATGCGGCGGACCAGGCAGCCACGCCCGGAGCGGCAGGATGATCACGCTCGCGGCAGGGGGGGCATCGCAGGTCATGCTCGACCTGCTTGTGCTGCTCGCGGCGGCGGCCATCGTCAGCCTCCTCGTCGGTCGTGTGAAGATCGCGCCGATCGCGGGCTATCTCATCGCCGGCGCGGTCTTCGGTCCCAACGCGCTGGGCATCATCTCCGACACAGGCAGCATCGCCGCGATCGAGCAGATCGCGATCGTGCTCCTGATGTTCGGCATCGGACTGCACCTCGACCGGTCCGACCTGCGCGCAGGCATGCTGCCGACGCTCGGCATCGGGCTGCTCTCGACGCTGCTGTCGATCGGCATCGGCACGCCGGTGGCGATGCTGTTCGGTCTGCCCTGGGCGGCCGCGTTCGCGGTGGCGGCAGGGCTGGCGATGAGCTCGACCGCCGTGGTGCTCCGCACGCTCCAGCAGCGCCGACAGCTCCGGCAGGTTCACGGCCAGATCGCCTTCGGCACGCTGATCACGCAGGACCTGGTCGTCGTTGTCGTGCTCGCGCTCATGCCGGTCATAGCGGGGCTCGCGGGTGCCGGCGATGCCCCCGCCGCCTCGGTCGATGTCCCGGGGCTGCTCGCCAAGGGCGGCCTGACCATCGGCCTGGTCGCTGCGCTGATCATCGCTGGGCTCACTGTGCTGCCGAAGCTGATCAGAGAAGCCACGCGCGACGCCTCTTCGGAACTCGGGCTTGTGGTGTCTGCGACAGTGGGCCTCGGCGCCGCCGTCCTGACCGCTTGGCTCGATCTCAGCCCTGAGCTGGGTGCGTTCCTGGCAGGGTTCCTGCTCGCAGGGACGCCGGTTCGCTTCCAGCTTTCGGGCCAGATCGGGCCGATGCGCGACCTGTTTATGGCCGTTTTCTTCACAGCGGTCGGTCTGACGCTCGATCTGCAGGCGGTTGGCTCGATGTGGTGGGTGCTCCTGCTCGCGATCACGGCGACGCTGACGATCAAGGCCGCTGTGATCGGCGGCAGCGCGTGGGTGCTGGGCGCTTCACCGGGAAGCGCGGCTCGGGCGGGGCTGAATCTCGCGCAGGCCGGTGAGTTCTCGCTCGTGATCTTCGGTGCAGCGGAGTTGCTCGGGATCTTCGGCGATCAGGCTGCGACGATCACGAGCCTGGCGATCGGTGTCGTTTTCCTTTCGCTGCTACTGACGCCCGGGCTGATGGCGCAGTCGCCCGGCATCGCCGATCGGCTGGCCGCGTGGCCGCTTGCGCCGTGGCTCGCCAAACCGCTGTTCGATGACAGCCGCGACCGAGCCTCGGGCGAGCATGCGCCGCACGCGATCGTCGCCGGTTTCGGGCCCATCGGCAGGGCCGTAACGGAGAAGCTGGAACGGCGGGGGATCCCTGTCCGCGTCATCGAGCTGAACCGCCAGACGGTCGAACGCCAGCGAGCCCTTGGACGGACGATCTTCTACGGCGATGTGACGAACCCGGATGTGCTCGACTCCGCGGGAGTGCGTGACGCGGAAGCCTTCGTGCTGACGATGCCCGACGATGACATCATGCTGCGCGCCTGCCGTCAGATCCGCGCCTTCAACCCGCGGGTCTACATCACCGCGAGGACGAACTACCTGTCTCGCGCGTTCCAGGCCAAGGAACTCGGCGCAAATCACGTGATCGTCGAGGAGATCGCCACCGCAGAGGCGATGGTCGGGCACGTGCTCGAGGCGTGCTTCGAAGCTATCGATCCCGATCCTGACACACGCACCAGCCGCGATCGCAAGCCCCACCACGGAGCTGCCGAATCCGCGGTCGAAGACGCGTCGACCGATCGCACAACAGGAGATCCGAATCGAGACGCGCAACCGAAGGACAAGGGCGCAGCAAGCGATGCTCCGGAGCCGCCCGGTGAGGCTAGTCCGGCATCGAGTTGAGCTCGTCCCGCAGGATCGCCGCCAGCCGATAGTTCTCGTGCGCGACTGCGTCGTCGAGCCGCTTGCGGAGTTCGGCCTTCTGGCTCACGGGTAGCTTCGGCATAAGCGCCTGCTTCATCCCCTGGAGGACCTGGACCTCGCTCGAGCGCTCGAAGAGGTCGGCGTGCCCGATCGCGTCGAAGTGCTTCCGCAGCGCCTCGATGCCCTCGTTGATCGCGGCGACGGCGGCTTTGGGCTCGTTGTCCCGCAGCGCCATGCTCGCCAGCGCCCTGGCCCGCATCATCGTGACGTGCGCCCGCGTGGGCGCGACCGATGCCCGGTCGCTCTCGTCCTCGGCATGTTTCTCGATCAACGCAAGCACACGCAGGTTCCGGGTCGTGTCCCGCACGACTCGCTCGAAGTCTTCCAGGGCGAGCAGCGCGAGGTAGCGGTGGTAGTACTGCACGGCCTCGTCGCGGAGCATGGCGACCTGCTGGGCCGAAAGCCTTGCCTCCCGTTCGTCGCCCTCGGCTTCCCGCCGCGGTGGCGGCAGGGGGCCCTCGCCGGTCTCAGCCGTCCCGCTGTCGGTTGTGAAGGCCTCGGGCTCGCCCGAGCTTTCTTCCTGCTCGTCAGCCGAAGGCTCGCCTTCGATCGGGAACCCGCCGTCCAGCTGCGCCTCGACCAGGTCGAGCAGGCTCTCGAAACCGTGTGGCCGTTGGCCATCGGGGCGTCCATCGCGATGGAACTGGAGGAGGCCCAGGTCGAGGCGGACCTGGATGTGCTGGTCGCCATCGGCCCGTTCGATCAGCCGGACGTTGATCCGTCCGGGCTGATAGGGCCACTCGTCGAGAAGCTGGGTAAGGTCTGTGTCCATCCAGCCCTTCCGTGGTTGCTGTGAGGAGTCACGCGGGCGTTCGGGGCGTGTCAGTTTGGTCGGATTCGGCCCGGTCGGGCTCCGTATTTTCTGCCGGAAGACTGTACGCCCGAGCCGCAGGGCTGTGCGGATTGCTGCGTTTTGGACTGTTGCGATCGCGCGAAGAAGCCTTATCGGCCCGGGTTTCCTGGCCTTCCAAGCGTTTTTTTCGTGGCATTCCTCCCAGGGTCGCCGCTAAGCTGTTTACGCGGTTTGACAGTTGGCTTCGTGGATGAAGCCCGCCGAGTGTGAGGTCGATGCAACCACACCGGAGGCGGGGACGAACCGGAGCCAGCGACAATCCTTCGCTGGATCGCGACCCCAGCGGAGAAGTAGCCGGCTCGTGTGGGAGCCATGGCGGAAGGTGGGATCAGTGGACGGTGCTGCGCGCACACGCTCGAAGCGGTCGGTCTCTGGCAAGCTCCAGTCGGACTTGCAGCTGTACCTGCGTGAGATCGCGAAAACGCCGCTGCTGACCGCGGAGCAGGAGCGCGAGCTCGGCTGGCGGATCATCAACGACAACTGCCCCGAAGCACGCGACCACATGATCCGTGCCAACCTCCGCCTGGTCGTCGCCATCGCGAAGAACTACGCGAACCGCGGCCTGCCGCTTTCGGATCTGATCGAAGAGGGCAACGTGGGCCTGATGCGTGCGGTCGAGGGCTTCGATCCCGCGCAGGGCGCCCGTTTCTCGACCTACGGCTCCTGGTGGATCAAGCAGGGCATCAAGCGCGCCCTCATGAACGCCACTCAGCCGATCCACATCCCGGCCTACATGGTGGAGCTGATCGCGAAATGGAAAGCGCACAGCCGCAAGCTTGAGGCCGAGCTCGGCTACCCGCCTGGGATCGATGATCTTGCTCGGGCGATGGACCTGCCGATCAAGAAAGCGAAGATCATTAAGCGCGCGATCCGTGCGTTCCAGGCCTCGAACCAGCAGCCGGGCGGTGACGAGGACGGGCTCACAAGCTTCGCCGAGATGATCGCCGATCACCGGGTCGGCTCGCCAGAACAGAGCACGCTCCGCCAGGAGGAAGTCGCCATCCTGCGGCGTCTCATGGAATCGATCGATGAGCGCGAGGCCGAGATTCTCCGCTACCGGTTCGGGTTGGACGGCCAAGAGCCCATGACTCTGAAAGAGATAGCCGCGGTCATGGGTCTCAGCCGCGAGCGGGTCCGCCAGATCATCGAGGAAGCCCTGGATCGCATGCACGGCCAGATCGACGGCGAGCGTTCCGATTCAGAATCAAGCGACGGCCTCGAGGCTTCGTCCGGCCTCCGCCTGACCAGCCGCTGACCCTCTGCAGACATCTACTCGTCACCCGGGCTCCTCCTGACTGCGGAGGCGGCCCCCGACACCTAGCATCGCACGATGTGTCCGCGCACGAAGCGCGGATGTCCTGTCCGGAGGACGCAGACGCGATGCCAAGCCACTTTTCACGATCGATACGCCTCCGCGGCCTTCTGGCGGCATGTGCCGCGATGGCGGCCCTCGCCCTGCCCGCTGGGCACGCTGCTGGGGAGCCCTCTGCGGCGCTGGCGCGCGTCGCCGACACTTTCGCAGACCGCATCAACGCGGCGTACGCCCGTGTGCCCCAGAATCGCCGCAGCGAGGCGGTGCTGATCCCGGCGCTGATCGGGATGGACGAGCCGCCGCCGGTGCTGCTGCAGCGCGCCGATCGGGCGGCGCTGATCCTTCCAACCAGCCCCGTCTGGTCGGCGGCGAACCAGTGGGCGATGCAGCCCGGCCAGCGAGCGGCGCTGGATGCACTCGCCGAGGCCACGCAGGAGACCAACCCACGCCGAGCGATGGTCTTCGCGCTCCCCTACGGCATCAGCGGCGTGCCCACCGAATGGATCCGTGCCGAGATGCACGCGGAACTCGGTGACCCGCCGACGCTTGCCAGCCGGCAGCTCGGCTACATGGAACGGTTCAACTGGCTGCGGCTGCTCGCTTCGATCGAGACGACGCGGCTGCAAGACGCGGGCGAGCCTGTCGAAGCGATACGCCTCAACCAGAGCCTCGCAGCACTCGGCAGGCAGCTGGCCGGCCGAGCGTTCGGCGTCGAGGTCTTCTGGGGCTACATCACCATGATCGATGCGCTGACGCGTATCCGCGATGTGGTCTACGTAGACCTCAAGGCTGGTGCCTCGCTGACCGCCGAGGATCTGCTTGAGGTGGTCTAGTGGTTCGATCTCGATCGCGGGATCTTTCGGATCGACCGGCTCGTGGTGCCCGAGGCCGACCGCGTCGCCGCGGAGCAGCTGATCCAGCGTGTGTTCGATACGTCCGGACGCCCGCTCGAGGGTGTTTTCGCGACATCGCTCGCGGAGATGGCCGCGACGGGACGTCCGCTGCGACTGTTCGCTGAGGCCGGAAGGTGGAGCGGCCTCGCGTCGCAGCACGCCGGCGCCTCCGAGAGCCGCGAGGCGGTCAACGGCGTCTACGCGGACTGGAGCATCCGCTGGAGCGCCGATCCGTTCGACCGGCTCCAGCGCAACATCCCAGCGTACATGCTGCTCGACGAGAACCGCTTTGCGCTGATTCGTGAGGTTGTCCCGAACCTGACCGCGCTGTTCGAGTTCCGCAGGGCCTTGCACGTCGAACTCGTCGGCACGCGTGTTGCGCTGGCGTTGCGTGCGCAGACGGCCGCGACGGGCGGTGTTGCCTCGTCGCTGGCAATCATCCGCCCGCGGTACATCAACGACCTCGGCGAGGACCCGTTCAACCCCGATCGCGCCGCCGAAGAGATCCCGGAACTGCGCTATTTCGTCCCAGAGCGCGATACCGTCGGCGGCCGTCGGCACCGCATGAACGTCGTCCCCCGCATCGGGGCCAACTTCAGCATCGAGCTCACACGCGATGACATCGTGCTCTACTCGCACGGCGGAAACCAGAATGATGATCGGGCCGAGAATGTTTCCGACAACGGCGGCTCGCGGATCGGCGACTACCTGCTCTGGCCGCCGGTCATGAGCCTCACGCGCGACTACCTCGCGCAGACCGGTGCATCGGAATAGCACGGACCGTTCTCGCGTTGTTCGCATACGGGGGCTGCACACGAGATCACGATTGGCAGCATGAGAGGTTCTACGAGGGGTTTCACGCATGGCAGACGGCGAGGTACAGAAGCTGGTCATCATCGGGTCCGGTCCTGCGGGCTGGACCGCCGCCATCTATGCCGCAAGAGCCCAGCTCGACCCCGTCGTGTACGTCGGCATCCCGAAGCAGAACCCCGGCCCAGTCTTGCCGGGCGGACAGCTGATGCTTACAACCGACGTAGAGAACTACCCCGGCTTCCCGGAGGGTGTGACCGGCCCTGAAATGATGCAGATGTTCCAGAAGCAGGCCGAGCGCTTCGGCACCAAGGTCATCGGCCGTGACATCGCCGAGGTGCGCTTCTCCGAAAACGGTTCGCCGCACGAGATCGTGACCGACAAGGGCGAGACCGTCCGCGCTAACGCCGTCATCATCGCCACCGGTGCCACCGCCAACTGGCTTGGGCTTGAGAACGAGCAGCGGCTGGCCATGTCCGGCGGCGGCGTCTCGGCCTGCGCGGTGTGCGATGGTGCGCTGCCGATGTTCAAGGGCAAGCCGCTGGCGGTCGTTGGCGGCGGTGACACGGCTATGGAAGAGGCGGTCTACCTCACCAAGTTCGCCTCGATGGTCCACGTGATCCATCGCCGCGACGAGCTCCGCGCGAGCAAGGTCATGCAGGAACGATTCCTCTCCAAGCCGAACGCAACGGTCGAGTGGAACAAGGTCGTCGTCGATGTGCTCGGCGAGCAGTCGATCACCGGCGTCTTGCTCCAGGACACCGTGACGGGCGAAGAGTCCACGCTCGACGTCAGCGGGCTGTTCATCGCGATCGGCCACACGCCCGCGACGAGCTTCCTGCGCGAGTCGGGCCTCGAATTCGACGACGCAGGCTACATCGAGCTGCCAACGCGTTCCAGCGCGACAAGCCTGCCCGGCGTTTTCGCGGCCGGAGACGTCGCCGATGCCAAGTACCGCCAAGCCGTCACCGCGGCCGGCATGGGTTGTCAGGCAGCCCTCGATGCCGAGCACTGGCTTGGTGACCGCGGGCTGAACTGAGCGCGGGCCCTGCTTAGCGCGATCGGCCGTGCATCGAGGTTTCGAGCCAGTTCTCGTGCATGCCCGCAGCGGTTCGGGACGACCGCGCCCGGCTCGACCCAGACAGCTGCGCCTGCTTCCACAGCACCGGCCGGAACGAAGCGATACGCCGTGCGAGCCAGACGAGCCAGGGCATGCCGTGCGCACGGATCACGTCATCTTCCAAGCTTACGAACATCTCCGCGGAGCCGGGGTCCCCCTGGCGGCCGGACCGGCCGAACAGCTGACGGTCGACGCGCCGCTCGGCATGCCGCTCGGTCCCGAGCACGCACAGCCCGCCCGCCGCGCGGGCGCCATCCTCGAGCTTGATATCCGTCCCGCGGCCGGCCATGTTTGTCGCCACGGTCACCGCGCCGAGCCGGCCCGCCTCCGCGACGATCTCGGCCTCTTCCCGTTCACGCTCTGCGTTAAGCACCCGGCACGCGATGCCGCGCTGGGCAAGCTCGGCTGCGATCGACTCGCTCGCGGTCACGCTCCGTGTACCGATCAGCAGCGGCTGCCCGGTGGCGTGGAGCGTCTCGGCTCGATCGACCACCGCCCGATGCTTGGCCTCGATCGTCGCGAACGCGCGGTCTGCGTTCTCGCGGCGCGCGATCGGCCGGTGCGTCGGCACAGGCACCACAGCCAGGCGATATGTCCGCCACAGCTCGTCCCGAACCTCACTGAGCGTGCCCGACATCCCGCTCAGGTATCGGTACTGCTGGAAGAAACGGGCATAGCTGATACGGCTCGACGTCCGCCTCGCCTCGCTCGTCTCGAGGCCCTCTTTGGCTTCGACTGCCTGCTGAAGCCCGAGCTGCCACTTGCGTCCTTCGAGCACACGCCCTGTCGACCGGTCGACGATCTCGACGGCGCCTTCGCGGACGATGTAGTCATCATCGCGGAGCATCAGCTCCTTGGCGATCAGCGCGGTGCGCACGAGTTCTTCGCGCCGCCGATCGCCCGCCCAGAACCCTGGCAGCTCGGACCGGCGCCCCTCCGCGGCCGCCCGCCCGGCGTCGGTCAGCTCGATGTGGCGCGTCCTTCGATCGAGCGTGTAGTGCTCACGCTCGCGCATACCGGATGCTAATGATGCCGCCACGCGGTACTGTCGCCCCGGGTCGTCCGACGCTGAACCGTCGTCGGTCTGGTCTGCCGTGATGATCGCGGGCGTGACGGCCTCATCGATCAGCACCGAGTCCGCCTCATCGACGATCGCCGCGTGCAGCCCACGCTGGACGACGCGGCCAAGCCACCCGGGCGCTGTGTGTTCCCGATCGGGAGCGACCTCCTCGAGCAGGCACGACGAGGGCCGCGCCGTCAGCGGAGTCAAGAGACGATCGCGCAGATAGTCGAACACCAGCTGCTTGTCCGAGGCATAGGTCACGTCCGCGTCGTACGCCGCACGGCGCTCCCGCTTCGGCGTGTCGTTGTCGATCGAAGCGACGCCGAGCCCCACCCGTGCCAGCGGGCCGCGCACGATCTCGGCATCGCGCCCGGCCAAGTAGTCGTTGACCGTCAGCACGTGCACGCCCCGTCCCCGCCAGCCAAGCAGCGCCGCCGGCAGGATGGCCGTCACCGTCTTGCCCTCGCCCGTGGCCATCTCTGCCGCAGCGCCGTCGGCCATCACCAGGGCACCCATGACCTGCTCGACGTGCAGCGCGATGCCCAGCTCCCGGCGGATGACCTCGCGCAGCAGCGCGTACGCGTCATCGATCGCTTCGGGGCTGCTCGGTCGCAGGCGAACGGCGTCGATGACAGCCGCGGCATGCGCGTCCAGATCGGCCTCTGCGCAGTCCCGCAGATCATCCGAAGCCTCGGCGATGCGTACCGCCCGCTCGCGCCTGTCGATCAGGAACGACCGGCGGTTGAGCCGCCCGTGCAGCCAAGCACCAACCGCATCCACCCCGGTGGGCGGCGGGTCTCGCCGGGGAGCGGCCCCGAGGGTGGGCCAGAGACGGTCCGACGGGACCGAGCTCACACGCCCGCCCTCGCATCCAGCAGCCGCCGCGCATGGCGAACCAGCCGAGGCAGCAGCGCTTCGGGCTCGAGCTCGAACCGGACGACCCCCCGTCGCCCGTGCAGCATCGCGGGCAGCGCGCCGTCACGGCCGTGCACCGGCTCAAGCTCGATCTGTGTCAGCGGGTTGAGTGCGCGGTTCGGCTCGGCCGGATCCTGGAGGATGTCGCCGCCCGCCGATGCTGCCAGCGCGGGCGTCGGGATCTCGCGCGTGCCCGCGGGCCAGACACGCCGCACGGTCGCTTCGAACGCCTGCTCGGCCGATCCGCGCAGCCGAACCGTCGCGATCGTTTCATCCCCGTCGGACAGCGTCGGAAGCAGCAGCGGCGCCTGGGCGTCGGTCACGACCGCGAGGACCGCCGCGTCGCCCTCGGGCAGCACGAACCCGATGATCTCTCCCTGCTTGACGAACCGGCCGATCGACTGCTCGAGCGCCATCCCTGGGCCGCGGGGCACCGCGAGCGATCCTGCCGCGGGCGATGTGATCGACAGCGCCTCGACGCGCCGTCGGAGATCCTGCGCGACACGCTCCGCGCGGCGGAGCTCGATCTCCGCGACACGCACCTCGGACGAGCCCCGCGCCTGCGCATCCCGCAGCAAGGCAGCCGCGCGACGGACGCGGGCCTCGGCCTGCAACGCTTCCGCTTTGAGCGTCGGGTTCGATAGGACCGCGACGACCTGACCCGACTCGGCCGATTCGCCGGGACGGACCTCGACCGATGACAGATAGCCCGAGGCCTCGGCGCGGACAGGCGTCAGCGACGACCAGTCGATGACGGCCGGGGCGCGTGCTGCGCGGGGCAGAGGGGCGAGCGCCAGTGCCGCAACGATCGGGCCGAGGACCGCAGCCGTCACGCCGATCGCACGCACCCGTCGGCCGATCAGCTTCGGGCTTGATACCAGGAACCATGCGCCCATGAGCACGGGGAGCACAAGCCACATAAATCCAAAGACCGCGGCGAGCACGAGCCCGACCGTCAGGTACTGCCCCATGATGATCAGCAGGATCGAGAGCACGATGAAGAGCCGGTATGGCACGGCCAGCGCGTGGTAGGTGTACATCAGCCTCGCCTCGCCGGCATCGCGGACGAAGGGGGCGCGTGTATGCCGAGCGCCGTAAGCCCTGTGGATCACCAGCGTGTGCCAGAGCTGCTTGGCACGGGTCGCGAGATTCGGCGAGCCCGCCAGGTCGCAGAGGATGTAGTATCCGTCGTAGCGCAGCAGCGGGTTGATGTTGAACAGCAGCGTCGTCACGCCCGAGATGATCATCACATTGAAGCCGAGCGTCCGAGCAAGGCCGGGCTCCGAAGCGGCCCAGACGAGCACCGCGACCGCGGCCAGCGCGATCTCGACGATCATCCCGCCGCACGCGACCAGCACCCGCTTCCAGGTCTCCGGGAACCGCCACGAGCTGCTCGCGTCGCAGTAGGGCAGCGGCAGGATGAACGCGATCATCATCACGCCAATCTCCGTGCACCGCCCGCCCATCGCTTTGCACGCGGTCGCGTGCCCCAATTCGTGCAGCAGCCGGATACCCAGAAAGAGCACGCCCAGCCAGATCAGGTTCGCCGGGTCCAGCACGGCGTTGAGAGAGCTGCCCAGCCTGTCGAGGTGTCCTACAAGCTCGAAACCGGCCCAGCCCAGCAGCGCGACAAGCCCCAGCGCACCGGGCAGGCCCCAGACGATCCGCCACAGCCCCGCCGAAGAACGCAGCCAAGGCTCCGGGTTGAACAGCGGGATGTGGAAGAACAGCCAGTTGCCTGTGCGCTTGCGGATCCGCTGCGTGCGGAACCGACGCTGGCGTTCCTCGATCAGCGAAGGATCCAGCGGCTGCTCGCCGGCGAGCAGGCCGAACAGCTGCAGCTGGGCGAGCAGTTCCAGGCACTCCTTCTGCGTAGGCGCTTCGTCGCCGAGCTGCGCCAGGCAGGCGCGCCACGCGTCCTCCGCCGTCCGATGCCCGTCGAGCATGCCCACGAAGAACCGCGCCGATTCGCTCACGCGGTAATAGTGCCCGCCCGCGGGATCCTCGACGACGTAGCTGACCGTCGGCCCGTGCCGCTGCCGGACGAACCGGGCGTGCACGCTCAGCCGTGGCCGTGTCGGCGACACGCGGTACCACACGTCGCTGAACGTCTGCCCGACCGGGTCGCGCCAGACCTGCCGGCCCGAGATGCGAGCGTGTACCCGGCTCACAGCGCTGTCCTCGCCGTTACCACCACAGCCTCATCCGCAGGGCATCGACCACCGGTCGGCCCAGCTCCCACAGCGTTGTTGACCATCCCGCCCGCAGGCGGGCGCTGCCCGTCATACCGGGGCGGAGCGCCGCCGCGCGATCCGGGTCGGTGATGCGCGCCTCGACGAGGTAGACGCTCCGGGCATCGCGCACCTGCGCCACCGGGTTGATGCGCACGACCTCGACCGAGATCCGCCGCCCTGGCTCCCCACGGGCGGAGATCCAGCCCGCCTGGCCGACCTTCACCCGATCAACCGAGGATTCGGGCACCTCAAGGATCGCGGTCGTCCCCTCGCCGACGACCTCAAGGAGGATCTGGCTCGCATCGACCGGGGCGCCTGCGAGCCGCTCCAGGTCGCCCTGGCTGATCACACCCGTGATCGGCGCTCGCAGTTCTGAGGCCTCGAGCCGCTCGCGCAGCAGGCCGGCGCCCGCGGTTACCTCGTCGATCTCGGCCTGGATCTGCCGGGCGGTCGAGCGCTCACCCCTGGCCAGCGCATCGTCACGCCTGGCCAGAAGCGTCTCCCGCCTGGCTTCGTTCTCGGCTAGGTTCAGTTCCAGTTCATCCGTCGCCATCACTGCGAGCAGATCACCCTCGGCTACACCGTCGCCAGGGCGCACCGCCGACGACGCCAGGTAGCCCGCGAACGGCGGGACGATCGCCCGCGAGACCGTCGCGCGGAGTTCCATCGGGGCGCTGATCCGCGCCGGTATCGGCACGATGGCCGCGAGCACGATCACCAGCAGCACGACGCCGGCGATCAGCTTTTTGACCGTATGACGGGGGCCGACTATCGCGGCGCCGAGATCTACCGCATCGTCGCGCAGCACCGCGGGTGCTCGCCGATCCGCCAGCCGCCTCGTGTGCACCGCCGGCCCGACGAACTCCGCGACTAGCCGCAGCAGCGAGAGCGAACCCGGCGGGAACGGGTCGGACGGGTCGCGTTCGAGCACCATCGATCCGATCAGCCCGCCGTCCAGCCGCAGCGGCAGGCTCAGGATCGCAGAGGGACCGAAGGCCTCGCTGAGCCGCGCGTGCTCGTGGATCACCCGGCGCTTGGCGGGATCGGCTTCATCGGCTTCGCTGAGCGGGTAGTGCACCTCCGCGTCCTGCAGCGCGGCCTCTTCCATCGCGCCCTCGAGCGCCTCGACCGCGGGCGATTTGGCGTCCAGATCCTCCGCGCCGCTGATCGCGACGATCCGCACGTGGTCGCCCTTGAGCAGGCCGATCGAGACGCGTGTGCAGGCGAAGCGTCGGCGCAACTCATCGCACATCACCGACGCCATGGCCGCCGCGGTCGCACCCTGCTGCGCGCGGTCGAGCAGCTCGAGCGTTTCCTTAAGGATCAGCTTGTGCTCGGCCTCCTGCACCGCCGACTGACGCCAGAGGAACGCCTCGAACTTCGCTGTCGTGAGCCCCAGCGTCTCGAGCGCGGATTCCGAATCGTCGAGCCCTCGCCGTGCCAGCACCACCGCCGCGCCCTCGACACGCGATTCGGCTCGCAGCGGCACCGCCAGCGCGGTGTGCGTGGCGGTGGGGGCGTAGAGGCCGGTCGCATCGTCGATCGTGATCGGCTCAGCGAGCGGGGTCCCGCCGCCATCACCGGCGCGTGCGCCGATCGCCGCGAGGGCCTCGGCCGTGCGCTGCGTCAGTGGTGCTGCGGACGGGTCTTCGTACGTCGCCGCCACGCCGCCCTGACGCGAAGGGCCTTGCCGCAGCACGACCAGACCCGCTTCCCCCCCGACGGTCTCGCACTGCAGCCGCAGCAGCGCACGCAGGAAGGCCTGCCGCTCATCGCGCCTCGACAGCCCCCCCGGCTGCGTGATCCCGCCGCCCGGCTCGGCGCGTGCGGCATCGGGCTGACTCAGTTGCGGTGCGGTCATCGTCGGTCAGCGCGCCTCGCTCGTATCCCTGAAGCCGATGGGCTTCAGCCCTCGCTCGGCTCCGGCGCCGGTGCCTGCTGCGCCGGCGGGGCGGTCTGGATCTGGATCTCGCCGTTGTGCTCTTCGTACCGGCGGATCACTTGGCCCAGACTGATTGCCAGCCGCTTCGCCGCGGGCCAGTTCATCACAACTCGGCTGCCGACCGAGAAGTTCATCGCCGGCTGCCCGTCGGGGCCCTGCATCGGCAGGTTGACGCCGAAGTCAAGCACGACCTCGTCACCGGTCGTCGATGTCCGGAGCGTGTTCGAGTAGGTCGTGGTCATCTTGCTCTCGTCGATGCGGAGCTGGACCTGCTGCTGCTGGGGCTGTTCGGCCATGGGGGGTGTTCTCGCAAGGGTGGCGGCGTCCGCCCGGCGTTCGCCGGCGCGGGCCTGGATTCGCGGCGGGCGGGCCCAGCCTCTCCCACCGGGACGATCCCACCGGGCGGGCCTCACCGGGCCAACGAATGCTCGCCGGCCCGCCGCAGGGTATTCACGGCCCCCGCGGGCATCCATCCCCGTTGTCCATACGCCTGCACCCAGAAACGGTTCTCTCACACCCAGCGGCACCACGACGGAGCAGCCTTCACCCGCCACGATCCTCGGGCCGGAGCGTGATCCGGGCGTGCAGCCCGCTCGGAAGCCGGTCCGGGTTGGGCACCTCGATCCGCACGCTGACCTCGCGGACAGTCGGATCGCCGGTCGCTGGGATCAGCACCACTCTGGCGTCGGTCACCGGATCGGCCTCGATGTCCTCCCAGACCACCGTCGCTGGGTCGCCCACTTGCAGCCCGCGCGAGACAGTCGGCGGGACCGGGAAATCGATCTCCAGCGTCTCGATGTTCACCAGCGTAATGACCGTGGTCAGCTCATCCACGGTCTCGCCCTCGAGCTTGTGTGTCTGCACAATGTCGCCGGCGATGGGCGCTGCGATGCGCAGCTCATCGAGCCGGGCCCGCTCGCGCTCGACGGTCAGCAGCCGCTGGGCCATGTCGTTCTCGGCCGCGACGAGCTGCACCTTCGCGCGGTCGGCGGCGAACACCGCTTCGCGGACATCCTGCTCGTTCGCGCCGCCCTGGCGAGCCGAGTCGCGCGTGATCGCCAGCTCCTCGTCCCGGAACGCGACCTCGAGCCGCGCAAGCTCGACGCCCGTGGTGTCCGCGGCTTGCGACTCGGACAGCGACAGCGTCGAACGCTGCACCGCGTCGTCGAGCCGGATCAGCATCGCGCCCGCTTCGACCCGGTCACCCGGCTTGGCGATTACCTCCGTCACCTTCCCGCGGACGCTAAACGCCAGCTCGCGGACATCCGAGGGACGCGACACACCGACATACGGCCCCTGCGCAGACGCCGTCTCGGCAGACAGAAGCCCTGCGAGCACCAACCCGATACCGATCATGCGTCCGAATCTCTTTTTTGCCGCCATCGTTCCTGCCTCCCGTTCCTGCGTGGTGGGCTTTCTCTGGCAGACCCACCCGTACAGCCTATAGGCTGAAGCCATGAAGCCGCTGACCTGCTCTATTGAGATCGCCAGCCCGGTCGAACATGTCTTCGGGGTTGCGAGCGACATCCCGGGTGCTGCCGAGCGTGTCGAGGGCATCAAGAGCGTCGAGATGCTCAGCGAGGGCCCTGTCGGCGAGGGCACGCGCTGGCGAGAAACGCGGATCATGTTCGGCCGCGAGGCCAAAGAGGAGATGTGGATCACCGCCTTTGACCCGCCCAACGCCTACCGCGTCGAGGCCCGTTCCCACGGCACCCGCTACGACACCCGCTTCGAGTTCGAACCGACCGAAGCCGGCACACGCCTGACCATGCGCTTCCAGGGCACGCCCGAGACGCTCTCGGCCAGGGTCCTGGGCACGCTGTTCTCGGCGATGACGAAGCACCTCGAGAAGTGCATCCGGGACGATCTGGTCGATATCAAGGCGGCCTGCGAATCGGGCTGATCGGCCGACCGCGCGCGCACGAAAACGGCCGGTGATTGCCGGCCGTGGTGTGTATTGGACGTGGATGGTCCGCGCGGAAGGCGCGAGCTAGCGTCTTTGTGCGTTACCAGCCGCCGCCGCGGTTGCCACCGCCGCCGCCGCCACCGCGGTAACCGCCGCCACCACCACCGCCGCCGCCGCTGCGCGGGGCGCGTTCTTGG